>JBBIPB010000204.1:0-2041 GCA_037443065.1 Acidobacteriota bacterium | reverse complement strand
TCAGACGGCATGCTCGGCGTGCTCCTCGATCGCAGGATGCCCCGTCGAAACCGGTACGCCCCCACTCCCCGAAAGGGTAGCACGCGGATCGGCCAGCCGTCTGCCGGAGGGCCGATGGTGCATCTTCCTCCCTTGACGCCACTCCCCGGGCGTCCCTACCGTTTCGCCATGAAGAGCCCGAAGGGTCCCCCCGCGTCTCTGCTCGTCGTCGTCACGACCGTCGGGACGGAGCAGCAGGCCCTCGACATCGCGCACGACCTCGTCGGCAAGCACCTCGCTGCCTGCGTGAACATCGTCGCGCGCATCCGGTCGGTCTTCTTCTTCAAGGGGAAGGTGAACGACGACACGGAGTGGATGCTCTTCGTGAAGACGGCGCCGGAGAACTTCCACGCCGTCAGGGACGCGATCAAGCGGCTGAACGTCTACGAGCTTCCCGAGATCCTCGGTTTCTCCACGGCCCACGCGGACGCGCTTTTCGCAAAGTGGGTCGTCGACTCCTCCACGCCCCGGCGCCCCGCGGCCCCGCGGAAGAAAAAGACGCCAGCGAAGAGACCCGCCCGCTAAACCGCGGCGAGCGCCGCGTCGAGGTCGGCGAGGATGTCGGCGACGTCCTCGATCCCGACGGAGAGCCGGACGAGCCCCGGCGTGATCCCCCGCCGTTCCCGCTCCGCCGGCTCGACCGAGGCGTGCGTCATGGTGGCGGGGTGCGAGATGAGGCTCTCGACGCCGCCGAGCGACTCGCCGAGGGCGCAGAGCTTCACCCGGTCGAGAAGCCGCCGGACGGCCGCTTCCGACCCGAGATCGAACGAGATCATCCCGCCGAAGCCCGTCATCTGCCGGGCGGCGACGGCGTGGCCGGGATGTTCCGGAAGGCCCGGGTAGAGGACGCGCCGGACTTTCGGGTGAGCCTTCAGCCACGCCGCGACCGACCGACCGCCCGCGTCGTGGGCGCGCATCCGGACCGGCAGGGTCTTGATGCCGCGCATGACGAGGAAGGAGTCGAAGGGGGAGAGGATCGCGCCGACCGCGTTCTGGACGAAGCCGATCTTCTTGCCATCCGCCGCGTCCGCACAGACGACTGCGCCTCCGACCGAGTCGGAGTGGCCGTTGAGGTACTTCGTCGTCGAGTGGAGGACGACGTCGGCGCCGAGGGCGAGGGGGCGCTGGAAGAAGGGGGTGGCGAAAGTGTTGTCGACGGCGAGGCGGACCCTGGCGCCGTGCGCCGCGGAGGCTTCCCGGGCCACACCCGCGAGCGCGGCAAGGTCGGCGATCCCCATCGTCGGGTTCGTCGGGGTTTCGGCGTAGATTAGCCGCGTTTCGGGACGGACCCCTCCCCGGACGGCCGCGAGATCGGCCGTGTCGACGTAGTCGAAGCGGACGCCGAATGTGGAGAGAACTTTCGAGAAGAAGCGGTAGGTCCCGCCGTAGACGCCGGAGCTGACGAGGACGTGGTCGCCCCCCGCGAGGAGCGCGAGGGACATCGTCGAGATCGCCGCCATCCCCGAGGCGAAGGCGTGCGCGGAGGCCCCTCCCTCGAGCGCCGCGAGAAGCTCTTCGAGGGCGAGCCGGGTGGGGTTCTTCGTCCGGGCGTATTCGAACCCGCCGCGCGGCCTGCCGAACGCCTCCTGGACGTAGGTGGAGGTCTGGAAGATCGGGACGGCCACGGCGCCGGTCACCGGCTCGGGCTCCTGCCCCGCGTGGATGCAGAGGGTGTCGAACGAGGGAGGCTTTCCGGTCTTCTGGTCGGTCACGGAAACCTCCCGAAGGGACGGGAAGCAGCCGCCCTCAGGGAGGCGCTCCCTTTTCGAGAAAAATCAAGCCCCGGGACCCTTGCGGGCCCCGGGGCTCCGGATACGCTTTCAGCGGCTGCTGGTGCGGCGGTCGCGGTAGCAGTCGCGGCAGTAGACGGGTTTGCCGTTCGTCGGGTTGAACGGAACCTGCGTGGCCTTGCCGCACGCGTCACACGTCACGTTGTAGAGCTGGCGGGCGCCGCCGTCGCCGAAGCCGCCGGTCTTCCGCTTGTCGCGGCACACCTTGCAGC
>JBBIPB010000203.1:0-2053 GCA_037443065.1 Acidobacteriota bacterium | reverse complement strand
ACGACGGCCTCGTCCAGGTGACGCGGGACGGCGGGAAGAGCTGGACGAACGTCACGCCGAACATCAAGGGACTCCCGCCGAAGGGGACGGTGGGGAGCGTCGAGCCCTCGCGCTTCGACGCGGGCACCAGCTACGTCTCGGTCGACTTCCACCAGGTCGACGGTCGCGACCCCTTCCTCTACAAGACGACCGACTACGGGAAGACCTGGACGTCGATCAGCTCGAACATCCCGAAGAGCCCTCTGAGCTACGTCCACGTCGTCCGCGAGGACCCCGTCCGGAAGGGACTCCTCTACGCCGGCACCGAGAACGCGCTCTACGTCTCGTGGAACGACGGCGGAAGCTGGCAGCCGCTTCAGGGGAAGCTGCCGCACGCGCCCGTCTACTGGCTGACCGTACAGGAGCACTTCCGCGACCTCGTCGTCGGGACGTACGGGCGAGGCTTCTGGATTCTCGATGACGTCACGCCGCTCGAGCAGCTGACGGACTCCGTCCGCGGCTCGCCGGCCCACCTTTTCGAGCCGCGCCCCGCGTATCGCTTTCGCCCGGTCTCGCAGCCGAACCTCGCGCCCTCCGGGACGGCACGCGGGCAGAACCCTCCGTACGGCGCCATCCTCAACTACTGGCTCAAGGACGCGCTTCCGGAGGCCGCAAAGGATCCGGCCGGCGAGGAGGAGTCGGACACCCCGAAGCCGAAGGTCGAGATCACGATTCTCGACGCGGCGGGCAAGACGGTCCGGACGCTTCCGGGAACGGGGAAGGCGGCGATGAACCGCGTCGCGTGGGATCTCCGGTACGAGCCGACGCGCGACGTCCATCTCCGGACGACGCCGCCGGGCAACCGGCACCTCTGGGAGGAGAAGCGCTTCCGCGGGAAGGACGCTCGGGGAATCTTCTACTACGGGATCGACGGTCCGCGGAAGGGCCCGCTGGTCCCGCCCGGGACCTACAGAGTGAAGCTCACCGTGGAGGGGAAGGAACTGACCCGGACGCTCGAAGTGCGGAAGGATCCGAACTCCGCCGGGACCCCCGCCGACATCGACGCGGCGACCCGGCTCTCGCTCGCGCTCTACCGCGACATCAACGAAGCGGCCGGGATGATCAACCGGACCGAGTGGAGCCGGAAGCAGCTCGAGTCGCTCCGGAAGATGATGAAGGCGGGCGAAGCGCCGGCCGACGTGCGCGACGCGGTCGACGGCGTCGAGGCGAAGATCCGGGCCGTCGAGGACCGGCTCCTCCAGCCGACGCTGGCCGAGGCCGACCTCAAGTCCTTCCGGGGACCGCTGCAGCTCTACCTGAAGCTCGTCTGGCTGCAGGCGGAGTCCGGGACCGGGGGAGGCGACGTCTCGGGGAACGCCGACCTCGGGCCGACCGGCCCGGAGCTGGACGTCTACCAGCTTCTCTCGGGCCAGCTCGCGGAAGTGCGGAAGTCGTTCGAAGAGCTCTACGCGAAGACGATCCCGGCCTTCGACGAGACGATGCGGTCGAAAGGTCTGCCACCCCTCATGACCGTGCAGGAACCGGAGAAGCCGCGCCCGCCCGGGAAGATCGAGGAGGACGAGGAGGACGACTGGGATCCGGGACGCGGGTGATCCGGTTCGCCGCGAGACGGCCCGCGCCGTCTGCCGTCAGGCCGCGGCTTTCGCCGGGACGATCCCTTCGAGCGTCCGAACGAATGCGGTCATCTCGTCCGGCGTCCCGATCGTGATCCGGAGCCAGGTCGGGAGCGACGGGAACCGGCGGCCGACGAGGATGTTCTTCTTCCGGAACTCCTCGATCAGGGGCGCCGTGTCGCGCCCGACGTCGATCATCATGAAGTTGGCCTCGGACGGGATCGTCCGCCGCCCCTGACGTGCCATCTCCGAAGCGAGCCAGTGCCGCGTGTCATTCAGCTTCTTCCGCGTCCGCTGGACGCTCTCGTCATCCGTGAGTCCCGCGACGGCGGCCGCCAGGACGGCGGCGTTCGCGTTCGAGAACGAGGCGAATCTCGCCATCGCGGCGATCCGCTCCTTCGACCCGACGGCGTAGCCGAGGCGAAGCCCGGCCATCCCGT
>JBBIPB010000202.1:0-2060 GCA_037443065.1 Acidobacteriota bacterium | reverse complement strand
ACCGGTCGTTCACGGACTTGAACCGGTCGAGGTCGAGGAGGACGACGGCGAGCGGACGCCCCGACCGCTCCGCGCGCTGAACCTCGAGCCGGGAGCGCTCGAGGAACGCGGCACGGTTTGCGAGGCCGGTCAGAGGGTCGGTCGTGGCCGCGACGCGGAGGCGTTTGTCGTCGTCCGCGAGGACGACGATGAGGACGACCGAGAAGACGAGGAACCCGGCCCCGAGGAACGGCACGTTCGACCGGACGACGAGGATCTGTCGGGCGATGGCGACATCCCCGAGCGCCCCGAGGAGGAGCGTGCCGGTGGCGACGAAGAGGAGCGCTGCGCTTCGCGCCGGGCGGCGGCGGTCGCGCCCGAGGGCGAAGAGGACGCCGAGCGCGAAGAGGGGGATCAGGAACGCGAAGAGCGTGTCCAGCCGGCCGAGAGAAGCGGTGGCCGCATCGACGAGCCGGGGTCTCACGAACGGACGGGCGAGGTG
Organism: Acidobacteriota bacterium; assembly: GCA_037443065.1. Taxonomy (GTDB): domain Bacteria; phylum Acidobacteriota; class Thermoanaerobaculia; order UBA5066; family UBA5066; genus DAOMFB01. The sequence continues at coordinate 1,579 of JBBIPB010000202.1, read as the reverse complement.
GAACGAGACGGCGAGTGCGAGGGCGGAGTAGAGCGCAACGGCCGGCCGGAATCGCCACGCGAGGCAGACGAGAAGGGCGAGAAGGCCGAGCGTGCCGATCGCCACGGCGAAGACGAGCCGGACGAGGAAGGTCGGCGGGGGGAGCACGAGCCAGAGGTTACACTCGGTCCATGAAGCGCCTCTTCTCCGTTCTCGCCCTCTCGCTGACCCTCTCCGCCGTCTCTTACGCCCAGCCCGTACCCGCTCCGTACCCGCCCGCCGAGACCGCCGCGGCGGCGCGGATCGGTGCGGACGAGCTGCGCGGCACCGTCCGCTTCCTGGCCGACGACCTCCTCGAAGGGCGCGGACCGGGGAGCCGGGCCGATTCGATCACGCGGCTCTATCTCGCCACGGAGATGGAGAAGATGGGGCTTTTCCCCGGAGCGCCCGGGGGAGGCTTCCTCCAGCCGGTCGGCCTCGTCGGGACGAAGGTGACGCCTTCGGGACCGCTGACCGTGGCAAAGGGAGGGTCGACTCTCGACTTCGCACCGCTGACGGACTTCGTCGCGATGACGCAGAAGGAAGAGCCCTCCGTTTCGATCGATGCAAAGGAGGTCGTCTTCGTCGGGTACGGGATCGTCGCTCCCGAGTACCAGTGGGACGACTACAAGGGGGCGGACCTCAAGGGGAAGGTCCTCGTCTTCATGAACAACGACCCGGAGGACGACCCGTCGATCTTCGCGGGGAAGACACGCCTCTACTACGGCCGCTGGGACTACAAGTACGAGATGGCCGCCAGACACGGGGCGGCGGGGGCGGTCGTCCTCCACACGACGCCGTCGGCCGGCTACCCGTGGCAGGTGGTCCGCACCTCGTGGGGAAACGAAAACTTCTCTCTCCCCGGCGAGGGGGAGCGCGACGTCCCCGTCCGGATGTGGATGACCGAAGAGGCGACGAAGCGGCTCGCGGCGCTCGGTGGGAAGGACCTCGACGCCCTCGTCGCCTCTGCGAAGTCGCGCGACTTCCGTCCCGTTCCCCTCGGCGTCACGCTCTCCCTGTCGCTTCGGAACGCCGTGCGGCACGTCCTCTCGGGAAACGTCGTCGGGAAGCTGCCGGGAGGTGATCCGGTCCTGGCGCGCGAGGCCGTCCTCTTCTCGACCCACCACGACCACTTCGGGAAGAAGGCCGGGGCCGGGAAGGACGGTGGCGACGCGATCTACCACGGCGCCCTCGACAACGCCTCGGGGGTGTCGGCACTCCTCGCGATCGCGCGCGCTGTCACCTCCATGCCCGAGCGCCCGAAACGGACGCTCTACTTCGCGTTCGTGGCCGGCGAGGAGCAGGGGCTCCTCGGCTCGCGCTACCTCGCCGCGCATCTCCCCCTTCCCGCGGGGCGGATCGCGGCGAACATCAACATGGACGGGGCGAGCATCTGGGGGCGGACGCACGACATCTCCCAGATCGGGATGGGAAAGTCGAGCCTCGACATGCTGGCGCGCGAGGTCGCGGCCGCGCAGGGGCGCATCCTCGTCCCAGACCAGTTTCCCGACCGCGGCTCGTTCTACCGGTCGGACCAGCTCTCCTTCGCCCGGATCGGGAT
>JBBIPB010000201.1:0-2091 GCA_037443065.1 Acidobacteriota bacterium | reverse complement strand
TAGACGACCCGATCCTCGAGGATCGCGCGCTCGATGACGGCCCGCGCGGCGTCGACGCGTCCGAGCGCCGCCGGGGCGAGCGCGACACGAGCGCCCGAGCGCGCGACGGCGACGAGATCCTCGATCGTCAGGTCGTCGCCGGTGAGAAGGATCGGCTCGGTCACGGCCTCCGATTCTCGCAGACGCGCGGTTCTTCACCCGGGCGGGCGGTAGCGCGGTACGAGTTCCTCGACGGTCGCCGCGTGCGAGAGGAGGTCCGCCCACGCCGCCGTTTCAAACCACTCCCGAAAGAGCCGGTCCGCCCCATCGCCGCCGAGCAGCTTCGCCCGCGCGGCGAGATCCGACGCGCGGCCCCCGCGCTCCCGGCTCGCTTCGATGAAGCCGCGCAGGATCGCGTCGAACGTCTTTTCTCCGGATGCCTGGTAGAGAAGGTAGAAAAGGAGTCCTCCGACGCTGTACGAATCGCCCGTCAGGTCTTCCCGGCCGTAGTCGCGCATCGGGACCCGGGCGAGCCTCGGCTCCGCGGGCAGGCGCTCCCGGAGGTGCTTCGCCATCCAATCGACCCCTTTCCGGACGGCCGGCCGGCCGTCGAGGCGTTCGGTGAGCAGATCCTCGAGAAAGGTCGCGAGTCCCTCGTTCCAGCGGCTGTCCGGGCGGTCGAGCGACGGCGGGTTCCAGAGATGCGTCAGCTCGTGGTAGAGCTCGCGGGTCCTCGCCGGGTCCCGGAACGCCGCCGCCGACTGGATGATCGCCGCCTCGCTGGCCTGCGAGCCCCAGCCGTCCGGAATCTCGATGACGGCGAGCCCGCCGGCCCCGGGACGCGGTCCGAACCGGCGCTCGAGGTCCTGGAGGGCGGCCGCTCCTGCCTTGAGGAGCCGCTCCCCGCCCGGCGCATCCCCCGGCAGACAGAAGATCCGGAGCGGGGCCTTCTCGACGATCTCGTACCGCGCGATCGCGAAGTCCAGACGCCAGGCGGGCCGGACGCCCCGGTAGACGAACGTCCTCCAGCCGCTCTTCGTCACGCGCTCGACGAGCTCCCCTCCCGAGGCGACGACGTGCGAGGAAGGGACGGTGATCCGGGCGGCCCAGTCGAAGGTCTGGAGCCCCGCCTCGCGGCGGCCCCGGTTCGAAGCCGGTCCAACCGTCGGATAGGCCTCGCAGTCCTCCCGCACGATGGAGAACTCCTCCGAGATCCGGTCCTTGATGTAGAGGGAGCCGGTCTCGACGTAGCCGGCGAGGAACCCCCCGTAAGCAACCTCGACCGACACCGCTTCGCCGGGACCGAGGGCCTTCGGGAGGGCGACGACGACGCTTGTCACCTGCTTGCGCGGCTCGTCTTCGAAGGCGATGACCTGCTGCGTGAATGGCAGCGGGACGCCGCCCGTATCCTGGACGCCTCGGACGGTCAGGAGGCGGTAGAGGAGAAACGGAACCTCCCGAACCGGGACGGACCCTTCATTCCTTGCCGTCACCCGCGCCGTTCCATCCAGACGCTGCTCGGCCAGATCCACGCGAAGATCCAGCTCCGTGCGGACGGTACGGAGCCGCTCGGCCGGCACCGCGGCGTCAGATGCCGCCGAGGCCGTCGGCTGCGCAGCGAGCAGAAAGGCCGCGAGCGCCAGGAGAGAGATCGACGACATGACAACCTCCGTCGGGGCTATATTCCGACAGGTTACGGCGCAGCCGGTCAAAAGGTTACGGCACGCGACAGCCTCGGTTAACATCGTCTGGTGAAAGAAGTCCGCGGATGCGCCGTCGCCGTCGTCGGGGGCCAGTGGGGTGATGAAGGGAAGGGGAAGATCGTCGACCTGATCTCCCCGTCGTTCGACCTCGTGGCCCGCTACCAGGGGGGCCACAACGCCGGCCACACCGTCAAGTTCGGGGACAAGCACTTCGCCCTCCGCCTCGTCCCCTCCGGCATCTGCCGGGCGGGCATCGTCAACGTCATCGGGAACGGCCTCGTCATCGACCCGAGCGCCCTCCTCCGGGAGATCGACGGCCTCCGGACGAGCGGCGTCGCCGTCGGGGAGAACCTGAAGCTCTCCGACCGCGCCCACGTCATCCTTCCGACGCACGCCCTCCTCGACGGGG
>JBBIPB010000200.1:0-2123 GCA_037443065.1 Acidobacteriota bacterium | reverse complement strand
AGGTGGGACTTGATCGTCCCTTCGTCCAGACCCGTGGCCGCGCCGATCTCGGCGATCGAGCGCTCCTCGTAGTGCTTCATCACGAAGACGGCGCGCTGCCGGGGCGAGAGCGCCACGAGCGCGTCCGCGATCCGGCGGCGGATCTCGCGCGAGAGGAGGTCGCGCTCGGGAGAGGTCCCGTCGGCCGGATCGAGGTGGGCCGGGATCTCCGGTCCGTCCTCCCCCCCCTCGCCCCGGAGGTCGCCGAACGCTACGACCGGCCGCCGCCGCCGGACGACGTCCCGCACGGCGTTGATCGCGATCCGCGTCACCCAGGTCTCGAACGCGGACCCTCCCTTGAAGTCCGGAAGCGCCCGCCACGCCTTCACGAAGACGTCCTGCGTCAGGCCGTCCGCCTCGGCGGGATCGCGGAGAAGGGTGAAGGCGAGCCGGTAGATCTTCTTCTGGTACGTCCGGACGAAGTACTCGAAACGGTCCGCCTCGCCGGCGACGATCTTCGCAATCTCGACCCGCTCGAGTTCCTGCCGGGCGACGGCGGGGTCTTCGGCAACCCGTTCCACCGGCCTCAAGAGATGCGCTCCACGCTCGATCCGGTCTGGACCGACCCGTGAAAACCCGAAGACCTCTGCAAGGCCAGTCTCACCCACGCACCTTTTGACGTTTCCTCCGCAATCGCGGTTTACCTTCTAAGAGGCTCGGAACCCTAAGGATAGCGTCACGACCCCCCCCGCCGCCGCCAGGGCCTCGTCCAAGCCTTCAGGTCGTCCCACAACACGATTCTCTTCCGAAAGAGAGTGAGGGCGAAGACGACGCCATCCGGAGGGGACTCGGGTTCGAAGTAGCTCCAGAGGAGACGCTTCCGGTCTTCGGGCTTGTTCAGGCCGAGACGGGAGAGATCCTGCAGCCGTTTCCAGAGCGAGAGAGGGCCGCAGCCGAGCCTTGCCCGGGTCAGGTCGACGAGCCAGATCGAGAACCCGGCTCCCTCGCGCGTCACGAGGATGTTCCCGTCGGAGAAGTCGCGGAAGAAAACTCCCGAATCGTGCATCTTCCGGGCGAGCCGTCCGAGGGAGGCCAGCACCTGCTCGAGCGGAATCCGAAGGCGCGGCGCCCCGCGGCCCGGGTCGTCGCGCTGGAGGAACCACTCGCGGACCTGCGCCGCCCCCTCGAGACGGCGGCTCACGTACCAGCTCTCCACGTCCCGGTGAACGACGCCGAGCGGCTCGGGGGTCGGAATCCCGCGGGAAATCAGTCCCTTTGCGACCTCGTACGAGCGGTCGGCGCGCGTCCGGCCGTGCCGGTCGAGAAGGCTCCGAGGCGTCTTCTTGACGACGACCGGGACGTGGTCGCCGTTCCGGCGAAGCACGGCATCCACGACCTCATGCCGACCGGGATAACGGACCGGCTCCGATGCGAACTCGAGATCCGACTCGGGGAGAATCACGGAAGCCCCATCAGGACGACGTCTCCCTGACCCACAGGCGACCGGTCGACGACGACGAGGGATTTCAGAAGAGGATCCCGAAAGGTCCCCAGATGATCCTCGGTCAGGAGGACTCTTCCGCGCGGCTCTTCGCGGAGCCACGCGGAAAGCTCTGCCTCGTTCCGGGTATGCGCCGTTTTCCGGTTGAGGACGAGGATCGGGTAGCACCGGTAGGGATTTCCGTAGTACGCGAGCGGCTCGCCGTGCGCGAACCGGGGAGCGATCCGCTCGTAGAAGGCGCGCCCCGTCTTCCGCCCGTCGACGGCGGGAAAGACGGCCGACGAGACGGCCGCCTCCCCCGCCCCGACCGCCGCTGCGAGGGCGAGGAGCGCGGCGGCGGCTTCCCGCCGCCGGCGCCAGGCCACGACGAGGACGCCCAGCCCTCCGAGGCCGAGCGGTGCGGCGACCCACGGTCCGAGGGACGCGTACGGAGGAAAACGCCGCGCGGCCTCGATCGGCAAAGCGACGGCCGCCGCGAGAAGCGCGACTCCCGCGAAGATCGCCCAGCCCCGGAAGAACCGGAGCCGGGGGGCGGAGCCGCCCCGGCGACTCTCCCGGTCGGCCGCCCCGACGGCGGCCGCGAGGAGAACCGCCGCGAACGGGTAGGCCATCAGGAGGTACTTCCCCTGCTTCGCCTGCGAGA
>JBBIPB010000199.1:0-2233 GCA_037443065.1 Acidobacteriota bacterium | reverse complement strand
TTCAGCGCCTCGGCGAGCCCCTCGAGGAACTGGGCGAAGATGGCTCCCGAGTTTCCCCGCGCCCCCATGAGAGCCTCGTCGGCCGCCTTGCGTGCGACGTCCTCGAGGCTCGGCGTCGGGGTTTGCGAGACGACCGCCGCGACGCGGTCGAGCGTCGCGACGAGGTTCGAACCGGTGTCGTTGTCGGCGACCGGGAAGACGTTGATCCGGTTCAGCGGCTCCCGCTGCGCCCGGACGGCCCGCGCCCCCGCCAGAATCGCCCGGGCGAGCCGGCGCCCGTCGAGATAGGAGATCCGCGCGGAGGCCATGGCCCCCGAAGTCTAGACGGGTCCGACCGCGTTAGCGCGAGAGCGTCACTCCACCTTCGCCCGGAGGACGGGGGCGAAGTTCCCGACTCTCGACGCCTCGCGCGCGAGGTCCGCCTCGCCGATACGCGTGACCGGCGTCGTGTGCGGAGCCGTCTTCACGAGGTCGGGGTTCTCCTCGCACTCGCGGGCGATCGCGATCATCGCGTCGGCGAAGGCGTCCAGCTCCTCCTTCGGCTCGGTCTCCGTCGGCTCGATCATGAGCGCCCCCGGCACGATGAGCGGGAAGGACATCGTGGGGGGGTGGAACCCGTAGTCCATGAGGCGCTTGGCGATGTCGATGTTGTGGATGCCGAGAGCGGCCTGCCTCTTGTCGTCGAAGACGACCTCGTGGTAGCTCGGCGCGTCGTACTTCAGATGGTAGTAGGGCGCGAGCCTCTTCCGGAGGTAGTTCGCGTTCAGGACGGCGTTCTCGGCCACCTCGGAAATCGACCGTCCGTACGAGAGGATGTAGGTGAGCGCCCGGACGAGGACGCCGAAGTTCCCGTAGAAGGTCCGCATCTTCCCGATCGACGCCGGGCGGTCGTGGTCGAGGACGAAGCGGTCGCCCTTTCGCTCGACCGTCGGGACCGGGAGGAACGGGACGAGCGCCTCCGCGACGCCGACCGGTCCCGCGCCGGGACCCCCGCCGCCGTGCGGCGTCGAGAACGTCTTGTGCAGGTTCATGTGCATGACGTCGACGCCCATGTCCGCCGGCCGGACCTTCCCGACGAAGGCATTGAAGTTCGCGCCGTCGAGGTAGAGATATGCCCCTTTCGCGTGGACGCGGCGGGCGATCTCCAGGATCTCGTCCTCGAAGACGCCGAGCGTGTTCGGCACCGTGATCATGAGCGCGGCGACGTCGCCGTCCAGCTTGGAGTCCAGCTCGGCGAGGTCCACCGTCCCTCGCTCGGAGGAGTGGATCTCGACGACCTCGTATCCGGCGAAGTGGGCCGAGGCCGGGTTCGTCCCGTGCGCCGAGTCGGGGACGAGGATGTTGCGGCGCGGATTCCCCCGCGCGACGTGAGCCGCGCGGACCATGAGGACGCTCGTGAGCTCTCCGTTCGCGCCGGCCGACGGCTGGAGTGTGACGCGCGCAAACCCGGTGACGACCCGGAGCGCTTCCTCGAGGCGCCACATCAGCTCGAGGTTTCCCTGCGAGAGGTGCTCCGGCGCGTAGGGGTGAGTGTCGTTGAACCCCGGGAGACGAGCGGTCTCCTCGTTCAGCCTCGGGTTGTGCTTCATCGTGCAGGAGCCGAGCGAGTAGAGCGCCGTGTCGATGGCGAAGTTCAGCCGCGAGAGGCGCGTGAAATGCCGGACGACATCCACCTCCGAGGCTTCCACCTCGCCACGGACCTCGCTCCGGTGCGCCGCGCCGTAAAGTGTGGCCGGGTCGGCTTCCGGAACGTCGAGCGGCGGGAGGAGGACCCCCTTCCGGCCGGGGCGGTACGTGTCGAAGAGTGAGGCACTCGGGCGGCGGCGGTCGAGCGTGCCGAGGTCGCTCATCGTTCGTAGCTCCTCAGGACGTCGAGGAAGGCGTCGAGCCCTTCCCGCGGCGTCCGCTCCGTGACGGCCACGAGCAGGAGGTCGTGCCATCCCTTCTCCTCGGGGGCGAGCCGCGCGAGCGGAACCCCGCCGAGGATCTTCTTCTTCTCGCAGCGCTCGAGGACGTCCGGGACCGGCGGGCCGCACCGGATCGCGAACTCGTTGAAGGTCCGGCCGGAGACGGCGACCGAAAAGGGGCCCGGAACGGCCCGGACGCCCGCCTTCAGGTACTCGGCCTTCGAGAGGCACTGGAGGGCCGTTTCGCGGAGGCCCTGCTTGCCGAGGACGGAGAGGGTCATCGTCGCGGCGAGGGCGAAGAGCCCCTGGTTCGTGCAGATGTTCGA
>JBBIPB010000198.1:0-2235 GCA_037443065.1 Acidobacteriota bacterium | reverse complement strand
GCGCGTCGTCGAGATCGAGATGAACGCCGCCACGGACAACCCGATGGTCTTCACCGGGGCCGAGCCGGGGCGGGGAGAGTTGATCTCGGGGGGGAACTTCCACGCCGCGCCGGTCGCGCTCGTCTTCGACCTCCTCGCCGCGGCCGCGACGGACCTCGCGTCGATCTCCGAGCGCCGGACGGAGCGGCTCGTCAACCCCGCGCTCTCGGGCGACCTCCCCGCGTTTCTCGTGCGGGAGGGGGGGCTGAACTCCGGCCTGATGATGATCCACGTGACGGCCGCCGCCCTCGTCTCGGAGTGCAAGTCGAACTCCTTCCCGGCCTCGGTCGACTCGATCCCGACGTCGGCGGGGAAGGAAGACCACGTGTCCATGGGACCCATCGCCGCGCGGAAGCTCGCGCGAAACGTCAGGATGCTGGAAACGGTCCTCGCGATCGAGTACCTAGCTGCGGCGCAGGCCATCGACTTCCGGAGGCCGCTCCGGACATCGGCGCTTCTCGAGGAGGCGCACGGGCGCCTCCGCGCGAAGGTCCCCTTCTGGGACGCGGACCGGCCGGCGGCGCCGGCGATAGAAGGGGCGCGCTCCGTCCTCGCCTCCGGCCTCGCCGACCTCCTCGCGCCGCTCGCCTGATCAGGAGAGAAGGGCCGCGAGCGCCTCGGGGAGGGCGGCAGCCGGAAGGTCGCTCTCCGCGAGCGCACGGGCGGGAAGGGAGGCGAGCGGGATCGGCAGCTCCGGCAGCGCGTGCCCGCGGCGGACGCGGTTGAGAAGGAGCGCCGGCTCGGCGCCCCGCGAGACGAGCGCTGAGGCGATCTCTCCGGAGTTCGTGAGGGGAGAGGGGTCGGGGGAGGAGACGACGAGGTAACGGCCGGAGAGGAGCAGCGCGGAGATCTCGCGGCTCCGCTCCCGGAACCCGTCGTAGAGGCCGTCGAAAGCCCTGAAGAACTCGCCGAGGTCGGAGAGAAAGCCGAAGCCGAGAACGTTGTCGGCCAGCTTCAGGACGGCCGCGGCACCGCGCGAGGCGCCGGAGAGAGCGCGGGAGAGAAGCGAGTCGCTCCGGAGAAACCAGCGGAGGGCGTCGTTCTCCAGCAGCTCCACCATCCGGCCGGGGGCCGCGAGGAAGTCGAGGCCGCGCGCCGCGGGAGGGGTGTCGAGGACGAGGAGGTCGATCCCCTCGTCGGCCGCGTGCTCGTGCAGCGCCTCGACTCCCATGTACTCGAGGACGCCGGGGAGGGAGTCGACGAGGCCGGAGTAGAGACGGTTCCGGTGGATCCTCTCGAGAGCGGCGGGAGAGGCGACGCGGGCGAGAAGCCGCTCGAAGGTGGCTCTCGGGTCGATCTGAAAGGCGAGAAGGCGCGCCCCTCTCGGCAGGCCGGCGAGCGGCACCGGCGCCGGCCGCGCCGGCCGCTCTCCGTCCTCCGGAAGGCCGAGAGCCTGGGCGAGGCGGCGCGCCGGGTCGACCGTCAGGACGAGAACGCGCCGTCCCCGCCGTGCAGCGGCGATCCCGATGGCGGCCGCGAGAGTCGTCTTGCCGACGCCGCCCGGTCCCGTGAGGACGAGAAGCCGCGCCTCGTCGAGCCACGGGGCGAGGTCGAGCCTGCGGGACGGGGGGAGAACAGGGAAAGGAGAGGGATCTTCTGCTTCCCGTTCTGAACGCGAAGCCGGCGCACCCCTGCGGACGAATCGCGTCGGCGCGGTCGCGATTTCTTCGAAGGTGAAGAGAAACTTCTCGAAGAACGCCTCGGCCTCGCCGCACGGCTCCGCCCTCTTTCCCCCTTTCGAAGAACCGGTCTCTTCGGACGATTCCCGGCGCGATGCCCCTGGGCGCTCGACGTCGATCTCGGGGATTCGCAGGATTGGGAAGGGGGTCTCGGGGAGCGTCTCGGGCCGCCCGCTTCGGCCGATCCGGTTCACGACGACGAGCGCCGTCGCGAGGCCGGCATCCCGGACCGCGGCGGCGGAGAGCTCCTCGGCCTCCCGGGCCGCGAACTCGGCTGGCTCGGCCACGACGACGAGCGCCGACGCGGACGGGTCGGCGAGGAGCCGGTCGAGGTCCCCGGCGATCCGCCGGAGCGGTCCGGCCGGCGTCGTCGCGAGAATCGCGCGGGGGATCCGGAGGAGCGAGAGGGCGTGGCCGGTGGCGGGCGCGTCGAGGACGACGAGGTCGTAGAGCGGGGCCTTTCGCGAGCCCTTCTTCCGGCCGAGGACCTCGCGGATCTTTCCGAGGAGAAGGAGGT
>JBBIPB010000197.1:0-2239 GCA_037443065.1 Acidobacteriota bacterium | reverse complement strand
GTAGGGGGGGCCCGGGGGGACCACAGTCCCCCCCGCAAGAGATTCTCATCCTCGGTTTTCGAGGGCCTTCCTCGCGTGATAGCTGGAACGGACGAGCGGGCCTGACTGAACGAGGGGAATCCCGATCCCCTCGCCGAATTCCCTCAGTTCATCGAACTCCTGCGGCGTCACGTACCGCTCGATCGGGAGCCGGCGCGCGTGCGGCTGCAGATACTGTCCGATCGTGACGACGTCCGTCCCCTGCTCCTTCAGGTCGATGAGAGCCCGTCTCAGCTCGTCCGTCGTCTCGCCGAGCCCCGCCATGAGGCCGGACTTCGTCCGCATCGCGCGCGCCTCCCGGTCGCGGAAGAGTCCGGCGCGGCGGAGCAGCTCGAGAGACCGGGCGTAGACGGCGTCGGGCCGGACGCGGCGGTAGAGCCGCTCGACCGTCTCCATGTTGTGGTTCAGCACCTCCGGACGCTCGTCGAGAACGGTCCGGAGCGCGGAGTCACTCCCGAGGAAGTCCGGGATCAGGACCTCCACGGTGACGCCGGGGGCGCGGGCGCGGATCGCCCGGATCGTCGCGGCGAAGTGCGCGGCCCCTCCGTCCGGAAGCTCGTCCCGGTTCACGGAGGTGACGACGGCATGGCGGACCCCCATCTCCCCGACGGCTTCGGCCACGCGCCGCGGCTCATCCGGGTCGAGGGGCCGGCCCGTCCCCTGGGTCACGGCGCAGAACCCACAGCGCCGCGTGCAGACCTCTCCCATGAGAAGGAACGTCGCCGTCCGCTCGCGCCCCCAGCACTCGAAGAGATTCGGGCACTCGGCCTCCTCGCAGACCGTGTTCAGCTTCCGCGTCGCGAGGAGCGTCCGGACCTCCCGGTAGTCGTCCGTCTCCGAGATTCGCACCTTCAGCCACCCGGGGCGCGGCGTGACGCCGTAGACCGGGCGGTCCGGGGAGGGGGGGAAGGCGGGGAGCTTCGCGCTCACGCGGGGAGTCTAACGGCGCTGGCGCATCGGGCATCCCGACGCCATACTTGAGGACGGCATGGGCGAGACCGACGACCGCGGCTCCATGCGGCGTCTCCGGGCGGCGGAGGAAGCCGCCCGGATTCTGAAGGCGTTCGGGGGAGACGGAGCAAGGTCGGCCGAGGAACTGGTCACGGCGCTCCGGACGGGAGCTACCGTGGACGTCCGGACCCTGAAGGCCGTCGAGGCCGCCCTTCTCGACGCGCTGATGGACCCGAAGGTGAAGTCGAAGGTCACGAGCCGGAAGACGGCATTTCTCCATTTCCTCGTTCAGGAGAAGCCGGCGCGAACCGAGATCCGGGCCGCTTACAAGGAGTTCGATGCGGCCTTCCGAAAAGGCGCTTCCGGGTCCGGTCCCGCCTGAGGCGGGCGCCGTCAGGCGGCGGGCTTCCGGTCGAAGACCTCGCAGAAGTTCGCCAGGAAGCGGGCTGCGACCTCCGGGAGGGCCGGGGCGGCCGCCGGCGCGAGGAGCCGCGCGAGCGACGTGACGCCGCCGTCCGCGATGCCGCACGGGACGATCAACGCGAAGCGGGAGAGGTCGGTCGAGACGTTCAGGGCCGCGCCGTGCGTCGTGACCCAGCGGGAGAGGTGGACGCCGATGGCGGCGAGCTTGTCGTTGCCGACCCAGACGGAGGCCCAGCGCCCTTGAAGATCGCTCCGCGCCGCCGTGACGCCGAAATCGGCGGCCGTCCGGATGAGCGTCTCCTCGAGGTCGTGGACGTACCCTCGCACGTCTCTCCGGCCGGGGGCGAGGCTCAGGACCGGGTAGGAAACGAGCTGCCCGGGGCCGTGGAACGTCAGCTTTCCGCCCCGGTCCGATTCCCGGAGCGCGATCCCCTTCGAGGCGAGGAAGCCCTCGGCGACGAGGAGGTCTTTCCGGTCCGCGTTCCGGCCGATCGTGATGACGTCCTCGTGCTCGAGGAGAAAGAGCGCCTCGCGCCCTCCCGCGAGGACCCGCCCCCGGGCCTCGGCCTGAAGCCGAAGGGCCGCGTCGTACGAGACGCGGCCCCCGGAAAGAAGCGAGACGACCTCGACGGGCCGGGTCAGAGCGACTCCAGCTCCGTCCAACGCTCGTTCTCGAGCGTGTTCTTCACGATGCTCATGAAGGTGTCCCCCTCCGCCCCGTCGACGAGGCGGTGGTCGAACGTGACTCCCAGGAAGGCCATCGTCCTCACGGCGATCGTGTCGGAGCCGTCCGCCATCGTGACGACCTTCGCCCGCTTCTCGATGG
>JBBIPB010000196.1:0-2335 GCA_037443065.1 Acidobacteriota bacterium | reverse complement strand
CTTCTCCTCCATCGTGTAGCCGGAGAGGCGGATCACCTCCATCCGGTCGAGGAAGGCGGGCTGGATCGTGTCGAGGATGTTCGCGGTCGTGATGAAGAGGGTCCGGGACAGGTCGTAGTTCACGCCGAGGTAATGGTCGCGGAAGGCCTTGTTCTGCTCCGGGTCGAGCACCTCGAGGAGTGCGGAGGACGGGTCGCCGCGGAAGTCGGCCCCGATCTTGTCAACCTCGTCGATCATGAAGACGGGGTTCGACGTCCCCGCTTGCGAGATCCCCTGGATGATCCGGCCCGGCAGGGCACCCACGTACGTCCGCCTGTGGCCGCGAATCTCGGCCTCGTCGCGTACGCCACCCAGCGAGAGGCGCTGGAACTTCCGGTCGAGCGCCCGCGCGATCGACTTGCCAAGGGAGGTCTTCCCGACGCCGGGAGGGCCTACGAAACAGAGGATCGGCCCCTTCGACTCCGGCGCGAGCTTGCGGACCGCGAGGAACTCGATGATTCGCTCTTTGACCTTCTCGAGGTCGTAGTGATCCTCGTCGAGAATCCCGCGGGCGCGGTCGAGGTCCAGGTTGTCGGACGAGAGTGTCCCCCATGGGAGCCCGGTGATCCAGTCGAGCCAGGTCCGGATCATCGCGTTTTCGGCGGACTCGGGGCTGCCGCGCTCGAGCCGCCTGACCTGCTTCTCGATCTCCTGCGCGGCTTCCTCGGGGATCTTCTTCTCGGCCACCGCCTTCCGGTACGAGCCGATCTCCTCGGCGAGATCGTCGCTGTCGCCGAGCTCCTGCTGGATCGCCTTGAGCTGCTGGCGCAGAAAGTACTCCCGCTGGCTCTTGTCGATCTCGCCCTTGGCGGCGCCGGTGATCTCCTGCTGGACGGTCAGGACGCGGATCTCGCGGCGGAGGACCTCGAGGACGAGCCGGAGGCGGTCCGCGGCGGGGATCGTCTCGAGGATCTTCTGGGACTCGTCGACCTTCAGCTCGAGGTTCGACGCCGCGAGGTCCGCGAGGCGCGCGGGCTCCTCGAGGCCGGCCGCGACCACCATGACTTCCGGCGAGATCGGCTTTCCGAGCGCGACGGTCTTTTCCAGCGCCTCCCGGACGGCGCGGACCAGCGCCTCGGTCTCCTCGGTCCGCGGCTCCGAGGGCTCCGGCTCTGCGACGCGGGTGACCTTCGCGCGGAGCGCCGGCGCGTCCGCCATGAAGGAGTCGATTCGCATCCGCGAGAGACCCTGAACGAGAAGGCGGATCCGTCCGTCCGGGAGCTTCAGCATCCGCATGACGGCGGCCGCCGTCCCGACGGGGAAGAGGTCCGCCGCTCCGGGCTCCTCGACCGAGGAGTCCCGCTGCGCCACGAGGAGGAGGATCCGCTGCTCGGCCAGCGCGGCGTCGACGGCTGCGATCGACTTCTCCCGCGAGATCGAGAGGGGAACGATGACGTACGGAAAGAGGACCACGTCCTTCAGCGGAAGGACCGGCAGGATGTCCGGGATGGCGATGGTCTCGCCGCCCGGTGCGGGCGTCGGCTCCTTGGCGCTCACGTCGTCTCCGATTCTCCGCGGCGGATCGGGATGCTGCGTCCCCGCGCGGACGCCCGTTTCGGAACCTCGAGGACGAGAAGCCCGTCCTGGTACCAGGCCTTCGTCCGGTCGGCGTCCGCGTCCTCGGGAAGCTCGAGAGCCCGCTCGAACGGCCCCGTGACCCGCTCGAGCCGGAGAAAGACTCCGCCGTCTCCCTCCGTCCGGCGCCGCTCGCCGCGGACGACGACGATCCGCTCCTTGACCTCGATCGAGGTCCGGTCGGGAACGGCCCCCGCGATCTCGAAGACGAGGCGCCAGCCGGAGGAGGTCTCGACGACGTCGACGGGGGGGGCGAGGGGATGGGAAGCCGGCCCGGGCAGGGCGCCGTCGCCCCCGAGAACGAAGGCGACGGGAAGGCGCGGGCGTGGGGGCTTCGGCATCGTCGTGCTCCCTCCTAGCGCTTCCGGGTTCCCGGCCGGCGGCCGAGAAGCGTCTTCAGCTCGTCCACGAAGTCTCCCAGGTCCTCGAAGCGGCGGTAGACGGACGCGAACCGGACATAGGCGACCTGGTCCAGCTCCTTCATCCGCTCCATGACGCGGGTTCCGAGCTCCTCCGTCGACATCTCGCGCGGCTCCCGGGCGTGCAGCGCGGACTCGATTTCGTCGCAGATCTGCTCGAGGCTCCGCGTCTCCACGGGCCTCTTCTCGCACGCCTTCATCAGACCGCGGAGGAGCTTGTTCCGGTCGAAGGGCTCGCGCCGTCCGTCGCGCTTGATGACGAGGACGGGGATCTCCTCGACGGTCTCGTACGAGGTGAAGCG
>JBBIPB010000195.1:0-2371 GCA_037443065.1 Acidobacteriota bacterium | reverse complement strand
CGCCGACGGAGGAGCGCCGCAAGGAGATCGTCAAGAAGGCCCACGTCCTGGCCGAGCAGTCGCGAGTGGAGATGCGCCATCACCGCCACGAGGCGAACGAGAAGATCAAGAAGGAGGCGAAGGCCTCGGCGATCTCGGCGGACGACGAGAAACGCTCCCTGGACGAGGTCCAGAAGCTGACGGACCGCTCGATCGCGGAGATCGACGGCGTCCTCAAGGCGAAAGAAACCGAGATTCTCGCCCGGTGAGCGGAACGTGAGCACGACTCCCGCCGCGTCTCCCGCCTCGGGAGTCGCCCTCGTTCCGGCCGCGGGTCTCGGGACCCGGTTCCACGACGACGGGCCCAAGGCGCTCGTCCTCCTTTCGGGAAAGCCTCTCCTCCTTCACGCGCTCGAGCGGCTCCACGCGTCGGGGCGCGTGCGCGATTTCGTCGTCGCCTTCACACCGGGCTACGAGAAGGCGTTCCGCGAAGTCCTCTCGAAGACCGCTGTCGCATGGCGTCTCGTCGAAGGGGGTGTCACGCGGCGGGACTCGGTCGCGAACGCCCTCGAAGCCTCGGGCGCGGCCGACCGGGATCTCGTCGTGGTCCACGACGCCGCGCGCCCGCTCGTCGACCCCGAGGAGGTCGCCGCCGTCGTCGACGCCGCCGCCGAGAGGGGCGCCGCCATCGCGGCCTTCGCGATGGTGAACACCGTGAAGCGGACGCGGAGCGGGAACGTCCTCGAGACGGTCCCGCGGAGAGACCTCGTCTCGGTCACGACGCCCCAGGTCTTCCACGCCGGTCTCCTCCGGAAGGCGTACGCGAAGTTCTCCGGCGCGGACGTCACGGACGACTCCGAGCTCGTGGAGCGCGCCGGCGGGACGGTCGGGGTCGTCCTCACGTCGCGCTGGAACTTCAAGATCACCTACCCCGAGGACCTCGCCTGGGCGGAGGCCTTTCTCTGCCGGGCGGGCGGCTGACGTGGATCTCCGGATCGGCCACGGCTTCGATGCGCACCCGTTGGTGGCGGGGCGCCGCTGCGTCCTCGCCGGAATCGAGATTGCCGCGGACGCAGGACCCGAGGGACATTCCGACGGCGACGTCGTCCTCCACGCGCTCGCGGACGCGCTCCTCGGCGCGGCGGCGGCCGGAGACCTCGGAAGCGTCTTCGGAACGTCTCGGCCGGAGTGGAAGGACGCACCGTCCTGGCGGCTCCTCGAGGAGGTGCGCGGGCGGACGGGGCACCCCCGCGTCGTGAACGTGGACGTGACGGTGATCGCGGCCCGGCCGAGGATCGGCCCCCACCGCGATGCGATGCGCGCCAGGATCGCGGCGCTTCTCGGGATCGACGTCTCCCGCGTTTCGGTCAAAGCCTCTTCCGGAAACGGCCTGACCGGCTTCGGCCGTGGCGAGGGGATCGCCGCCGAAGCCGTGGTTCTCGTCGAGCTCCCGGGGTGATCGTCGCCGGGTTCCATCCGGTCCGGGAGGCTCTCGAGCGGAGGCCGAGAGCGATCGAGGCGGTCCTCGTCCTCCGGGGACGAGGGGACGCGCGCACGGCCGAGATCGAGGCGCTCGCCCGCACCGCGGGCGTGCCGGTCCGCCCGGTTCCACGGGAGGAGCTCGATCGGCTGGCAGGAAAGGCCCACAACGGTGTCGCGGCGCGAGTCGCAGAACGGAACTACGACGACGAGGAGGTCTGCCTCGGCGGTCCCGCGGGAAGCCGCTGCGTCCTCTTCCTCGATCAGGTCACGGACCCGGGGAACGTGGGAGCCGTCCTCCGGACTGCGGCGGCCGCGAACGCCTCGGTCGTCCTCTCGGAGCGGCATTCGGCCGGCCTCGGCGAAGCGGTCGCGAAGGCCTCGGCGGGGGCGCTCGAACGGGTCCGGGTGGGCCGGGCCGGGAACGCTGCCCAGTTCCTGAAGCGCGCCAAGGACGCAGGATTCTGGGTTTTCGGGGCCGACGCGTCGGGCGGAAGCCTTTGGGAGACAGATCTTTCCGGGGATGTCCTTCTCTGTCTCGGCTCCGAAGGGGAGGGGCTTCGCCGGCTCACCCGGGAGTCGTGCGACCGGCTCGTCTCGATTCCGATGGAGGGAGGCTCCGGCTCGTTGAACGTCTCGGTCGCGGCGGGAGTTCTTCTCTACGAGGTCCTTCGCGTGAGGAGCGGCTATCCTTCGGCACGAAAATAGCTTGACCCGTTCAGGCGTCGGATGATAAAAACCTTGTTTCGCGCCTCGTCGGGCGTGAAATGCCGGGCCGGATTTCCGTGATCAGACCGTTCCGGCGTAGCTCTCGCCACCGTGGCACGGGAAAGGAAGCGCTGGCGTAGCTCAACGGGTAGAGCAGCCGATTTGTAATCGGCAGGTTGCGGGTTCAAGTCCCATCGCCAGCTCC
>JBBIPB010000194.1:0-2425 GCA_037443065.1 Acidobacteriota bacterium | reverse complement strand
ACGCTCGTCGAGGTCCAGCCGGACCGGGTCCTCCTCGACGTCGGGGGCGTCGGCTACGACGTCGCGATCCCGCTCGGCACCTTCACAGCGCTTCCGTCCGCGGGGCACAAGGCGACGCTCTTCGTCCGCACGCACGTCCGGGAGGACGCGATCCAGCTCTTCGGCTTCATCTCGAAGCAGGAAAAGCTCGTCTTCGAGACACTCCTGACCGTCTCGGGAATCGGACCCCGGGTCGCGCTCTCCATCCTCTCCGGCCTCCCGCTCCCCGAGCTCGTCGGGGCGATCGCGGCGCAGAACGCCCGGATCCTCACCTCCATCCCGGGGGTGGGCCGGAAGCTGGCCGAGCGCCTCGGGGTCGAGCTGAAGGAGAAGATGGCGGCCCTCGGATTCGGCGAATCCCCCGACAGGGGGGCCAAAGGTTCCGTGGCGGACGACGCCATCGCCGCCCTGAAGAACCTCGGCTACAAGGCGGCACAGGCCGAAGCGGCCGTGACGGCCGCGGCCCGGAAGGTGACCGTCGACGACCTGAACGCGCTCCTCGAGGCTGCGCTCAAGTCGCTGGCCCGATAATCCCGGCCGATGGACGAGCGAATACTCTCAGGCGTCCTCCAGGCCGAGGAGCGGGACACGGACGTCACGCTCCGGCCGCGGGCCCTGACCGAGTTCGTGGGGCAGACGAAACTGAAGGAGATGCTGGGCGTCTTCATCCAGGCGGCGCTTCGCCGGCGCGAGCCGCTCGACCACGTCCTCCTTTCGGGTCCGCCGGGTCTCGGCAAGACGACGCTCGCCCACATCGTCGCGCGCGAGATGGGGGCGCAGCTGCGCGTCACCTCGGGCCCCGTCCTCGAGAAGGCGGGGGACGTCGCGGCGATCCTGACGAACCTCGCGCCGGGCGATGTCCTCTTCATCGACGAGATCCACCGGCTGCCGCCGGCCGTGGAGGAGATCCTCTATCCCGCGATGGAGGACGGGAAGCTCGACCTCATCATCGGCTCGGGCCCGGGGGCACGGACCGTGGAGCTGAAGCTGCCGCCTTTCACGCTCGTCGGCGCCACGACGCGCGCGGGGCTCCTCTCGCATCCGCTCACGGGACGGTTCGGGATCACGCACCGGCTCGACTACTACGACTGCGCCGCGCTCGCCGCGATCGTGATCCGGTCCGCCGCGCTCCTCGGCTGCCCGGTGGAGGAGGAGGCCTCGGCCGAGATCGCCCGCCGGAGCCGGGGGACGCCCCGCATCGCGAACCGGCTCCTGCGGCGCGTCCGGGACTACGTCGAGGTGGCGGGCGAGGCCTCCATCACCCTCGTGGGCGCGCAAACGGCGCTCGACAAGCTCGAGGTGGACCACCACGGCCTCGACGAGGTCGACCGGCGGATTCTCCAGACGATGATCGAGCGCTTCGGCGGCGGACCCGTCGGCCTCTCTGCGCTCGCGCACTCCCTCGGCGAGGACAAGGGAACGCTCGAAGACCTCTACGAGCCGTTCCTTCTCCAGTCGGGCTTCATCCAGCGGACGCCGAAGGGGCGTGTGGCGTCGGCACTCGCGTACCGGCACCTCGGCCTCTCGCCGGCGGGCGGCCCGCTCTTCGGATAGGCCGCGTGAACGGCGTCCTCATCTACAACCCGATCGCCGGGGGTGGAAAGCGGGTGCCGGAGCTCCGCGCGATCGCGGGACGGGCGAAAGCCCGGGGCCTTCTCCTGCGCGAGGCACCGACGACCGGCCCCGGGAGTGCCGGGGAAATCGCCCGCCGGCTCCTCGGGGAATGCCCCGATCTCGTCGTCGCGGCGGGGGGGGACTCCACCGTCGCCGAGGTGGCGGGCGCGCTCGTCGGGACCGGCATTCCGCTTGCCATCCTCCCGACCGGGACGACTTCCGTCGTCGCACGCGAGTACGGCGTCGGGCCCGGCCTCGCGCTCGCCGAGCAGCACCTCCTCTCCCCGCGTCGTCGTCCTCTGTCCGTCTTCCCCGCGGCCGGACGCCCTTCAGTCCTCTGCGTCGGCGCCGGCTTCGACGCCCGCGTCATGACGAACTTCCCCGCGCTCCTGAAGAAGCTCCTCGGGCGGGTCGGGTACGCGTGGACCTCGACGAAGGAGTGGCTCTCCTACGAGTTCCCGCGGCTCGAGATCGAGGGGATCGACGGTGACGGGAGGACCTTCCGCCGCGAGGTGACCTTTCTCGTGGCCGCGAACACGAAGCGCTACGCCGGGAACCCGATCCTCTCCCCGTTCGCCGATCCCGAGGACGCCTTCCTGGACGTCGTCGCCTTCACGAGCGATTCACGCGCCGACCTCTTCCGCTTCTACCAGCGCCTCTCGCGGAAGAAGGCCGGGCAGCTCGCGCTTCCGGGCGTCGTCCGCTTCCCGGCGCGGCAGTTCACGGTGCGGTCTCTCGCCGGCTACGAGGTCGAGGTGCAGGTGGACGGCGA
>JBBIPB010000193.1:0-2447 GCA_037443065.1 Acidobacteriota bacterium | reverse complement strand
CGCGAGCCCTTCTTCCGGCCGAGGACCTCGCGGATCTTTCCGAGGAGAAGGAGGTCGGGGAGACCGGGGGTGGCCCGCGTGAAGTAGCGGAACGTCGAGGAGGCGAGGATCTTCTCCGCGACGAGCGCCACCGGAGCCATCGTATGGACGAAATCCGCGAGAAGGGCGTCGAAGTCCGCCGTCAGGCCGCGCAGGGACGCGGCCAGCTCCGCCTCGATGTATCCCCGGTCGACCTTCCCGAAGAGCGGCGAGGCGTCCCCGCGCCCGTCGGACGAGACGAGGAGAACGCGCGTGCCGGCCCGGGCGGCGAGAGCCGCGAGGACGGACGCGACGGACGTCTTCCCGACGCCCCCTTTTCCCGAAACGACGAGGAGCCTCCGGCCGAGGAGGCCGGTCGGGAGGACGCTGCCTTCGCTCACGGTCAGGAGAGGAGCGTGAAGAGCTGGTCGACGACCCGGCGGAATTCCTCGGGGCTCGTGAATGGGGCCATAATCCGGACTGTAACAGTCGTCCCTCCGGAGGCGAATCCATGGTCGAACACCTCTTCTCGCAGCTGAAGTCCCGTGGCGAGGGATTCGTCACGGAGATCTCCAACCGCCTCATGGCGAACCAGGCCTTCATCGAGGTGCTCAAGAAGGGCGTGAGCGTCAAGGAAGAGGTGGATTCCCGCGTTGCGGACGCTCTCAAGACGATGAACGTGGCGACCCGCAAGGACGTGAGCCGGCTGGAGCACCGCGTGACCGCCCTCGAAGCCGAGCTCGCCGAGCTGAAGGCGAAAGCCGCGCCGGCGGGGCGGAGAAAAAAGTAGCTTCATGGCCGGGACCGGATCGGCGAAGGGTCCGAGGCGCCGCCGTGCGGCGGGGCGCGTCGTGGAGTTCACGCCGGGTCCGCGCAGACCGAAGCTCGTCGTCACCGGAGGCGCGGGGTCGATCGGCGCCCGCTTCGTCCGGGCTCTGGCGGCACGGGAGACGCACGAGATCGTCGTCTTCGACCTCGTCCCGCCTCCCGACGCTCCGCCGGACGTCCGACACCGCTTCCTCGACCTGAACCTCCCGCACGCCGACGGGGTGGTCTACAAGCTGCTCCTGGAGGAGCAGCCGGATGCGATCCTCCATCTCGCGCAGATCCGGAGCCCGTCCCGCAACGCGACCTACGTCCACGAGTTGAACGCCATCGGGTCGCTCCACGTCCTCGCCGCGGCCGGCGAAGCGAAGGTGGGCCGCATCATCCTCGGCTCGACGACGCTCGTCTACGGAGCGCGGGGCGACAACCCGAACTACCTGACCGAGGAGCATCCCCTGAGGCCCGATCCGGCCGACCGCTTCGTCCGGGATTTCGTGGAGGCGGAGGGACACGCACGGTCGCACGTCCGACGGCATCCGGAGGCGAAGGTGACGATCCTCCGCTTCGCGCCGTTCATGTCGACCGACGTGCGGGACTACCGCACCAAGCTCTTCGGGGCGCCCGCAGCGGTGAGCCTCATGGGGTACGACCCGCTCATCCAGGCCCTCCACACGGACGACGCCGTGCAGGCAACCCTCCTCGCCCTCGACCATCCGGAGGCGACCGGGGCCTTCAACATCGCACCGGAAGGGGTCCTGCCGGTCTCGGCGGTCCGCCTTCTCTTCGGATCGCTCGCCGTCCCCGTCCCTCACGCGCTCGCCTACGCGCTCTACGAGACGGCCTGGGAGCTGGGGGTCGGCCTGATGCCCGGCATCCACGCGCACTACCTCCGGTATCTCTGCGTGGCGGAGAACCGGAAGGCGCGGCGGGTCCTCGGATTCGCGCCGCAGCGGACCACGCTCGACGTCCTGCTCGAGGTGGCGCAGGCGCGCCGCGGCGGGTCGCGGCTGCTCGATTTCGACAAGCTCCTCGAGATCGCCCGGACCGCGAACTTCCACTACGACTTCCGGGTCAGACCGGCCGGCCCGGCCGGCTCCCCGGGGCGCGAGGTCCCGGCGCCGTCACCGCGCCGCGCGCGCCGGCAGAGTCCCGTCCACGAGGATCTCTCGGAGGCGGCGTCGTGAGCGAGGCCGCAGGGAAGCGCGCCGTCGGCGCGCCGGATCCGGGCTCGGACGATCTGTTCGAGGGTTCGAAGCTTGTCGAGACCGGCCGGCCGGCCGCCCGCGAGGAGGAGCCGGCGCCCGTGCCCGCGAGAAAGCCGAAGGCCCTCCCGCGGCGTCCCTCGGAGCATCTGACCGCGCGTCCGCGCTCCTATCCGGAGCCGGGTCCGCGGGAGGTCTCCTTCACGCCGAGCCTTGCCGACCGTCTGCCGGAAGGGTTTCTCGCGGAGATGCTGGGTGAGGCGTCGCGGTTCATGAAGGACCATCCGGTTCTCGACTCGCCGCGTTCGGCCGTCGACCTCTGGAACCTCTTCCTCCATCGCTCCCGGACGCTGGACCTCGACGACTTCGGGTTCGACGAGCCCGCCGCGAAGACCTGGTGGC
>JBBIPB010000192.1:0-2606 GCA_037443065.1 Acidobacteriota bacterium | reverse complement strand
CGATGCCGGACCGGAAGTACCGCCAGAAGGGATATCAGGACAACGCCCCGCGTGCCGGGCGGGGAGAAGGCTCCTTCGACGCGCCCAAGCGGCTCGAGGGGGCGCCGAAGGGGCGAGGGGCGGAGAGGAATCGCGACGAGGTCTTCCGCTGCAAGCTCTGCGGCGAGAAGAACGACCCCGAGGTGACGGTTGCCGCTCTCTGCCGGAAGTGTCGCGCGCCGCTCCATGCCTGCAATCAGTGCCGTCACTTCGACGGGGCGGCCCGCTGGCAGTGCCGGGCGGAGATTCCGGCCCCGGTCGCCGCGAAGTCGAAGGCGAACGACTGCGCGCTCTTCGCCCCCTCCGTCACGCTCGACCTGACCGGCACGAAGACGTCGGAGTCGCCGGATCAGGCGCGGGCAGCCTTCGACAAGCTCTTCGGGAAGAGATGAGAGGCTTACTTTCCCAAGGCCTCGACAACCCTCCGTAGCGCCGCCCCCACTTCCGCCCCGACCGGGGCGAGGGCGGGCTTTCCGACGACGGCCATCACGCTCTCCGGGTTCATCGCCCTCACGACCGTCTTTCCCCCCTCGACCGAGATCGTTACGTTGCAGGGGAGGAGGACGCCGACCTCGGGGGCTTCGCCGAGAGCCCGGTAGGCCGAGGCGGCATGACAGGCGCCGAGAATCACGTACGGCGGGACGCGGACGGAAAGCTTCTTTTCGAACGTCGCCGCGACGTCGATCTCCGTGATGACTCCGAAGCCCTCGGCCGCGAGGAGCTCCCGTACCCGCGCGACGGCGTCGGGAAAGGGGCGAGGCGAGACGGCTTCGAAGGCGACCGCCGAGGTCCGGACGCTCATCGGATTTCTTCCGGCGGCGCGTCCTTCGGGGCGCCGCCCCCGTCAGGAACCGTTCCCGCCCCACCTGCCCTTCCCGTGCCGCTGCATCCCTTCCGGCCGCCGGCCGGATTCGGGACCGCTCACGTCGAGACGCCGAAGCGGGGGAGGACGAACACCTGGAGGAGCCACCAGGCGGCGAGAAAGAGAGCGAAGAGGAGGAGATCTCCGGACATCTCCCTCACTGTCGCTCTTTAGTTATAAAGAGTCAATAAACGCGAAAACGGTCGTGGAGGGGCCTCCCGTCTTCAGCTGCACCCGCTCGTCGCGCCGCAGTTCAGGCACTTGTAGCAGGCGGCGCTCCGGACCATGAGGCTTCCGCACTCGTGGCAGCTCGGTGCGTCCATGCTGTTCTCGAACGTGTTGGCCGGACGGACCGGGACCTCGGTGGCAGCCGCGAACCCGATCGCACGCGGCTCCGGCGGCTCGGATTTCGACGGGGAGGCCCCGGCGCCGGGGGCCGCCGACGCGGTCGCGGTCCCGGTGGCGGAGGTGCGCGGCGGGGTGTCGTTCCCGAGGGACGGCGTCCCCGACACCTCGCGCGCGACGACGCC
Source organism: Acidobacteriota bacterium (assembly GCA_037443065.1). Lineage (GTDB taxonomy): Bacteria > Acidobacteriota > Thermoanaerobaculia > UBA5066 > UBA5066 > DAOMFB01. The sequence goes on along the minus strand of JBBIPB010000192.1, from coordinate 1,175 downwards.
GACCCGCTCCTTCAGGTCCGCGGAGAGGAACTTCGACGCGAGCCAGCGGAAGATGTAGTCGACGAGGCTCTTCGCGATCGGGATCTCCGGGTTCTTCGTGTAGCCCGCCGGCTCGAAGCGCATGTGGCTGAACTTCTCGATGAGCGCCTCGAGCGGGACGCCGTACTGGAGCGTCAGGGAGATCGCGGTCGCGAAGGCGTCCATGAGCCCCGAGATCGTCGAGCCCTCCTTGGCCATCGTCAGGAAGATCTCGCCCGGGGTTCCGTCCTCGTAGAGGCCGACCGTGATGTACCCCTCGTGTCCGGCGACGGAAAACTTGTGCGTGATCGCGCGGCGCTCGTCGGGGAGCTTCCGGCGGCGTGGAGCTGTCGGACCGGCGGCGACCGGCGCCGCCGCGGCGCCCTTCCTTCCCTTGACGGCGTCGTCGCTCTTCGAGGCCGCCGTGTTCAGGGGCTGGGTCCGCTTGCAGCCGTCGCGGTAAATCGCGATCGCCTTGAGACCCAGCTTCCACCCCTCGCGGTAGGCGTTCTCGATCTCCTCGACGGACGCGTCGTGCGGGAGGTTCACCGTCTTCGAGATCGCGCCGGAGAGGAACGGCTGGACCGCCGCCATCATCCGGACGTGCCCCATCGGTGCGATGGAGCGGCTTCCCCCGACCGCCCGGAAGGCGCAGTCGAAGACCGGGAGGTGCTCACTCTTCAGCGCCGGCGCCCCTTCGATCGTCCCTTTCTCGTCGATCCAGCGGACGATCGCGTTCGCCTCCGCCTCGCTGTAGCCGAGGCGGAGAAGCGCGTGCGGCACCGTGTTGTTGACGATCTTGATCGTCCCGCCGCCGACGAGCTTCTTGTACTTCACGAGGGCGAGGTCCGGCTCCACGCCGGTCGTGTCGCAGTCCATCATGAAGCCGATCGTCCCCGTCGGCGCCAGGACGGTGGCCTGCGCGTTGCGGAAACCGTGCTGCCGCCCCGACTCGAGCGTCAGGTCCCAGACGGCCCGCTGCGCCTCGAAGAGGTCTTTTGGAACGCCCGGGCGCGCGATGCGGTACGCCGCGTCCCGGTGCATCCCGATCACCTCAAGGAACGCGTCGCGGTTGGGCGGGTAGCCCGCGAAGGTCCCCATCTCCGCGGCCAGCTTGGACGAGGCGAGGTACGCCTCGCCGTGCATGAGGCTCGTGA
>JBBIPB010000191.1:0-2771 GCA_037443065.1 Acidobacteriota bacterium | reverse complement strand
GAATCCCGTCAGCCACCGGTCGATCCGGTAGGGGTCCTCTTCCACCTCTTCGAGGAAGAGGATCCGCCCCGCGAGCGACGGCTCGTAGGGCGTTCCGAAGAGAGGCGCCAGGACGCTGATGTTCCCGCCGACGAGACGTCCTTTCCCTTTTCCCGGCGCGAGCTTGTAGATCCGCGTGTCCCGCTCGCCGCCGCTCCGGCGCCCCGGCTCGCCCGTGGCGTTCTCGGCCAGCTTGCCGGTCTCGCCGTTCATGACGACGCGGCGGAGATTCTCCAGCGCGTACTCGTTCTGCGCTCCGGCCATCGGCCCATGGAACGTGACGAGACCCGTCATCCGGTGGATCGCATTGTGCGTCGCCGTGATGTCCGAGAAGCCGATGTAGGGCTTCGGGTTCTTCCGGATCGTCGGGTAGTCGAGGTACGGGAGGATCCGGGAGGAACCGTAGCCGCCGCTGATGCACCAGACGCCGGCGACGGCGGGATCGGCGAAGGCGGCGTTCAGGTCCGCGGCGCGGTCGGCGTCTCCGCCGGCGAGGTAGTAGGTCTTCTTCGCCGCGTTCGGCATCACCTTCGGGACGAAGCCCATCGCGGCGACCCCTTCGGCGGCGATCTCGTTCGACTCGTACTCGTACGACGGCGAGGCCGGGCGGACGAGGGCGATCGTGTCCCCCTTCTTCAGGGCCTTCGGAAAGATCGGTTCCGGTCCGGAAGCAGCAGGGGCGGCGGACGAGGCGGACGCCTTTCCGGAAATGCCCGCGAACGAGACGAGAGGAGCGAGAGAGGCGAGGGAGATTCGTTCCAGAAACGAGCGTCGGCTGGTCGCCATGCGGTGGATTCTATCCGCCAAACGCGACGATCCGACGGAACGTCTCAGGGAGGAAACGGAGAGGGCGGGAGCGGGACAACCATCGACAGGTAGCTCCCGTCGCCCGTCCCGGCACCAGGGACAGCGCCGTCGTTGACGACGCCGTAGACGAGGAATCGAGCCAGCGTCCCAATGGGGCGGACTCGGGCGTAGCCGTTCCGGATCCCGAAGCGCGAGAGGATCGAATTGACCTGGACCCAATCCCAGTTCCAGGAGTCGACGGAGACCGTCACGCTGCCCGCGAGGAGTCCCGTCTCGCCGTCGAAGACGTCGACTCCCAGCGGGTAGGGAGGTGGTGGAGGTCCACCCGAGGGACCGCCGTACTGGCCGACGTTCAAGACAGCGAGATTCGATCGCGACTGGCTGTCCTGCATGAGGCCGTAAACCCAGGCCTCGTCCGTGGCTGAGCCCGAAAACGGGACGGCCGGATAGAAGAGCCCGTAGCTGCCCCCTCCCGGAGCCGTTCTGAACGTCCGGGCGCCGGCGAAGAAGACTCGGGAATGGGTTGAGCCGGGCCCGGCGGGCGGGGCGTCCTCGCCGAAAATCGGAAGTGAAACTGGCGCATCGCCGGCTTGAATCCCGATAAAGGAGAAAAGGTCCGGGATAAAGCGTTGCTCGCCGGGCCGGAGGGTGGCACGTCCTGAGGGCCCAATCTGAAGGTAGAGTGATCCCGGACCGGGGTTCGCGACGACGCACTCGGTCGAAAAACCCGCGGTCTGAGCCGCTACCGGAAGCACGAGAGAGCCGACCAGTTTTCGGGGAGCCACCGGTGGAACGAAGGAGCCGTCGTTCGTCACGTTGTCGTTGACGACGGCATAGGCGTAGAAGGGGTCGGCGCCGTCGATTCGTTCGATGGTCGCCCAGCCGTTCGACATCCCGGCCGACGAGAGGACGTGGTTGAGCTGGAGCCACTGGCCCGCGGCGAGAGTCACCGGCGCAAGCGGAACGCTCCGGACGTCGGCCGGGTCACCGCTCGTGAGCGTCACCCGGAGAACGACGCTCGTCGCCTGCAATGGATCGGCGGCATTGACGAGGGCGAGGTTGCTCCGGAAGGCGGCGTCTTCGCGAAGGCCGAACAGCGTTACCGAAGACTCTGCCATTTCGTCCGTTCGTAGAGCCTGATAGGCGAGTCCGGCGCGCCCCGGGCCAGATGGAGCGGTCGTCCGCGCCGACGCGAAGACGACGTCGCCGCTCGAGGCTCCGGTGGCCCGTATTCGGAGCGTTCCCCCCTGGTCTCCGGCTGCAGGAATCGGGAGTCCTTTCTGACGAAGATACGCGATGACGTCGGGGATCGTCGTCTGGCGTCCGGCCCCGAACGTCTCGGGCACCATTCCCGCCCCGGCCGCGCCGAGCGACGCCGCAGGCGTGTAGGTCAGGTCGAACGCGACGGGCGTCGTGCCGCGATTGGCCAGCGTCAGCTCTGACGTGAAGCGCGCCCCGCCGGCACCGGCGACGTCGACGACTACGGGCACGGTGAGGCTCGTGTTCGGACCCGATGCCTCGACAAGTTGATAGAGAACCCCACCGTCGTAGTCGACGAGAAAAATCTCTCCTCTTTCGTCCTCGCCGAACGTCGAGATCGTGAAGCCCGCGTCGAGCAGTACGCGTGTCTCCCATCCCGTCGCGCTCCGCCGAAGGCCGCGGATCCGCCCGGTGCAGTAGTCACCGTAAAGGTAGATTCCCTCGAGCCCCGCATACGAGAGGCCGCGGTATACGAAGCCCCCGATGACGGCGCAGTCACCGTCCGAATGCGTGTATTCCGTAACGGGGAGGACGAGGCCGGTCGGATCGCAGTTCGGCGGGTTGTAGCAGGCGGTCCCTTCCATGATCCGCCAGCCGTAGTTCTCCCCTCCCGCGCTCGACGCCGCCTGGAAGTCGACCTCCTCGCGGGAGTCCTGGCCGACGTC
>JBBIPB010000190.1:0-2780 GCA_037443065.1 Acidobacteriota bacterium | reverse complement strand
GCTGCCGCGCGTGCCGGTCAGAAGCTCGCCGGCCGCGTCCGGCCTGAGACGGACCTGCCGCTCGAGGAGAGGGCCCTGTTCGTCGACTTCCAGTAAATCGTGGACGACGAGGGCGGACCGTCCCCCGCCGATCTCGTCCCAGTCAACGGCAGAGCCGGTGTACTTCTCCACGAAGGTGAGGAGGAAACCGACGCTCATTCCCGCCGCGCCGCTCCGGGTGTCGTGGACGAGCATGACGAAGGCGGCTTCCTCGTTCGGCCGCTGGCTCAGGAGGCAAAGCGCCTCTGAGAGGGCCCTTCCCGTGGCGGCGGAGCGACTCGACGGCGGCCCGCGCCGACGCCGCGGCGGCGCGGTACTCGGACCAGCCGGGGCAGGTCGGGCGAGCGCCGCACCAGCGAGGCGCCGTCCTGTCGTAGTTTCCCGTCACGATGAAACTGAAGGCAGTGCTGCTCGGAAACGTGGACGCGATCAACACCGGGCTCTCTGGGAACCCGGCCGCGATCTACCTCATCCGGGCCCTGACCGGGGGCTTCCTGCTATTCCTCTGCCTTCTCAGCAGCATCAGCCCCTCGGCCCCCTGTTGGAGCGCGTGGTGGTGGTACCTTCCGATCGCGCTCTTCGGAGCTGCCTTCGCTCACATCATCTTCGTCGGGGCGGGTATCTACTTCGGTCTCACGCTGCTCGGCATCTGGGAGGATGCGAGGGACATCGCTTTCGGAATCGCCGCCTGCGTGGCCATCCTGGTCTACAGCCAGGTGAAGGCTGTACGGGACTGGTGGCACGAATAGGGATCAGGTGCAGACGAAAGTGTGGCGGATGGATTCCTCGAGAAGGACGACCCGCCGTCGCCCGTCGCGGCGCCTTTCCGAAGAAGCGTTCCTGACGCCCCTCAGTCCATCTGCCGCCGGAGAAACGTCGGGATGTCGAAGAGGTCTTCGCGCGGATCGCGCTGCGTCAGGAGGTTGACGCCGTAGCCCGAGTCCTCCGGCGGCGGGATGACCGGCTCCGGCGTGCTCTTCGTGCCGCGCCGTTCCACGCGCCCGCCCTGCGGGGAGACCGGAAGAGAGACCTCCCGCCGTGAGGCGAGCGCCGCCGGGGCGTCGAATCCTGTGGCAATGACGCTGATCTTGACCTCGTCGCGGGCTTCGGCGTTCTTCACGAGGCCGAAGATGATGTTCGCCTCCTCGTCGGCCGCCTGCTGGATGACGTTGCAGGCCTCCCCGACCTCGGCCATCGTCAGGTCGTCGCCCCCCGTGATGTTGATGAGGATGGCGCGCGCGCCCTGGATCGACTGCTCCTCGAGGAGCGGGTTGGAGATGGCGCGCTGGGCCGCTTCGACGGCCCGGTGCTCGCCGGACGCGGTGCCCGTCCCCATGAGGGCCATCCCCATGTTCTCCATCACCGTCTTGACGTCCGCGAAGTCGAGGTTCACCTCGCCCGGGACGACGATGAGGTCGCTGATCCCCTGCACGGCCTGCCGGAGGACGTCGTCGGCGAGGCGGAACGCCTCCCACGTCGTCACGTTCCGTTCGACGAAGGCGTAGAGCCTCTCGTTCGGAATCGTGATGAGCGTGTCGACGTACTCGCGGAGCTCCGCGATGCCGTCCTCGGCGTAACGGAGCTTGCGCCGCCCCTCGAAGGCGAAGGGCTTCGAGACGATGGCGACGACGAGCGCCCCCGCCTCCGAGGCGAGGCGCGCGACGATGGGCGCGGCCCCCGTCCCCGTCCCGCCCCCCATCCCGGCGGTCACGAAGACCATGTCCGAGCTCGCGAGGGTCTGCGAGATCCGCTCGGCGTCCTCGAGGGCCGCGCTCCGGCCGATCTCCGGGTTCGAGCCCGCACCCATCCCGCGCGCCGTCGTCAGGCCGAGCTGGAGCTTCGTCGGCGCCCTGTTGACCCGGAGGACCTGCAGGTCCGTGTTCGCGGCGATGAAATCGACGCCGCGGATGCCGGCCTGGATCATCCGGTTGACGGCGTTTCCGCCGCCTCCGCCCACGCCGATGACCCGGATCCGGGCCGGCGGGGCGACGTCTTCGCCAAGGGTGATGGAGAGCGGCCCGGGCTCGGAGTCTTCGAAGAGGATCATGTTCTTTCCTCCATTGCTATCACACGCTGGCCGACGAGGGGAAGAGACTTCGGAGCGAGTTCTTCAATTTCGAGACGAGGCCGGACGATCCCGGCTTGGGGTGGCGTGCCGGGGCTGAGGCCGCGCCGCTGCCGTAGAGGAGCAGGCCGACGGCGCAGGCCCAGTCGGGTGCCGCGACGACGTCCTTGAGCCCTCCGACGTTCTGCGGCACGCCGCGGCGGCACGGGAGGCCGACGATCTGCTCGGCGACCTCCACGAGCCCGTCGAGGTCGGCTCCACCCCCGGTCAGGACGAGCCCTGCGCGCAGGTCGCGGGCCGGGATCTCCCGGACGGCGTCGTCCCAGACGAGCTGCAAAAGTTCGTCGGCGCGGGCGTTGAGAATCTCCGCGATCTCGCGCCGCTTCACGGGGTGGACGCCCCGCCCCCCCGTCTGCGGCATGTCGATCGTCTCCTCCTCCGGAACGAGCGCCGGGAGGGCCGAGCCGTACTTCCTCTTCAGCCGCTCGGCGTCGGGGACCGGAGCCTTCTTCACGACGGCGATGTCGTTCGTGAAGTGGTCCCCGCCGATCGGCAGGACCGCCGTGTGCGCGAGCGTCCCGCCGCTCCAGACGGCGATCTCCGTCGTGCCGCCGCCGATGTCCGCGAGGACGATTCCGAGCTCCTTCTCGTCGGCCGTCAGGACCGCCTCGCTCGC
>JBBIPB010000189.1:0-2856 GCA_037443065.1 Acidobacteriota bacterium | reverse complement strand
CCGCCCCCGAGCGTCTCGACGGGTGAGGGGCGCCGGAGGATGAAGCGGTCCCCCGGGCGCGCGGGGAGAGGCGACTCGAGGACGAGCTGGGCGAAGAGGCTCGCGCCGGGAGAGAGCTCCTTGGCCTCCTTTTCACCGGAGCCCGGAATGAGATGGATCTTCCCGGCGACGTCGGCCGTGCCGTGGTGGACGCGAACTCGGGCGCCGTCCGGAAGGGGCGCGCCGACCTCGGCGAGGAGGGCGGCCTCGACGGTCAGAAGCGTCGAGGGTCGGAGCGCGTCCTTGGGAACCAGAGCCTGCCCGCGCCGAAGGTCGCTCTTCTCGATCCCGGCGAGGTTCAGGCTCGTCCGCTCTCCCGCGAAGGCCTCGCGCCGCTCCTCGCCGTGGACCTCCACCCGCCGGACGCGCACCTCTCGTTCGACCGGAAGGAGCGTCAGCCGGTCGTCGACGGCGATCCGCCCGCCGTCGAGCGTCCCGGTGACGACCGGTCCGAACCCCTTCATCGTGAAGGCGCGGTCGAGAAAGAGACGAGTGAGGCGGCGGTCCCGGGCCGACCGGTCGAGGCGCGCCGCAACCGCGGTGAGCGCGGCTTTCAGCTCCGGTATCCCCGCTCCCGTCACGGCCGAGACGGGGAGAAGGGGCGCACTCTCGAGGAACGTCCCCTTCACGAGATCCCGGATCTCCTCCTCGACGAGGGCGCCGGTCTCGGCGTCGACGAGGTCGCTCTTCGACCGGGCGATGACGCCGGTGCGGACGTCGAGGAGGGAGAGGATCGCGAGATGCTCGCGCGTCTGCGGCATGACCGAATCGTCTGAGGCGACGACGAAGAGGACGAGGTCGACCCCCTGCGCCCCGGCCACCATCGTCCGGACGAACTTCTCGTGCCCGGGGACGTCGACGAACGAGAAGACGGTCCCGTCCCACGAGGCGTGGGCGAAGCCGAGGTCGATCGTGATCCCGCGCTCTTTCTCTTCCGGAAGGCGGTCGGGGTCGGTCCCGGTCAACGCCTTCACGAGCGCGCTCTTCCCGTGGTCGATGTGTCCGGCCGTGCCGACGAGGACCCGGGGTGGCATCGTCAGTACTCCGGCGCCGAGACGGGCGCGGCGTGTTCGGCGACCGGGCTCTCCCCGGCGAGGCGCGCGCGGACGGCGCGGGCGACGCGAAGGCCGTCGAGGGCGGCCGAGACGATTCCTCCCGCGAATCCGGCTCCCTCTCCGGCGGGAAAGAGGCCGGGGATCGACGACTCGCAGAACTCGTTCCGGTCGATCCGGATGGGAGAGGACGTGCGTGACTCCGGCGCGATGAGGACGGCCTCGTCGGAGACGAACCCCTTCATCGACCGGTCGAAAGCGCGAATCCCCTCCGCGAGGGCGTCGAGATACGGAGCAGGAAAGAGCGAATCGAAGAGCCGCGGGGCCGTCGCCGGACCGTACGTCGTCTTCGGAAGGAGGCGCGGCTCGATCCGCGCCGTTCGGCTCTTCAGGAAGTCCGTCACACGGATCGCCGGGGCCGCATAGGTCCCGCCGGCGAGATCGAACGCGGAGCGCTCCACGCGCCTCTGGAAGGCCTGACCGCGGAGGATCCCGGGGCCCGTCTCGAGCGCGAAATCACTTTCTTTCGTCTGGACGACGAGGCCGGAGTTCGCAAAGCCCGAGACACGCTTGTACCGGGACATCCCGTTCGTCACGACGCCCCCTTCCTCCGACGAGCAGGCGATCACCTCTCCCCCCGGGCACATGCAGAAGGTGTAGACGCCGCGCCCGTTCGACGCGGTGTGCGCCGTCTTGTAGTCGGCCGGAAAGACGCCGCAGGTCGCGGAGAGCCGCCCGTACTGGATCCGGTCGATCGTGTCCTGCGGGTGCTCGATCCGGACTCCCATCGCGAACGCCTTGGACGACATCGAGACCCCGCGGCGGTGGAGCGCCTCGACCGTATCGCGGGCCGAGTGGCCGAGGGCGAGGATCGCGAGGCCGCACGGGACCTCCTCGCCCGTCGAAAGGACGAGCGCCCGCAGCGGGCCCGTCTCGCCCTCCCGCCGGACGTCCGTGACCTTCGCGCGGAAGCGAAGGGTCGCCCCGCGGCCGAGGAGGTGCGCCCGGATCTTCCGGAGGACGACGACGAGCCGGTCGGTGCCGATGTGGGGTTTGGCGTCGTAGAGGATCGTGTCGGGAGCGCCGAACCGGTGAAGGGTTTCGAGGACGACGGCGATCTTGTCGTGCCGCTTGCCGCAGGTCAGCTTCCCGTCGCTGAAGGTTCCCGCGCCCCCCTCGCCGAACTGGACGTTCGACTCCGGGTCGAAAGCGCCGCCCGTCCAGAAACGCATGACTTTCCGGTACCGCTCCTCGGCCGGGTCGCCGCGTTCCAGCAGCGTCACGAAGGCGCCCGCGTCGGTGAGGGCGAGGGCCGCGAAAAGCCCCGCTGGGCCGGAGCCGACGACGGCGACAGGCGCGGCGCGGTCGAGGCGGGGAAGGAGAAGCTCAGGGGCCCGCGGCGCGGCGGCGACTTCGAGCTTCAGCGGCGGAAGGAGCGCGGCCTTGACCGGAGCGCCGAGATCGAACTCCACGGCGGTCTCGTAGACGAGGTCGGCCTTCTTTCGTGCGTCGAGCGACCGGCGGACGAGGACGAGCCCGGAGATTGTGGCCGCGCCCACGCCGAGCAGCCGGGCGACGCGGTGGGCGTCCGGAAGCTCCGGCGCCCGCGTCCGAACGCCCGAGAGCCGGTAGCGGGGCACGGCGGCTATTCTAGGGACGCGATGGAAGATGGCGCTCCGCGGGAGACCGAGGTCAAGTTCCGGCTCTCCGGTCGCTCGTCGTTCGAAGCGCGCCTCGCGGCCCTCGGGGCCCGGTGCGAGGGGGA
>JBBIPB010000188.1:0-2912 GCA_037443065.1 Acidobacteriota bacterium | reverse complement strand
GGAGATCGCGGTCGAGAGGGACTGCGGACGGATGGAATGGTCCGTCCTGGCCTGGAACGAGCCCGCGATCGGCTTCTACCGGAGCCTCGGCGCGATCCCGATGGACGAATGGCGGACGTATCGGCTCCACGGGGAGGCCCTCCGGGCCCTCGGGACGCCGGCCCCGGATCGGTCTTTCGTGGCGGCAAATGGCTTTCGAAGCGATAATGAAGGCTCCGACCCGCACTGACGTGAGGACGTGACGACGCGCCGCTCCACCTCCGGCAACTTCCCGGCTGCGCGCGAGACGCGCCGCCCGCAATCCGGCATGTTCTCTCGCAAGGGCCTGGCGGCCGTCCTCTTCACGAGTCCGGATCCCGCCGCGCTCTTCGACGAGGGCGGCCGGGTCGTCTCGATCAACGACGCGGCGTCCGAGGCCGGTGCGCCCGACCCGGGAGAGGAGAGACGCGCACGCGAGCGCTGCCTCCCCTTCTGGAACGACCCGGAAGGGCTCGCGCGGCTGCTCGAGAGCGTGGCCCAGCCGGGAGGGGTGCGAAACCTCGAGGTCGCCGTCCCCGAAGAGGGCGACGGACCGGACCGGCTCTACTGGATCTCGACGCGGGAGTGCCCGGACGCCGGGGCCGGCTGCTTCGTCGCGATCGCCCGGGACGTGACCGAGAAGGTCGCCGAGTTCGAGCGGCTCAAGACGCTCTACAACGAGCTGGCCGAGCACATGAGCCGGGACACCCTGACCGGCTTTTTGAACCGGGAGAACTTCCGCTTCGTCCTCGACCGTGAGATCGCCTCCGCCGACCGGACGGGCCAGCCGCTCGCGCTCGTCTACGTCGGCCTCGACCGCTTCAAGTCGCTGAACGACACGCACGGCCTCGCGGCGGGAGACGAATACCTCCGGAGGCTCGGCGAGAACCTTCGCGGCGCCCTCCCGAATCCCGAGCTCCTCGCGCGCGTCGGCGGGGACGAGGTGGCCGTCCTCCTTCCCGGCACGAATCCGGGAGACGCGGCGGAGCGGGCCGAGGGAATCCTCGGGCTCATCGCGGGCATGGCGCCGGTCTGGGACTCGAGTCCGCTCTCGCTCTCCGCGAGCGCCGGCGTCGCGATCTACCCGGACCACGCCGGCGGGGCCGCCGACCTCGTTCGCGCGGCGGACCTCGCGATGCACCAGGCCAAGCGGCGCGGCGGCTCGCGCGCGCTCATGCACGACCCGGACGACAAGGAGCGCCACCGGATCTCCGGCCTTCGCGAGCAGGCGAACCGGGTCCGCGCCGCCCTTGCCGAGCACCGGTTCGTCCCGGTCTTCCAGCCCGTGGCGGATGTCACGACGGGACGAATCGTCGCCGTGGAGACTCTGGCCCGTCTCAAGGAGCCGAACGGGCTCCTGACGGCTCCCGCCTCCTTCCTCGACGCCGCCGAGCGGTTCGGCTTCGTGACGCAGATGGACCGGGTCGTCATCGCGGCCGCCTTCGAGAAGCTCGTCTCCGCCCGGAACAAGACCGTCCTGAACCTCGAGATGGCGCTCAACCTCTCGGGACTCGACTTCGAGGACGACTCGCTCGTCGCCGACATCTCCCGGCTCGCGCGGGCCAAGGGGATCCGGCCCGAGCGCGTCACCTTCGAGATCACGGAGACGGCCGTCCTGCGCGACCTCGCCCGCGTCCAGCACTTCACCCGGGCCCTGACGGCCGAAGGGTTCCGGTTCGCCCTCGACGATTTCGGCATCGGCTTCTCCTCGTTCCGCTATCTGCGCGAGCTCCCGGTCTCGTCGCTCAAGCTCGACATGAGCTACATCCGGAACCTCGAGCACAAGCCTGAGAACCGGGTGTTCGTCCGGGGGATCACGGAGATCTGCCGCGGCCTCGGCGTCAAGACGGTGGCCGAAGGGGTCGAGTCGCAGGACATCCTCGAGATCCTCGCCGTCCTCGGCGTCGACCGGGCGCAGGGGTACCACATCGGTCACCCCGTCCCGGATCTTCCGCCGCCGAACCCCGACGACACGGCAAGGAGGACTCGCTCCTGACGTCCCGGCGGGGCGTTCTCCGGGCCGAGCGCGTCGGCGCGGATCTCCTCGTCCTGGCGGTTCTCGGGGCGAGCGTCGCGGCGCTCGTCGGCCTCGCGCGAAGGTGGGAGGCGCCGATGCTGGCGGCCGTCGAGATCGACCTCTCCCCGTGGGCCCTCCCGGGCTATACGCTTCTCTCCCTCTCCCGCGGCCTCGCCGCGTACTTCCTCTCGCTCCTCTTCACCCTCGTCGTCGGGACCGCCGCGGCCCACTCCCGGCGCGCGGAGAAGGTCCTGATCCCGCTCCTCGACATCGGGCAAGGTATCCCCGTCCTCGGCTTCCTCCCGGGGCTCGTCCTCGGCATGGTCGCCCTTTTCCCGCGGAGCAACGTGGGTCTGGAGCTCGCCTGCATCCTCATGATCTTCACGGGGCAGGTCTGGAACATGGCCTTCTCGTACTACGGCTCCGTCCGGTCCGTCCCCGTCGAGCTGACCGAGGTCGCGCGCCTCCACGGATTTTCCTGGTGGCGACGCTTCCGGACGGTCGAGCTGTCGTCGGCCGTCATCGGCCTCGTCTGGAACTCGATGATGTCGATGGCGGGAGGCTGGTTCTTTCTCACCGTCAACGAGGCCTTCACTCTCGGGACGCACGATTTCCGCCTCCCCGGAATCGGCTCGTACATGGCGGTCGCCATCGAGAAGAACGACCGGACGGCCATGGTGTGGGCTCTTCTCGCGATGACCCTCATGATCGTCGCGGTGGACCAGCTCCTCTGGAGGCCTCTCGTGGCCTGGTCGCAACGTTTCCGCCCCGAGGACGTCGGCGGCGACGCGCTCCCCTCGTCGTGGGTCCTCGAACTCCTCCGGCGCTCGAGGCTCCTCCGAAGGGTCCGAGGTGCTCTTCGCGCGGCGCGCGAGCG
>JBBIPB010000187.1:0-2930 GCA_037443065.1 Acidobacteriota bacterium | reverse complement strand
CTGCACCTCCGGCTCGAGCTCGTGGAGCGTCTCGGCGGCGGTCTCGACGTCCAGCCTCCGGAAGATGTCCCCCCGCTCGGGGACTGGCACCTGGCTGATGATCTCGGCGAGGTCGGCCGGGTGGAGGCGCGCGAGCTTCTCGTGCGGCATCCGCGTCTCGAGCCGGTCCAGCTTCGTCGTCAGCGGCTGGAGCGAGTCCCACGGGATGAGGCGGGCCGGGATCGAGGCGTCGGAGAAGCGGCCGCCGCGCGGCGTCACGCCCGAGCCGAAGACGCGCCGGACGAACCCGCGCGGCCCGACGTCCGCCGCCGTCAGGACGAGGTCGCCGGAGACGATGTCGAGCTTCAGGTCGTTGACGCGGACGACCTTGACACCGTTGATGTCGACGATCTGCTTGTCGAGAAGGTGGCGCGACAGCAGGATCTCGTCGTGGGTCGGCGCGCGGTGAATGAGGTCCTCGCGCGAGAGACGCGTCCGGACGGCGCCCCGCTGGAAGATCGCGACGTCTTCCCACGGGAGGACGAAAGTCTCGAACCGGTCGCGGAGGAGCAGCCCCGTGATCTTGGGAAAGGGGGAGGTGACGCCCGTGTCGACGACGAGGTCCCGGATCTTCCCGACCGGGCGCCGGGCGACGTCGAGCACCCTCTCGCCGAGGAACTCCGAGACGAAGAAGCCCTCGTGCAGGGGGACGGAAGCCGCACGCGGCGGCGCCGGGCTCATCGGGGACGGCATCGTCCCGATTGTCGGGACGCCGCCGCCGTTGGTCAATGAACGAAACCTCTTTTCGGTAAGCTTCCGCCGTGACCCCTCCAACGCCGCGCACCGCGGGCCTTCCCCAGACCGTGCCTCTTCTCGTCGTCACGCGGGGCGCCCGGATGGAATCCGTCCACCGGGGCTCGGTCGCTGTCGTGGCCGGAGACGGCCGGCTCCTCGCGGCCGCAGGGGATCCGCTCCAACCGGTCTTCCTGCGCTCCGCCGCCAAGCCCTTCCAGCTCGCTCCCTTCCTCGCGGCGGGGGGCGAACGGCGCTTCCGCCTGACGACCGAGGAGATCGCCGTGGCGGCGGCGTCCCACGGGGGCGAGCCCTTTCACGTACGGACGGTCCTCGGCCTCCTCGCGCGAGGCGGTTTCTCGGTGGACGACCTCCACTGCGGCGCGCACGCGCCAATGCGGGAGGAGACGGCGCGGGCCCTCGCCCACCGGCACGAGAAGCCGAGCGCCCTCCACAACAACTGCTCCGGAAAGCACGTGGCGATGCTTCTCTGCTGCCGTCTCCTCGGGGAGGACCCGGCGACCTACTGGCACCGCGACCACCCTCTCCAGAGGCGGATCCTCGATACGGTCTCGCGGATGACGGGGGTGCGGGAGGAGCGGATCGGCCTCGGCGTGGACGGCTGCTCGGTTCCGGTCTTCCAGGTCCCGCTCTACAACCTCGCGCTCTCGTACGCCCGGCTCGTCGGTCCGCGCCTTCCCGGCGAGCCCTCGGCGGAGTTCGCCGCGCGCCGGAGGATCGTCTCCGCGATGACGTCCGAGCCCGGGATGGTCGCGGGGACGGGCCGCTTCACGACGAGCCTCATGCGCGAGTTCGGAGGCGGACTGCTCGGGAAGGAAGGGGCCGAAGGGGTTTACGCCGTGGGCGTCCCGGCCCGGCTCGCTTCCTCTCTTCCCGTCGACGGGCCGGTCGGCATCGCCCTGAAGATCGAGGACGGGGCCGAGCGGGGGCGAGACGCCGTGACGGTCGAGGTGATGCGCCAGCTCGGACTCGCCGCAGGGACGCGCCTCGCTCGGCTCCGCCGCCTCGCGCGGCGGCCGGTCCGAAACGTCCGCGGCGAGGTCGTCGGGGGGATGAAACCCGTCTTCTCCCTCGACCTGTTCGCATCCGAACCGGCGGGGGAGCGGGCCCGTTGAAGACCGTTCGGGTCGGGAAGGTCGCGCAGGGGCTCGTGCTCGCTCTCTACACCGTGACCATCCTCGTCCTGACCCTTCTCGTCCAGGGGCGTCCCGGCGTCCGGACGAACCTGGCCCCGTTCGAGGACCTCCAGCGCCTCTCGAATCTCGCGACACGGCGCGGGATCCTGTCGAACGTCTTCCTCTTCGGCGTGGGCGGGATCGCGGCGAACCTCGCGATGTTCGCGGTCTGGGCCTTTCTCGCGTGGAAATTCCTGGACGGGAAGGGGAGGTCGGTCTGGCGGAACGACGTGGACGTGCTCCTCTCCGGAACTCTTTTCTCCGTCGGGATCGAAGCGTCTCAGCTTTTTCTCCCGACCCGCGCAGCCGATGTCAACGACATCTTCTGGAACGTCCTCGGAACGGCGGTCGGCGTCGCCGGGGCGCACGCAGCGTCGCGAATCCGCCTCGAGTGGGAGTAGGCTCCCCCCGACGAAGGTCGATCCGACGGGCCGGAGTGGCGGAACGGCAGACGCGGGGGACTCAAAATCCCCTGTCCGCAAGGACGTGCGGGTTCGAATCCCGCCTCCGGCACCACGAGAGCACGCAGGCTCCCGAATCCTCATTGACGCGCTCCGAAGGCCGGAGTAGTCTGCCGTTCCCTATCCGGGAGGAGGCCGTCACCGTGGGATTCAAGGTCGGCGACAGGCTCGTCTATCCGAACCACGGGGTCGGCGTGGTCGAGAGGATCCAGGAGTCGCTTCTCGACGGATCGCCGTCGCCCTGCTATCAGCTTCGTCTGATGGCCAACAACTCGCGCGTCATGGTGCCGATGCGGAACTCGGACCGCATTGGCCTTCGGCCCCTGACGCGGCGGACCGAGGTCGGGAGCGTCTTTCGCGCGCTCGAGGCCGGGGCGCAGCCACTCACGGGCGACTGGAAAGGGCGCTACAAGCAGAACCTCGACAAGATGCGCTCGGGGCGCCTGACCGAGATCGCGGACGTCCTTTCGAACCTCAGCTGGGTCCAGAAGCAGAAGGCGCT
>JBBIPB010000186.1:0-2979 GCA_037443065.1 Acidobacteriota bacterium | reverse complement strand
GAGCAGATGTCGCTCCGGCCGAAACGCACCGGGTCGGAGAGATCCCCGATCGGGTTTCCGGACGGGTCCAGCCCCTTGAAGTCCGGAAGAAACGAGAAGGTGACGTATGGATACTTTCCGCGCATGAAGTAGGGACCCGCCACGAGACGGTCGATTCCCTTCTTGATGTCGTCCGAGAGGACCCCGTTGCCGTTGCCGTCCTCGTAGACGGAGAGGACGACGTCGCCGTCCTTCGAGAACCACTTCAC
Organism: Acidobacteriota bacterium; assembly: GCA_037443065.1. Lineage (GTDB taxonomy): Bacteria > Acidobacteriota > Thermoanaerobaculia > UBA5066 > UBA5066 > DAOMFB01. The sequence continues at coordinate 2,731 of JBBIPB010000186.1, read as the reverse complement.
CCCCGTGTGCCGGCCGGAACGGATGGCGAAGTCGCGGGCGACCGTGAAAACGAGGGCCACGTCGGTCGTGGCGGCGTCGATGGCGGTCTTTCTGTAGAGGCGCGAGAGGGCGGGGAGGGAGATCGCGGCGAGGAAGCCGAAGATCGCGAGAACGATGAGCGACTCGAGAAGGCTGAAGCCGCGTCCTTTCTTGGGAGTGCGCATGGGCGTCTCCATTCCGGAGCGAGACGCGGGGCGGCGGCGCCGAACGCGCCCCGCCCCGCCCCGCGCCGCTCTGGTGTCTCAGGCGCCTTCCTTCGGATAGGGGTTGCTCGTCTTTCCGCTCTTCGGGCTCTTCGCGGGACGAGCCGCCTTCACGGCCGACTTCGAAGCGCCGCGGCTCCCCTTCGAGCTGACCTTCTCGGCGAGCGTCGTCGGGCCGGAGATTGCGAGGTAGGGTTTGAGGGTCTGGAACATCTTCTCGCCCACGCCCTTGACCTCCATGAGGTCCTCCGCGCGGCGGAAGGCGCCCTGCTTCTGACGGTGTTCGATGATCCGCTGGGCCAACTTCTCGCCGACGCGCGGCAGGCGCGTCAGCTCGGCGGCGGTGGCGGTGTTGACGTTCACGACCTTCTTCCCAGCCTCTGTTTCGGCGGCGGGAGCTGCGGCGGCGAGGCCCGAGAGTGACAGGCCGAGCACGGGGACGATGAGAGTGCGGGCGAGCGGACGGAGAGTCATGGTGCTTTCCTTTCTTTCGCTTTGTGTCTGTTTGTTGGTCGAACGTTTAGGACGCGTACCCGGGAAACAGGGGCGGGATTCGTTCCTTCCGTGTCGGCGTCCCGGCGCGTCCGGGTGCGCGTGACGTCTCAGCTCATCGGCGGCCCTCCTTCCTCGTGTTCGTTCCGGTCATGCCGAAGAGAGCGCACGATGGATGCCGGGGCAGGCCGACAGCCCGCAAGATCCTTCGAATGAAAGAGATGGTGGAAAGCGGCCGGTGAAGCGCTGGCGTGCGACCGACAGAAATTCCTGTCATCCCTTCGAAGCACACACGGCTAAGCCGCACACCAATCGGCCTCCATCCCTCCTCGACGTTCCCGTGCAGGCGCGACAGGAAATGCTGTCGGTCCGGTGTGGGCAGGGCCGGGATGCGAAACTAGGCCCGTGAGAGATTCCCTTCCTCTGGTCCTCGGCGTCTCCGGCGCGAGCGGCGCCCGCCTCGCCCTTCGCGCCCTCGGCCTCTTTGCCGCGTCGCCGGACGTGCCGGCCCTCCACTGCGTCGTCACGCCGCGGGCGCTCCTCGTGGCCCGCGACGAACTGGACCCGAAGATCCGGACGACGCGTGACTGGGTGGCCGCGGCGGGCCTTTCGCGCGGGGCCCGGTCGAAGGTGGTCCTCCATTCCGAGGAAGCCGTCGACGCTCCGATCTCCTCGGGGTCGTTCCGGACCCGCGGGATGGCCGTGATCCCCTGCTCGGCCGGAACTCTCGGCGCCATCGCCCACGGTATCTCGCGCGGCCTCCTCCAGCGCGCGGCGGACGTCTGCCTCAAGGAGCGGCGGCGGCTCGTCCTCGCCTTTCGCGAGATGCCGCTCTCCATGGTTCACGCCCAGAACATCGTGGCGGTCACGGGTGCCGGGGCGATCGTCGCCCCGCCGGTCCCCGCCTTTTACGCGGCGCGGACGGCGGAGGAGATGCTCGACGCCTATCTCCTGCGCGTCGCGGACCTCCTCGGGGTCTCGATCGACGTTCCCGACCTCAGGTGGACCGGCCCGAAGTGAGCGCGTCTTCCCCGGAAGCGGCGGCGAAGGTGAACCCCCTGGCCGCCACACTCTCGATGATCAGGTTCGCCCACACGGTCTTCGCCCTGCCGTTCGCGCTTCTTGCGGCCGTCCTCGCGGCGGGCGGGGTCCCGTCCCTTCCGACGCTTGTGTGGATCCTCGTCGCGATGGTGGGGGCGCGCTCCGCCGCGATGTCGTTCAACCGGATCGCGGACCGGGACGTCGACGCGAAGAACCCCCGCACCGCCTCGCGTGAGCTTCCGTCCGGCGTTCTCTCCGTCCGCTTCACTGCCCTCTTCTGTACCGCCTCGGTGGGGCTCTTCGTCCTCGCGGCGGCCCAGCTGAATCGTCTTTGCCTTCTTCTCTCGCCCGTCGCCCTCGCGGTCGTCCTCGGCTATTCCCTGACGAAGCGTGTGACACCTCTCTCGCACCTCGTCCTCGGCCTCTCGCTCGCGATCGCCCCGGTCGGCGCCTGGATCGCCGTCACCGGTTCCTTCGCTCTCGTCCCCGTCGTCCTCGGCCTCGCCGTCGTTTTCTGGGTCGCCGGCTTCGACGTCGTCTACAGCCTGCAGGACGAGGCGTTCGACCGCGCAGAGGGGCTGATGTCGATCCCGGCGCGTCTCGGCAACCGCCGGGCGCTCCTCGTCTCCACCCTCTTCCACGCGGCGGCGCTCGCCCTCCTCTACACCGTCTTCGTCCTCGCGGGGGGCGGCCTCCTCTTCGGCCTCGGCGTCGTCCTCGCGGGGGTCTTCCTCGTCCGGCAGCACGCGATCGTGGCGCCGGGGGACCTCTCCCGCGTCGACGCGGCTTTCTTCACCGCGAACGGCTGGCTCTCCATCGTTTTCTTTCTCTGCGGGGCGGCGGACGTGCTGCTTCGGGCCGCGTTTCCGCGCTAAGCTCTCGCCGCCGTGCCGGCCCCCACGCCGAAGGAATTCCCGCTCCGGTACATCGCCGTCGAAGGCCCGATCGGCGTCGG
>JBBIPB010000185.1:0-3006 GCA_037443065.1 Acidobacteriota bacterium | reverse complement strand
GAAGTCTTCATGTTCTCTGCTCCTCGCTCAGAAGGTGCTCTTGATGCTCATGCCGGGGAGGATGGCGAACGTCTTGTACGTCCCGTTGAAGTTCGCCTCGTTCGTCGTCGTCGTCCGCTGTTTGAACCAGAGGAAGAGGCTCGTGACCTCGACCCGGAACATCTTCGAAAGCTGGAAGCCGGCGCCGATCGACCCGCCGACGCGGATGGCGTCCGGCAGGAGCGGGCCGACGTCGGCGTCAGGCTGCGGTGACTGGTCGTAGAGGTAGCCACCGCCCAGCCAGACGGTCTTGGTGGCCTGCCAGCCGAGTCCGGCACGGATCGTCCACGTGTTCGCCCAGTTGTGGGGAATGGTCTCGGACGGAACGCCGCTGATCGCGATGGTGGTCTGGTCGAAGGTACTCCACCACGTGTGGTTTGCGTCTACGTTCACGGTCACCTTCGGGCTCAGGTCGTACGAGACGCCGAAGAGGAGAAGTCCGGGGAACTGGAGAGTCGTTCCGCCGCTCAGGTCCTGATTGACCGGGATCAGCTTCGCGACGGCGCCGTCCAGGTCTGTATGTCCCGTCGAGAGCTGATAGAAGTGCGCGATCCCGCTCACGGCCGCGTGGACGTTCGAATGAACCGCAACGCCGAGGCGAAGACGGTCGCACGGCTTGATCAGGATTCCGGCGTTCCAGGCCAGGTCGGCGTGCGTTCCCTTGCTGGCGAGGGAGAGGTGCGCCACGTCCGTGACATGCCCCACGTAAGGGTTGAAGATCCCGATGTCCTGCGAGAGCTTCACGTCGGTGAGGCGAAGTTCCGGCCCGGCGCCGATCGCGAGCCAGTCGGTCGCCTTCCAGGAGAGCTGCGCGGAGACGGCGATCTGTCGGATATCGGCCCGCTGGGAAATGTAGCGTCCGGCGAACGCTTCCGGGTTGGACCAGGGAACTCCCAGGCCGCCCGGCGACCAGAAGCCGACGGCGAGGTTCAGCTTGCCCGGCTGGAGCGGCACGACGCCGTAGCCGTTCCCGAACCAGTACAGCGCCTTCGCCATGCTCGTGTAATAGCCGTCACCGGGGTACGGGCTCGACCCCGTGAAGTTAGCCGTCGGACGGAGAACCCCCATTGCGCCGCCGTAGAGAGTGAACTTCTCGTTGAACGCGTTTCCGGCCGGGTTGTAGAACATCGCCGACGGGTCGTCCGCCTGGGCGACGAAAGCTCCGCCCATCGCGGTTGCCCGGGCCCCCTGCTCGAACAGGGCGAATCCAGCCCCGTCGCCTCTCGGCGCGGCGGCGAGCGCGGCGACGAGAAGCGCTCCCGCGAGCAGGCGCACACTCTTGAAATTAAGCACCGATTCCTCCTTCATCTCTTGACCCACGATATTGCGAAGAAAAACGCTCCTCACTCCGTGAAGACGAGGCTATTCTTCGCGTCCGGAAGCCTTTCCGTCAAGGCAATTTCGGCCGGTTCCGAGTCTCCCCGGCGAGGAACCCGACGGCGACCGCTCCGGGCCCGGCGTGGGCCGCGAGAACCGGTGCCACCTCCGTGACGAAGTGCTCGGCCCCGGGGTGCCGCGAGAGGAGTTCCGCCGCCACCTCGTCCGCCAGTTCCGGGGCGCCGAAGTGCGCGACGCCGAACGTCGGAGCCCGCTCGCCTCGGGTCCCCGCGAGGGCGGCCTCGACGACCTTTCGGACCGCCCGGGGAAAGCCCCGGCCGCCCCCGCCTTTTGCCGCACGTCCGTCGGGTCCGATCGTGATGACCGGACAGAATCCGATCGCCCGCGCCATGAGCCCCGGCAGATGGCCGATTCGCCCGCCGCGGATCAGGAAGTCGAGCGAGGGGACGGCCGCGAAGAGCTGCGCCCGGGCCGCCGCCCGGCGTGCCACCTCGGCCACCTCGGAAAGGCCCTTTCCTTCCGCCGCGGCCAGCGCGGCCTCCCGCACGACGAGCCCCTGTGCCACGGAGACGTTCTTCGTGTCGACCGTCTCGACCCGCGCAAGCCCTTCTTCTCCCGCGAGCGACCGGACCGCCGTCTCTGCTGCCGCGAGAGTCCCCGAAAGGCCTCCCGAGAGGTGGACTCCGAGGACCGGCGCCCCGTGCGAGGCGAGAGCGCGGTAGATCTCGCGGAAGTCGGCGGGTGGCGGCTGCGAGGTCCGCGGCGCGAGCGGCGAGCGGGCGAGCATCGCGTGAAACTCGCTCGGCGTGACCGTGACGCCGTCGAGGTACGTCTCGTCGCCGAGGATCAGCCGGAGCGGGACGACCGTGATTTCGAGCGCTTCGGTCATCACGGCCGGGAGGTCGCATGCGGAGTCGGTCACGACGGCGACGTGCCCGCGCCGGGCGAACCGGCCGACGTGCTGCTCGCGCATGTCCTCGACCTTCGTCTGCTCGACACGGCCGAAGCGGCGGGCGACCTCGAAGACGTCCTCCGGACGGTTCACGTGGAGGTGGAGACGGACCCGCCGGGCCCCGCCCGCGACCGCGAGCGAGTCCCCGAGAGGGGCCGCGGCCCGGCGGAGCGCTTCCCGGTCGATCCGGTCCGCCGCGAGGAGAACCTCGGTGCAGTAGCGAAAGAGGATCGACTCGCGGGCCTCGCGGATGCGCGCCTCCACGACTTCGCCCGGGACGTGGGCCTGCGGCTCCGGCCGGACGTGGCGACCGAGGGACCGGGCCACCCCTTCGAGGAAGTGGACGAAGCCCTGCGCGCCGGCGTCGACGACCCCGGCCTCCTTCAGGACGGCGAGGTGGTCGGGCGTCCGATCGAGCGCCTCCTGCGCCACCGGCACCGACTCCGGGACGATCTCCGCGAAGTCGCGCGTCTCGGCCGCCCGCCGCTCGACCCAGCCCGCCCAGTCCCGGATGACCGAGAGGATCGTCCCCTCGCGCGGCTGCGCCATCGCCCCCCGGGCGGCTTCCGCGGCGGCGCGGACGGCCCGGCCGAACCGCTCGGGCCCGATCCGGCGGGCCCCTTTCAGCGCCTCGGCGAGCCCCTCGAGGAACTGGGCGAAGATGGCTCCCGAGTTTC
>JBBIPB010000184.1:0-3071 GCA_037443065.1 Acidobacteriota bacterium | reverse complement strand
AGCTCGCGTCCGGCCTCGCCCACGAGATCAAGAACCCGCTCAACGCCCTCTCCCTCGGGCTCGACGTCCTCAAGCGGCGTCACCGTCCCGCCGACGAGGAGGCCGCGGCGGCGTACGCGGGCCGGATCGAGACGCTCCGCGAAGAGATCAACCGTCTCGCTACCCTCATCAACAACTTCCTGGCGTTCGGGCGGCCGCTTACGCTGACGCCGGCGCCCCTGGACGTGGCGGCTCTCCTCGACGGGACCCTCGCCGACCTCTCCGAGACCGCCGAACGGGCGAGCGTCACGGTCGAGCGCCGGATCGCCGCCGCCCTCCCGACCGTGATGGCTGACGGGTCCCTCCTGAAGTCCGTCCTCTGGAACCTGCTCCAGAACGCCGTCCAGGCGATGGAGCGAAGCGGCGGCACGCTCACCGTCTCGGCCTCCGTCGAGGGCCGTCCCACCGGCCCCGAACTCGCCCTCCAGGTGGAGGACACGGGACCGGGCCTCGAGCCCGCTGACATCCCGCGCCTCTTCGAGCCCTACTTCTCGCGGCGCGAGGGAGGCGTGGGACTCGGCCTCGCCATGGTGAAACGGATCGTCGAGGAGCACGGCGGACGGATCGAGGCCGGTGCGCGGACGGACGGCGGCGGCGGCGCCCGGTTCACCATCATGCTTCCGGTGCCGGTCTGAGCCGCTGCGCTAGCATCGGCACGTGGGGAACGCCTCCATCCTCGTCGTCGACGACGAAAAGCACCAGCGCGACTCGCTCCAGGCCCTTCTGACGGACGAGGGGTACCGCGTCACGGTCGCCGCGGACGGGCGCGAGGCGCTCGCGAGGGCCGTGGAGACACGGCCCGAGGTCGTCCTGACGGATCTGAAGATGCCCGGACTTTCCGGCATTGACGTCGTGAAGGCCCTTCAGGAGGGCTCGCTTCCGCCGAAGGTCATCCTCGTCACAGCGCACGGCTCCGTCGAGCGGGCGCGCGAGGCCCATAGACTCGGCGCCTTCGACTACATGTCGAAGCCGGTCGTCGCCGACGAGCTGCTCTTCCGCGTCGAGCGCGCCCTCGAGGCCTTCCGGCTCGCAGAGAAGACGCTCCGTCTCGAGAGACGGCTCAAGGACGACGGCCTCGAGGCGATCGTCGGCGACAGTCCGGCGATGCGGGAGGTCTTCCGCCTCGTCGAGAAGATCGCCCCGACGACCTCCACCGTCCTGATCCGGGGCGAGTCCGGGACCGGTAAGGAGCTGGTCGCTCGTGCCATCCACGCCCGCTCGGCCCGCGCCGCGAAGACTTTTCACGCGATCAACTGCGCCGCCATCCCCGAGAACCTCCTCGAGAGCGAGCTCTTCGGTCACGAGAAGGGCTCGTTCACCGGCGCCGACGCCCGGAAGATCGGTCTCTTCGAGGCGGCCTCCCTCTCGACGCTCTTTCTCGACGAGATCGGAGACCTCTCGCTCCCGCTCCAGGGGAAGATTCTCCGGAGCCTCCAGGAGAAGGAGGTCAAGCGCGTCGGCGGGTCGGAGACGATTCCGGTCGACGTGCGCGTCGTCGCTGCCACGAACCGGGAGCTCGAGGCGATGATGGGGGCCGGCCAGTTCCGGGAGGATCTCTTCTACCGGCTGAACGTCATCCCGATCGTCCTGCCGCCTCTCCGCGAGCGTGCCTCGGACATCCCGGCGCTCGTCCGCCGCTTCCTCGACAAGGCAAACGGCGCCTACGGCACGGCGGTCTCGAGCGTCTCGCCGGAAGCCATGGACCTCCTCGTTCGCGCGCCCTGGCCGGGAAACGTCCGCCAGCTCGAGAGCGTCGTGGAACGCGCCGTCCTTCTCAGCGAAGGAACGTCGGTCAAGCCGGAGGACCTTCCCGTCGAAATCCGTCTCCGGACCGCGCCCTCGGCGCGGCCGTACGGGTTCGAGATCCCCCCCGACGGGATCGACATCGAAGAGCTGGAGCGCCAGCTCATCGTGCAGGCAATGGAGAAGTCGGGATGGGTCATCGCGAAGGCGTCCCGCCTCCTCGGCCTGACGTACCGGACGCTCCAGTACAGGCTCGAGAAGTTCGGGATTCGGAAGCCCGTGTAACCTCCGGCACGTCCCCTGCGTCTCAGAGGGCGTGAGCCTTCGCTTCCTCCCCGCCATGATCGCGGCGATCGCCCTTGCCGCGGCCGCGCCGAAAGGCGGGCAAGTGTCTCAGCCGGACCCGGTTGCCATACCGGCGCCCACCGGCCCGATGCGGTCGATCGCAGGGGAGGTCACCTACGTCGATACGGCGCTCCGGATCGTCGCGGTGCGCGAAACGGTCGTATCGGCATCCCAAAAGGGACAGACGCCGGTCCGCCGGACGTTGACGCTCGTTCTGACTCCGAACACGAAGCTCGTCCGGGGAAAGACCCCGTCCGACCCGTCCGGGCTGCGGGTTCGGGACTACGTCGTCGCGCATTATTCCGAGACGCCGTACGGGCCGATCGCCGTCACGCTTCGGGCGGCGGACGTCGTGGCGCGGTCGGCACCGCCCTCCTCGGGATCGCCCGCGGCCGCAGACGCGCCTTCGGAAGATACCGGCCAGCGCGAGTAAAACCCGCGGTTCGCCCTCCGTCGTAAAGTGAGGGCGATGAGCGACAGACCGACGACCCTCGGTGAGCTGCGGGAAGCGGGCTACCGCCCCCGATCCGTCCGCGACGAGCTGCGCGAGAACCTGATCGCGGCATTGAGATCAGGGGAGAACGTCTTCCCCGGCGTCCTCGGCTACGACCGGACCGTCCTGCCGGCCCTCGTCAACGCCCTTCTCGCGAGGCACGACGTCATCCTCCTCGGCCTCCGTGGACAGGCCAAGACGCGGATTCTCCGCGCGCTCGTGAACCTCCTCGACGAGGAGATGCCGATCGTCGCCGGATCGCTGCTCAACGAGTCGCCGTTCGACCCGTTCACCGCGTACGGGCGGAGGATCGCGGCGTCCGCCGGCGACGACCTGCCCGTCGAATGGGTCCCCCGGGCGGAGCGCTACCGCGAGAAGCTCGCGACGCCGGACGTCACGATCGCCGACCTCATCGGCGACGTCGACCCCGTCAAGGCCGCGACGCTCAAGA
>JBBIPB010000183.1:0-3153 GCA_037443065.1 Acidobacteriota bacterium | reverse complement strand
CGCGCCTTGGATGACTCGGCCATCTCAAGCTCCTTTCCTTTCGGCTCGAAAACCGTCAGATTGAAATGTGGTTACCGCCGACCTTGCCCGTCTCTGATCAACCTTGCCTACTTCGGGCTATTTCTCGCTTGCGTCTGGACCTTCGAGTGACCACAGTGAAGTTCGTATCTGCGATCCTAAAGCTCTCGTTTGGAATGATTTAACAAATAATTCATGGCGCTAAAATGTCGAATATGATGACAATTCGAAAGTTCGTCACGGTTACAATTAACCGGGGCAGGTCAAGGACCCGAGGACTTCCATCCTGAGAGCGTCCCGATGGTTTTCCGGGAAAGGGAGAACGCCGGATCTCGGCGTCCGGATGGCCTGTTACCGGGAGGTTCTGCAGGCCAACAACGCCGCGCTGGGATTCGTCACCCGGATCCAGGAGGTGCTTGCCGGGGAGCGTCCGGTCACGGGCGCCGAGAGCCGCCGGCTCACTGCCGGCGTGACCGTCCAGACGTTCCGGATGATCACGAACCTGAACCGGATGACGGGCAATCGTTTCCCCGGTCTCGTGCGCCGCTTCCACGACCTGCGTGGGCGGATCGCGGGGCGAACGGAGGTGACGCCGTATCTCGGGTCGGTCGGCTTCACGGTGCCGCTCGCCGGCGTGAGCGCGGACATGGCCGAGGTCGTGGGGCAGAAGAGCGCGTTTCTCGGCGAGGCGCACCGGCTCCTTCCCGGTCGGGTGCCCGAGGGGTTTGCCACCACCGAGCCGGCGTACCGCGCGTTCATCGACGGCTCGGGACTCGCCGAGCGGATCGCCGACGAGATGGCGACGCTCGACCCGTCGAACACCGCCGCCGTCTTCTCGGCCGCCGCACGGATCACGCAGATGATCGAGGGCACTCCCGTGCCCGCCCGGGTCGCGGCGGAGCTCGAGGCGGGCGCGGCGTCGCATGGGGGGGAGCGGGCGCGTTTCGCGGTCCGCTCGAGCGCGCTGCAGGAGGGGGGATTCGACGTTTCCTTCGCCGGGCAGTACCGGTCTCTGCTGAACGTGCCGGCGCGCGGGATCGTGGAGGCCTTCCGCCGCGTCGTGGCCAGCAAGTACTCGCCCCAGGCGATCACCTACCGGCTCGGCCGCGGCCTCGAGGATCGCGAGGTCGCGATGTGCTGCTGCGTCCTGGCCATGGTGGACGCGGTTTCGGCGGGCGTTCTCTACAGCGCCTGCCGGACCCCGGCCGGCGTCCAGACCCTCGTCCAGGCCGTGCGCGGTCTCGGACTCTCCGCGGTGGACGGCTCGGCGGTCCCGGATTCGGTCCTCCTCGACCGCAAACACGCGCGGTTGACGGGCCGAACGTCCGGGCACCAGGACACCCTCTTCGCGTGCGCCGCCGGGGAGGGAACCGAGGCGCTCGAGGTCGCCTCCGGCTTCCGGGACGTCCCGATCCTCTCGGACGACGAGGCGCTCGAGGTCGCCCGGCTCGCCTGGCGCCTCGAAGACCACCTCGGCATGCCGCTAGACATGGAGTGGGGCCTCGACCGGAACGGCCGCGCCTTCGTCCTGCAGGTCCGGCCGCAGCCCGAGCACGCCGGAGAGACGTGGCGCGCGCCCGCGCCGCGAATCGCGGGCGCCCGGGTTCTCCTCGAGGGAGGCGCGCGGGCGTCGGGCGGTGCCGGCTGCGGGGACGTCCACCGGGTGGAGACCGACCTCGACATTCTGCGTTTTCCGTCCGGCGGCGTGCTGGTGACCTCCGAGGCGAACCCGCGCCTCGCGGTCCTCCTTCCGAAGACGGCCGCGCTCGTCGCCGACAGCGGAGAGGTGACCGGTCATCTGGCGACGGTGGCGCGGGAGCTGGGGGTTCCGGCGCTTCTCGCCACGGCTCATGCGACGGCGGCTCTCCCGGAATCCCGCAGGGTCACGGTGGATGCCGACGCCGGCGTGGTCTACGAAGGGCAGGTCGAAGAGGTGCTCGCGCGGGTCCGCGAAGCAACGCCCCCGGAGCGGACGAGCCCCGCGCGGGAACGCCTCACCTCGGTCGCGGGGTTCATCGTCCCGCTCACGCTCCGCGACCGGATGGCGAGCGGCTACTCGCCCCGGAAATGCCGGACGCTCCACGACATCATCCGCTTCTGCCACCAGTCCGCCGTGGAGGCGATGTTCGCGCTGGGAGACGGCGCCCTCCGACACGGGACGCCCGTCCGCCGCCTCGTTTCGACGGTCCCGATCGACTGCCGCCTGTTCGATCTGGGCGGAGGACTCCGCGAGGGCATCGGACCCGGCGACGTGTCGATCGAAGGCGTCGCGTCCGTCCCGTTCCTCGCGCTCTGGCAGGGAATGACCGACCCGCGCCTCAAGTGGCGCATGACGCGGCCGGTCTCGCTCTCGGGCTTCATGTCGGCGGTTCTCAACTACAACTACGACCAGGACGCGGGAGTTCGCGCGATGGGCGAGCCGTCCTTCGTGTTCATCACGGCGGACTACATGAACCTCAATTCGCGGGTGGGCTACCACTTCTCGACGGTCGACGCGCGCGTCGCGGAGCACGTGGAGTCGAATTACGCGTCGTTCCGCTTCGTGGGGGGCTCCACCGGCGTCGAACAGCGCTCGCGCCGGGCGGAACTGATCCAGAGGATCCTGGCGCGCCACGGCTTCGAGACCGACTGCACGGCCGACCTCGTCAACGCCCGCCTGCGCCACCGGCCGCGGGAGGAGATGCTTCAGGCACTCGTGCTCGTCGGGCTGCTGACGGGTTTCGTCAACCACCTGGACATGGCGCTCACGTCCGATGATCTCGTCACCGTCTTCGAGGAGGCCTTCATGGCAGGCCGGTACAGCTTCAAGGGCGAGGCCGACCATGGCTAAGCCGGCGTCCAATCCGTACCGGCTTCTCCGCCGGGAGATCTTCATCGTCCTGCTCGCCTTCGGTCTCGTCCCGGTCGTCGCCACGGCGATCGCCGGGACGATCGCGAACCGGGCCATCCTGGAGAGCCGGACGCGGAGCGTCCTCGAGGCGATGGTCAAGAACCGCAAGGCCACGGTGGACCTTTTCCTCGGCGACACGATGCGGCAGCTCCAGCTGATCGCGGACACGCTCCCCGTCGAGCGGCTCTCCCGGCCCGCGGACCTGTCGGCGATCCTCGAGCAGTCCCGGAGGGCCGGGAGCGCGT
>JBBIPB010000182.1:0-3162 GCA_037443065.1 Acidobacteriota bacterium | reverse complement strand
GGGGCCTTGGGGACAGGTCTGCCAATTTGTGATTCGCGCCGAGGACCCTCGTCAACCTCGTTCTCTATCGAAGGGGTGAATGGCGTCAGGCGCGCGCCCGAAAGTATGCGCAGAGCGGCGCCACGGGGCATCGCTCGCACTCGGGGGCGCTGCGCCGGCAGACCGCCTGGCCGTGCCGCCGCAGAAGCCGGTGCGCCCGGCCGAGCAGCTCGAAGTCCGTCCCCAGCTCCGCCGCCGCGACCTTCTGTGCCGCCGCGTAGGTGGCGGCGTAGCTTTTCTCCTCGCGGATGACGCCGAGACGCGTCAGGACTCTCAGTCCGTTCGACTCCGGCGAAAGCGTTGGGTGACGTCCGGTGAAGAGGAGAATCCGCTCGGCTCCCGGCTCGCCGATCCCCGGGAATTTCCGCAGCGCCTTCTTCGCCTTCGGAACCGGTCCATCCATGACGGTTTCGAGGTCGCCGTCGAATTCCTCGACGGCGATCCGCGCCGCCTCGCGCAGCTTGCCGGCGAACCGGTCGGGGAGGATGCCGTGCGCGGCGACGGCCCGCAGGGCGGCGGACGGAGCCTCGAGGATCGCCCGCGGCTTCGTCCCGACTCTCTTCGCAAGGAGCGCGTACGCCTTCGTCCTCTCGGCGTCGTCCGCGAGGTAGGCGACGTTCTCGAAGAGGATCATCTCGAAGGCGCTCTTCGGCGGCGGATTCCCGATCCGTCCGTACCGCGCCGCCAGAGCCTCCACCACCTTCGGGAGAATCGATGTCGCCATCGAAGTCCCCTTTCTCATTCCTCCCGGGCCGTCTTGGGATCGAGCCAGCGGTCGGGCACCGGCCGCTTCTCCCAGTGGAGGTACTCGACGACGGTCGTCCCGGGCCGGAGGTCGTCCACGATCGTCATCCGCCTGAGGACGAGCCTCCCTCTCTCCGACCCGTAGGCGTCGAAGGTCGCCTCCTTCGCCGTCCGGCCGGAGGCGAGGAGGAAGACCGCCTTTCGGTAGAGCCCTTCCTTTTCGTCGATCCAGACGCGAACGACGGGGTACGAGGCCGAAACCCCCTTCCGCGCGATCAGCCTGAGAACCGCGCACTTCATGCCCGAGAACTCATCCTCTCGCTCGAAGAGCGCGTCGTAGTCCTCCGCGAAGCCGACCTCGGCCACCTCCGCCGTCGAGAGCCCGCCGTGGACGCGGTAGCTGGAGGGCACCCGAATCGGGTTCTTCGCGGTCGGAAGGAGGAGCCAGGTCTCTCCCCTGTCCCTCACGACCAGCTTTCCCGCATCGGCCGGCTCGAGGAACTTCAGGCGCGACCGACTCCCCTTCACGGCCACCTCGAGCCGGGTCGGGGGCGGCCCGGGCGCGCCGGCCTTCGTCCCGGAGATCGTCACGCGGATCGTCACGACCCCTTCTCCGAACGCCGACCGGACCCTCTCGGCGCGCCGAAGGAGCGCGGCCGGGTCCGGCGGGGCCGCGAGCGCGGCCGAGGCGGCCACGAGAAGGGCGAGCGCGGCTCCTGTTCGATCAGACATGCGCGAGCGCCTCGACCGGGTTCAGGCGCGAGGCCCGGCGCGCCGGCCACCAGGAGGCGACGAGGAGCGTCGCCGTCATCAGGACGAAGCCCGCGGCGTAGGCGACCGGGAAGAAGCGGATGAAGAGGAGCGTGCTGCGCGTCCCTCCGGGCGGCGGCGGCATCTGGATCGAAAGCGCGTTCAGTCCCGCCCGGAGGAGGAGCGAGAGAAGGGCCCCGAGAAGCGTCCCCGCGGCAGCGAGCAGCAGCCCTTCGAAGAGGAAAAGCTTCTTCACCTGCCGGCGCTCCATCCCGATCGCGAGGAGAGTCCCGATCTCGCGCGTCCGCTCGAAGACGGACATCGTCATCGTGTTGGCGACCGCGAGGATCACGACGACGCCGAGGACGATTCCGGTGAAGAGGAAGATCCCGATGTAGAGCAGCCGGACCTGCTTGTAGAAAGCGGCCGTCTCGAGCCAGGTCTTGACGGCGACCGGGCGCCCCGCCGCCTTCGCGGCCGCAGCGATGGTCCGGGCGGCGTCGTCCGTCTCGTCGTCGCGCGCGAGGCGCACGGCGAGGACGTGGACCTTTCCCTCCGCCTTCAGGAGTCGCGCCGCGGCCCGGTACGGGAGGAAGAGGACCCGGTCGTCCATCTCCTTCACCGGATACTGAACGATGGCGGTCACGGTGGCGTCCACGGCGTTCAAGGAACCGTCGGTCGCCGTCGTCAGGACCGTCACGAGGTCGCCGGGCCTCGCGCCGAGCGAGCGTGCGAGCCCCGCGCCGAGCATGACCTCGTCGGCGTCCGGGTTCGCGAAGAACGATCCCGCGACGACCAGATCGGGAACGAAGCCCGAGGCCTTTTCCAGCTCGGGCTCCGTTCCCGTGCCGAGGAAGGCGACGCTCCGGTCCCCTTTCGCCGCGAGGCCGAAGAAGGAGAGCTTCGGCATCACCCGGACGACGCGAGGGTCTTTCTTCACGAGGCGCGCGAGCCCCTCCCAGTCGTCGAGGAGGTAGCCCTGCGCCTCTTCGTCGCTCTTCCCCTCGGCGCGCGGGTCGAAGAGCCGGACGTGCCCTCCGAGAGCGTCGATCGTGGCGTACCGGAGCGCCTCGAACGTCTGGACGACGAACCCGGCGGTCATCGTCACGGCCACGAACCCGACGACGACGATGGAGCCGGTCAGGAGCGCCCGGCGCCTGTGCCGGAGGAGGTTTCGTCCCGCGAGGCGCCACCAGCGGAGGCTCATGCCGTCCCTCCGGCCGGCACGGCCGCCTCGTCCGATTCGATCCGCCCGTCCCGCAGCTTCAGCCGCCGCCGCGCCCGGGAGACGATGGCCGGGTCGTGGCTCGAGAAGACGAAGGCCACGCCCCGCTCCCGGTGAAGCGCATCGAAGAGGTCGAGAAGCCTGAGCGCCGTCTCGGAGTCGAGCGAGGCCGTCGGCTCGTCCGCGAGGATCACGGCCGGTTCCCCGACGAGCGCCCGCGCAACCGCGACACGTTGCCGCTGACCGCCCGAGAGCGCGTCGGGAAGCCGTTCGGCGAGGCCCGAGAGCCCGACCGCGTCGAGCGTGTCGCGGGAGCGGCGGCGGCACTCGCTTTCGGGAACGTTCCGGATCCAGAGCGCCATGGCCACGTTCTCGGCCGCGGAGAGGACCGGCACGAGCTGATG
>JBBIPB010000181.1:0-3163 GCA_037443065.1 Acidobacteriota bacterium | reverse complement strand
TGATCAGCTCGGCGGACTCGACGTCGGTCACGACGAAGGGGACGCCGGCGACGAGAAGGGGCGAGTAGACGTCCTTGACGATCGCGTTGGCCTGCTCGTCGCGCGAGCCGATGACGACGCGGTCGGGCCGCATGAAGTCCTCGATCGCGGAGCCCTCGCGGAGGAACTCGGGATTCGAGACGATCGAGAACTTGTGTCCGCGAGGGTTCTTCCGGAGGATCTCCTCGATCTGCGCCCCGGTCCCGGTCGGGACGGTCGACTTCGTGACGACGACCTTGTAGCCGTTCATGTGCGCCGCGATCGACTCGGCGACCTGGAAGATGAACGAGAGGTCGGGCGAGCCGTCGTCCTTCGGCGGCGTCCCGACGGCGATGAAGATGACGAGGCAGCGTTCGACGGCTTCCCTGAGGTCCGTGGTGAAGCGGAGCCGCCTGGCCTTCTCGTTCTTGTGGATGATCTCCTCGAGGCCGGGCTCGTAAATCGGGGAGATCCCGTTTTTCAGGAGGGCGATTTTCGCCTCGTCCTTGTCGACGCAGGTGACGTCCATGCCGAAGTCGGCGAGGCAGGCGCCCGTGACGAGGCCGACGTACCCCGTTCCGACCATGCAGATGTTCATGAGGCCGCTCTCCTTCGCCCGGAGAGCCCGGGCAGGCAGGCGAAGTTTACCGTCGGGAGCCTTCGAAGGGGCGGCGGAAGATCCCGAACAGCTCGCGTCTCGAGACGGGCCTCGCGGGCTCCTTCGGCGGCCCGGAGGACGGCGAGACGCGGGCGTCCCCGGCGCCAAAGCCTCCCGTCCCCAGCCGCGCGGAGAGGAGAGAGGTGACGATGCCGCCCATGTTGTATACCGGCGACCAGCCGAGTGCCTCGGAGGCGGCTTCGAGGTTCGCGGCGCGCCGTGGGCGAAGGGGGGCGCGCGGCGCGGTCACCGTGAGGCGGAGGGTGCGTCCGGCGTCCCGGGCCAGGAGGGCGAGAACGGTCCGCGGGTTGACGAGGAGGCCTCCTCCGAGATTGAGCGCGCGTCCGATCGGGCGGCGCTGGAAGGCGAGGGCGACGCCCCGGACGACGTCCTCGACGTGGACGAAGTCGGAGAAGCCCGCTTCCTCGAAGACGAACTCTTCCGAGTCGAGGATCGCCTCCAGCTCGCGGGCCGGGAAGCGGCGCGGCGGGAACATCGGCCCGACGACCGAGAAGACGCGAAGGATGACCGAGGGAAGACCCAGCTCTCCGAGCATCCGCTCCTCCTCGAGCCTGGCGCGGAGAGCCCGGTCGTCGCCGGCGTCGAGCGGCTCGTCCTCCCGGGCCGGGCGCTCCGGCCTGGACCCCGGGGCGTAGAGGGCGCCGTCCGAGAGGTGGACGAGAAGGCCCGTCCCCGCGGCGCGCGCCGCCCGGAAGAGCGGTCCCGCGCCGGGGCCGGCGGGGTCGAAGAGGGCGGCATTCACGACGGCGGCCGGGCGGTGGCGGGCGAAGAGGTCCTCGAGCGCGTCGAAATCGGCGAGATCGGCCCGTTCGAGGCTCGCCCGGGGATCCTTCAGGAGTTGCCCGGCCCGCCACTCCTTGACGTGAACACCGTCGCCCGAGTCGTCGAACCGGTCGACGACGACGACGTGCTCCACTTCGTCCGCGAGGGCCTTCGCGATGGCCGCGCCGAGGAGGCCCGCCCCCCCGGCCACGAGGACACGCATCCGGTCAGCCGGCCGGGGCCGGAGCCGCGGTCCCCGGAGTCGGCGGCGGAGGCGGCGGAGGCGTCGGCTGGGGGAGCGGAGGCTTCGCCTCCTCGGCGGCTTTCGTCTCGCGGTACCGCTTCTCGATGCCGGACTTCTGCCGGTCGCGGATGAGCCACCTGAGGAACTTCGACTCGTTGATGCCGACGAGGACGTCGTTGATCGCCTCGTAGACCGACGGGTCCGCGAGGAGCTTGCCGGCCGTCCCGTCGGTCGAGTCGAGCTTCGCAGCGACGTTCGCGAGGTGGCGGGAGAGCTTCTGGAGGTCGCCGAGGAACTCCTTAGAGAACTCCTCGTCCTTTACGAGGCGGGAGACGGCCCCCTTCCCCGAGGAAAGGTCCTTCGAAAAGACGGCGAGCCCGTCGGCGGTCGCCTTCACGGAGTCGACCATCGCGTAGAGCTTCTTCTTCCCCTCGGGGTCGGAGAGGAGGGCCGGCACGATTCCCTCCCCGGTCGTCGTGCCCTTCTCCACGGCCTGCGCGATCCGGTTGATCGAGTCGACGGCCTCCCTCAGCTCGTGGTCCACGTGCTGGGCGAGCCCCTCGTCGCGCAGGAGCCTTCCGGCGAGCCCCTTCCCCTCGCGGATCTCCTTCAGGAGGAGGTTCGCCGACTCGATCGTCTCGCGGAGCGACTTTCCGAGGGCCTGCCCCTCCTCGCCCGGCATCGTCATCTCGCCGAGAAACCCCTCTCCCTGCTCGGTCCGCCCGAGGATGTTCCGGAGCGACTTCGAGATCGCGAGGACGTTCTCGACGAGGTCGCCGCCGGAGGCGAGGATCTTGTCCAGCTCGGCGCTCCGGACCGCCTGGATCTCCGAGTCGGGCGGGAGGTCGGGCTTGTCGGGGGAGCCGGGGGAAAGCTCGAGGTACTTGTCGCCGAGGAGGCCGATCGTCTTGATCTCGACCTTGCTGTCGGCCTTGAGGAGGTGCTGGTAGCGCCGCTCGATGTCGAAGTAGATCGTCAGGTCCTGTCCCGGCTTCTTCGGGACCTCGATGTCGTGGACGGCCCCGACGACGACCCCCGTCAGGCGTACCTGGTTCCCCGCGAGGACGCCCTGGGAGTTCGGGAAGCGGGCGAAGTAGGTCGAGCGCGCGATGAAAAAGCCGCGCTTGCCCCCGACCGTCAGAATGGCGCCCGCGAAGAGGACGAGCGCGGCGAAGACGATGATCCCGACGCGGGATCGGGTGCGGGCGTCAGCCCTCATGCGCGGTCTCCTCGGCGGCGAGAAACGCCCGGAGGTCGGCGACCTCGGAGCGTTTCGCCTCGTCGGGCGTGCCGATGAAGGCGAAGCGCCCGTTCTTCAGGAAGGCGATCCGGTCGGCGACGAAGAGTGCCGACGTGATGTCGTGGGTCACGACGACGGAGGACGTCTTCAGGTGCTTGTTCAGGTCGACGATGAGCCGGTTGATCGTCATCGACGTCACGGGGTCGAGGCCGGTCGTCGG
>JBBIPB010000180.1:0-3328 GCA_037443065.1 Acidobacteriota bacterium | reverse complement strand
CGCGTCCTCGGCCTCGCCGAGATGATGAACGTCCCGGGCTTCCTCTTCGGCGACCCGGGCGTTCGCGCGAAAGTGGACGACGCGCGCCGCCGCGGCGTCCCGATGGACGGGCATTCGCCCCTCCTCTCGGGCCTCGACCTGAATGCCTACGTCGGGGCCGGCATCCGCTCAGATCACGAGTGTCTCTCGCGGGGCGAGGCGGAGGAGAAGGTGCGCCGCGGGATGTCGATCTGGATCCGCGAGGGGACGGCCGCGAAGAACCTCGACGACCTCCTCCCGCTCGTGACGGCGGCGAACTCCGAGCGGTTCGCCTTCGCGACCGACGACCGCCACCCGTGGGATCTCCTCGCCCACGGGCACGTCGACCACCACGTCCGCCGCGCCGTCGCCCTCGGCCTCGACCCCGTCCTCGCGATCCGGCTCGCCTCCTGGTCGTGCGCCCGGCACTACGGCTTCACGGACCGCGGAGCGATCGCGCCCGGGTTCCGAGCCGACCTCCTCACCTTCGAGCGCCTCGAGGAGTTCCGTCCCGACCTCGTCGTCCTCGCCGGGCGGCGGGTGGCGACTGGGGGACGGCTGCTTGCCGATATACCGGCCGTCCCGATGGACGAGGGGCCCAGCTTCCGGGTCTCCGGCTTTTCGCGCGACCGCCTTCGCGTCGCCGCCGGTCCGGGGGCCCTGCTCCGGGTCATCGAGGTCCGCGCCGGCTCGCTCGCAACCGGGGCGTCGACGACCCCGGCGAAGGTGGAAGCGGGGGCGGCGGTCGCCGACCCGTCCCGCGACCTCCTGAAGCTCGCCGTCGTCGAGCGCCACCGCGGGACCGGAAACGTCGGAGTCGCCTTCGCGCGCGGCTTCGGCCTCGCGCGCGGCGCCATCGCCTCTTCCGTCGCGCACGACTCGCACAACATCGTCGTCCTCGGCGCGGACGACGTCTCCATGGAGACGGCCGTCCGCCGGACGGCCGAGATCGGCGGCGGCATCGTGATCGCCGAAGGGGCTCAGCCGCTCGCCGAGGTCCCCCTCCCGGTCGGGGGCCTCATGTCGAACGCAACGATGGCCGAGGTGGACGATGCCGAACGAAAGGCCAACGAGGCCGCCCGCTCCCTCGGCGCGACGATGGACCATCCCTTCATGACGCTCGCCTTCCTCGCCCTCCCCGTCATCCCCGAACTGAAGCTGACCGACAAGGGGCTGGTCGACGTCGGCAAGTTCGACTTCGTCTCGCCGGTTGGCTGAAAAAAAGAGCGGGGCCGCGAGGCCCCGCTGGTGGAAGGAGAGGCGCCGGAAGGGTCAGCTGCGTCCCATCCGGGCGCGTCCCATCTGTTTCAGTGCGGCGAGGTACCCGTCGAGCTTTCCGGCCTGTTCCGCTGTCAGAACGGCCTTGACCTGCGTGAGGACGTCTTGCCTCATCGCCTTGGCCGCGTCCCGGTCCCCCTTCAGCGTCAGGAAGGCGCTTCCGACGGCCGTCGGGTCGGGGGTCGCGGCACTCACGAGCGCCTTGAGAGCCTGGCCGTCGGTCCGGGCCTTCGCGCCGAGGGTCTTCGCGGCGTCCTTCTTCGCCTCGAGAATGGCGGTGATCTTCGCCTTCTGGTCGTCCGTCACGCCCACGGCTGCGAGCCCCCCTCGGAGGGCGCGCAGGAAGGGCCCGCCCCTTCCGGCCATCGGAGGACCCGGCATCTGGGCCGCAGCCGCCATCGCCACGGCGAGGGTTCCGGCAACGGCCAGGGCCAGGATCCCGAGTCCGCGTCGTTTCGTCGTTCCGTTCATCTTTTCCTCCGTCGGGCCGCCCGCCTGCCCGGGGGCGGCGTCGAGTACGGGTGTTAAGACGTGCGGAACGCCCCAGGCGTTTACAAGGGTCCGGCCGGGCCCGGGCGGATAGAATCTCTCTCAACACCCCGTGAGCGACGAACCGAGGACGGAGTCCTTCTCTTCAAGGGAGCCGGCACCGAGCGTCCGCCTCTTCGCCCCCGGCACGCCGATCGGAAGGCGGTACGAGGTGCGCGAGGTGCTCGGGACGGGAGGCTCGGCGGTCGTCTACGCCGTCCACGACCGGGAGCTGGGGCGGGACGTGGCCCTGAAGGTCCTCCGCGCCGACCGGATGACCGAGGGGATGCTCAAGCGCTTCCGCCGGGAAGTGGCCGTCGCCCGCGAGGCCGAGAGCCCGAGGCTCGTGAAGGTCTACGACATCGGGACGGCGGGGGAGACGGTCTTCCTGACGATGGAGCTGGTCGACGGCGAGTCGCTCCGCGAGCGCCTCCACCGCGGCCCGCTCGCCATCGACGAATCGGTCCGGATCGGCCTCGAAGTTCTGGAAGGGCTGCGGGCTCTTCATGCCCTCGGACTCATCCATCGCGACGTCAAGCCGGGGAACGTCCTCCTTGCGGACGGAGGGACGGTGAAGCTCGCGGATTTCGGCCTCGTCCGGCGGTGGGACAGCGACGAAAGCCGAACCACCGCGACGGACGCCGTCGTCGGCACCTGGGAATACCTCTCTCCCGAGCAGGCTCTCGGCGGGGATCTCGACGCGCGAAGCGACCTCTACTCATTTGGCGTCCTTCTCTTCGAGATGCTCACGGGGGACGTGCCGTACCGCGGCCTCTCCTCGATCGGCACGGCGGTGGCCCACTTGAGGGAGCCGGCGCCCGACCCGCGCCGCCGCCGCCCGGAGATCCCAGACTGGCTCTCGTCCGTCATCCTCAGGCTTCTCCAGAAGGAGCCGGGAGACCGCTACGCCACGGCCGACGAAGTCCTCACCGACCTCGCGGCCCACCGTCCTCCGCCGCGCCGGCGGCGCCTCGGCAGGCTGCGCCGGTGGGCTCTCCCGGGGGCCGCGGCTCTCCTCATGGGCGCCGCGCTCCTTCCGGTCTGGCCCTGGAACCGGCCCCGCCTCGCGCGGCTCGAGATCGTCCCTTTCCAGGCGGCCATGGGCCTCGACGGCGGCGGGAACGTCCTCTGGCGCCGGACGGACTTTTCCAACCCGAGCGCGGCCGCGACCGGCCGGTTCCTGCGTTCGGGAGCCCTCGACGTCGCGGTCCTCCTCGACGGAAAAGGGGCGGGAGACCTCGAGACCGCCCGGACGCTCCTGATCCTCGACGGGGTCACCGGGGAGGTCCGCTCCCGGGTCCTTCTTCCTTCCCCCGTCCCGTTCTTCCCCGAGTTCTCCCCCATGTACTCTCCCGGCCTCGTCAGCGCCGTCGACCTGAACGGAGACGGCCTCGACGAGATCATCGTCACCCTCACCCACACGCCCTGGTACCCCAGCGTCACCTATGTCTGCGATCCCGTCCACCGCACCGCGGAGGCGGTCTTCGTCGCCAGCGGCCACCAC
>JBBIPB010000179.1:0-3377 GCA_037443065.1 Acidobacteriota bacterium | reverse complement strand
ACCGCTGGGCGAGGACGAGGGTCTCCTTCAGCGTCGCCTCGGTCTCGCGGTGCCGCGCGACCTCCTCGCCGAGCCGGGCGTTCTCGCGCTCCAGCTCGTCGAGGGCGCGGAAGAGCTCCTCGAGGTCCTCGCCGAGGGCTTCGAGAAACTGCTGGACCTCCTCGCGGTCGAATCCGCGGAAGGCTCGGGAAAAGGAACGCTTCCGGACCTCGAGGGGGCTGATCGTGGGCCTCATGAAGCCCATTCTACGCGGTCAGTGGATTCGAAAGTCGTCGCCAGCCACGACGCGGAAGCGCCGCCGGCGAAGGAACCGGGGCATCCGGACCGGCGGGCCGCCTCCCGTCCGCCCCCGACGCGCGAAGACCCAGGCCACGGGAAGCCCGCCGAGAACGAACACGAGCCGCGCGAGCGAGTGCGTCTGCTCGATCTCCCCGAACGCGACGACGAGGACGGCGATCGCGCCGAAGACGAGCCGTGTCATCGGCAGGACGCCGAAGAAGTTCGTCGGCCGGGACGGGCCTTCGAACGTCCAGGCCGCGATGACCGCGGTCAGCGGCCCGGAAAGGCCGAATCCGGCGCCGAAGCCCCCGCCGAGAAGAAACGCCGCCCCGACGCCGAGCACGCCCCCCGAGAGCGTTGCGAGGAGAAGGAAGAGCGCGTAGCGGCGCGAGCCCCACTCCGGCTCCAGCTCGGCGCCGAAGCTCCAGAGAAGGAGGAGCCCGAAGAGGATCGAGACGATCCCGACGTTCACGAGCGGGTAGGTCACGAGGCGCCAGAGCTCGAGAGACGGCCAGACTCGCTCCGGCACGGCCGTGAGGAGCCCCGCCGGAAAGGCGGGCACGAGCGCCGCGACGTATCCGGCCGCGGAGAGCATGAGCGTCGCGCGCGTCACGGGAGGGAGACGCCGCCATCCCGGAGGGCCGACGAACCGGACCTCGTACGCCGAACGCATGGCGGCGAAGGGTAGCACCGGCGACTACCGGCTTCCGAAGATCGCCGTCCCGACGCGAACGAGCGTGGCTCCCTCCTCGACGGCCGCCTCGAAGTCGTCGCTCATCCCCATCGAGAGGACGCAGAGGCCGAGTTCTCCGGCGAGGCGGCGGAGCGTGACGAAGTAGGGACGGGTCTCCCCCGGCGGCGGGATCGTCATGAGGCCGGCGAGGTCGAGCGCCGGAATCGTACGCACGAGGCCGGCGAGCCTGGCGACCTCTTCCGGAGCGACGCCCGCTTTCGTCGCTTCGCCGCCGAGCCGCACTTCGAGGAGGACGCGGAGGCGCTTCCCCGCCGTCTCGGCGCCGCGGGCGAGACGCCGGGAGATCTCCGGCGAGTCGACCGTCTGGACGACGTCGGCGATCTTCGCGGCGCGATTTGCCTTGTTCGACTGCACGGGTCCGATGAGGTGCCGGATGGCGTCCGCCGGGAGCGCGGGGAATTTCTCCTCCGCTTCCTGCACCCGGTTCTCGCCGAACTCCCGCACGCCGGCCGCGTACGCGTGGAGAAGGTCCTCGAGCGGTTTCGTCTTCCCGACGGCGACGAGCGTGACCGAAGCCGGCTCTCGTCCCGCGCGTGCGGCGGCCCGTGCGATCCGCTCCCGGACCGACGCGAGATTTGCCGCGATCTCGCCGGCGCGGTTCAACGCGTCCTCTCCGCGTCCAGCGCTGCATTCGCGAGGGCGTCGGCCTCGCGGTTCCTCTCCCGCGGGACATGGACGACCTCGAGCCGCCGGAAGCGCCGCGCCTTTTCGCGCGCGGACGCGAGATACGGCGCGAGGTGATGCGCCTTCACCCGGTACGTCCCGAGGAACTGCTTCAGGACGAGCTCGCTGTCGGCGCGAACTTCGACCTCGGTCGCACCGGCTTCCGCGGCGAGGTCGAGCGCCGCGAGAAACCCCTGCCACTCCGCCACGTTGTTCGTCGTTCGGCCGATCGCGCGGCTCGCCGAGCCGCCCGAGGGTGCGAAGACCCCCCACGCCGACGGGCCCGGGTTCCCGCGCGACGCGCCGTCGAAGTAGACGACGAAGGGCGCCCTACTCTCCTCCATCCCAGTAGAGGATCCGTTTGCAGCTGTCGCAGATGATCGGCTCTTTGGAGAGCCGGATGTCCGAAAGGAGCTGCGGACGGAGCCGGACGTGACAGCCGGTGCAGGAGGCCGTCTGCGGCCCGACCATCACGACGCGCGCGAGGGCCACGCCGCCGCGCTTTCCGGCGATCTGACGGAAGCGGCGCAGAAGCGCCTTGTCGACCGACTTCTCGAGGGCGCGCGCCGCCTCCTCGGCGGCCGCGATCTCTTTCTCGAGGGTCGCCTGCTCGGCGCGCCACTCCTTCATCTGCTCCTCGTACCCCGCTTCCTCCGCCGGGAAAGAGGCCTCGTGGGCGGCCACCTCGTCCGAGGAGGCCGCGAGGTTCTCCTCGAGCGCGAGGATCTCGTCCTCGCGCGTCCGGATCTCGCGCTTCACCGCGTCGAGCTCGTTCAGGAGCGCGCCGTACTCGCGGTTCGTCTTCACGGCGAGGAGCTGCTGCTGGTACTTCTTCAGCTTCTCGCCGATGTCCGCGATCTCGCTCTCGAGGACGCTCTTGCGGGCGCTCGCCTTCACGTGCTTCTCGCCGGCCTCGTGCCGCCTCCGGCGCGCGTCCTGGAAGGCCGCCTCGACATGCGTGAGATGGTCCGGGGTCCGGGACTTCCGCTCCTTCTTCTGCTGGATCTCGAGAAGCAGCTCCTGAAGCCGGAAGAGCGGTTCGAGGGGATGGCCGGAAGTCACGGGCGCCCTCCCCGGAAAAGGAACGGGCGCCGTTGGGCGCCCGTCTTCGTCCGCACAGACCCCCGACGCTTCGCGGCGCCGGAGGAAATTGACGTTTTGCTTCGCACCCCTTGTTACTCTCCCCCACCAGCTCCGCCGGTGGGTCCGCCCGGATTCGAACCGGGGACCTGCCGGTTATGAGCCGGTGGCTCTGACCGCTGAGCTACGGACCCGGAAGGGCCGGACTTCGGAGAATAGCAGGTCTTCAAACGCTGACGTCGACGAACGGCCGAAGACGCTTGGCGCGGCTCGGATGCCGGAGCTTCCGGAGGGCTTTCGACTCGATCTGGCGGATCCGCTCGCGCGTGACGTTGAAGCTCTTGCCCACCTCTTCGAGAGTGTGCTCGGCGCCATCCCCCACCCCGAACCGCATCCGGAGGACCTGCTCCTCGCGCGGCGTGAGGGTCTTCAGCGTCCGGCGGGTCTGGTCGCGGAGGTTCGCCACGATGACGGCGTCGATCGGGGAGACGACCTGCCGGTCCTCGATGAAGTCGCCGAGGTGGCTGTCCTCCTCCTCGCCGATCGGCGTCTCGAGGGAGATCGGCTCCTGCGCGATCTTCATGATCTTCCGGACCTTCGA
>JBBIPB010000178.1:0-3391 GCA_037443065.1 Acidobacteriota bacterium | reverse complement strand
CTTCCCGAGGCGCACGCCGAGGAGAAGATCCGGCACGAGAAGGAGACGCTCGGCTTCTACATCACCGGCCACCCTCTCGCCCGGTTCGAGGAAGAGATCCGTCTCTTCGGGAACGTCACGGCGGAGACGGCGCGCGAGAGGCTCGACCAGCAGGTCCGGCTCGTCGGGCTCGTCGCCGCGTTGAAGAAGAGCCAGATCAAGAAGGGGGCGAACGAGGGAAAGACGATGGCGAAGGCGTCGCTCGAAGACCTCACGGGGAGCGTCCCCGTCACTATCTTCGCGAGCCTGCTCGAGAAGGTGAACGGGTGGCTGGAGGTCGGGCGCCCCGTCCGCGTGACGGGGACCGTCCGCGGGAGCTTCGCCCCCGGGGCGCCCGCGCCGGAGGAAGGGGAAGGGGGAGCGGTCCCAGTGGAGATCGTGGCCCGCGAGATCGAGCCGCTCGAGGGCTTGCGCGAGCAGAGCGCGCGCGAGGTGCTCCTCCTCGCGTCGATTCCGGAGACGTTGGACGAGACGTTCGCCGGCGTGAAGCAGCTCCTCGAGACCTCGCCCGGGAACGTCCCGGTCTCCTTCGAGCTCCGCCGCGCCGGGCACTTCGAAGCACTCGTGAAGCTCGGCCCGCGCTACGCGGTGCGGCCGACCCCGGACCTCACCGCGCGGCTCGAAAGCCTCCTCGGGCCGAAGTCCGTCCGCTACCAGGTCGCTTCGCCGTAGGATTCCCTCAGGCGGGAAGATGCCGTCGACGGAGAAGGGGGTCGTGCCGATCCTCGCGGCGGTCGGGCGCGCCGCGGCGGACGCGCGGCTCGAGATTTTTCTCGTGGGGGGCGCCATTCGCGACCTCGAGGTAGGCCGCCCGCCGAAGGACGTCGACGTGGCCGTCCAGGCATCTGCCGCCGACACTCTCGCCCTCGCGGAGGCGCTGGGACGTCTCCCGGGCTGGAGGAAAGGGGCCGCGCACCCGCGCTTCGGCACCGCGACCCTGATGGCGCCGGACGGCGTCCGTGTCGATCTCGCAGCGACGCGGTCCGAACGTTATCCGAAGCCCGGCTCCCTCCCGGTCGTCACGGCCGGCGTTCCGATCGACGTGGATCTCGGCCGTCGCGATTTCACGATTCACGCCATGGCCCGGAGCGTCCGCGAAGGCGGCGCCCTCGGCCCCCTTCTCGATCCATTTCACGGTCGCACGGATCTCGGCGAGCGGCGCCTCCGGCTCCTCCATCCCGGCTCGCTCGCCGACGACCCGACGCGTGCGCTTCGGGCCGTCGCGTACGTCGTCCGGCTCGGCTTCCGGATCGACCGGGGATTCCGCACCGCGCTCGCGCGTGCACGCGGCGAGAGCGCCTTCGAGGCCGTGAGCGGCGACCGGCTCCGGCGGGCTCTCGAGCTCTTGCTCGGCGAGGACGATCTCGCGGCCGCGCGTGATCTGCTCCTTCGGCTCGGACTCCTCGACGACATCTGTCCCGGCTGGGGAGAGGACCTGCAGAGAGAGATTTCCTTGAAAGGAAGAAAGAGAGAGCCCACGGGAGAATCCGACGTGCACCTGCTTGCGAGCCGGTGGGCCTCGCTTCTTTCTTGTCTCTTACCTTCCAGAAAAAAGGATGTCGCGGAGCGCTTGAAGTTCCCTCGTGTGCTCCGCCGGACGTCCGGGGTGCCGCTCCGATGAGCCTCCCGGCACGCCGGGTCGGGCTCTCGCTGGCTCTCGGAATCGCCCTCCATTGCGGGACGGAGCCGGCGTCCGCCCAGGAAGAGCCATTCTCTCCGACTCCGAGGCCGGAGCCGCTGCGAACGGAGCCCGCCTCGCCCGGCGTCAAGCGCGTCACACTGGATCCGACGCCCTCGCGGACACCGACCCCTCTCGTCCGGCCGCACCTCATTGCGGCGCTTCAGAGTACGGAAGGGGAGGACACCGAACGAATCGCGCTTTTCGACGACGGGACTCTCGCCCTCGCCCGGTGGTACAGAGGGAGGCGAACCTTGCGGCGGAAGGTCGTCACGTCGACGGAGATCGAGGTCCTCCGCCGGGTCCTCGAACCCGCCCTCCAGACGCCCGCGACGTGGGGAACCCCGGAAAGGCCGATGGCGGACCTGAAGGGGCGGCGGATCCGGATCGAGATTGCCGACCCGTCGGGACGCCCGAGAGTCTTCACGACGGACGATCTGACCGAGCTTCCGCTCAACGTCGGGCGGGCCAAGGCGGCGCTCGAGGACCTCCGCAGCCGCTTCTTCGAGACGGACGAGAAGGAGATCTGGTGGGATCCGAAGAACGTGAAGAAAGGAGACTTTCTGAAGCAACGCTCGGGCGGGTCCTGGTATCTCGTCATCCGGGATGATTCGTTCGAGCCGAGCCTCGAGATCCAGGAGACGGGAGGCTTCCGGAACGAGATGTTGATCCTGCGCGGCCAGATCCCTAACCTGTTCGAGAATCCCGCCGACGCCGGCCCGCCCCCTGCGCGGACGCCGGGCCGCTGAGAGAAGCGCCTCGTGGTGCGAATCACGGGAGGCCGGTACCGGGGACGTCGCGTCGCGGTTCCGGAGGGGGTCCGCCCGACGACCGAGGTCGCCCGCAAGGCGGCCTTCGACATCCTCGGGACAGCCATCGCGGGCGCTTCGGTCCTCGACGCGTGCGCCGGGTCCGGAGCCTACGGGCTGGAGGCCCTCTCGCGGGGCGCGGTTCGCGCGACCTTCGTCGAGGAGAACCGGGCGGTGCGGGAGATTCTGAAGGGGAACGTCGAGAAGCTCGGGGTCGCCTCCCGGGCCTCCGTCGAGGGGCGGTCGGTCGCCTCGTACGCGGCGCTCTCCGGGAGTGGTGGCTCGCCGACGAGGTTCGACGTCGTCTTCCACGACCCGCCCTTCGAGGCGCCCGCGGTCGAAGACCTCGCGATGCTCCTTCGCCTTCTGGCGGCGGGCGGCACGCTCGTCCACGAGCGAGGCGACGACTGCACGCCCGAGGTCGGCCGCGCGCCCGACGACCGGCGCCGGTACGGCCGCACGCGGCTCCTCTTCTACCGGTTCTGATCCGGGGCCTGCTGGTAAACTCCGCCACTCAGTCCGGGGCCGGAAGGCCTCCGAGGAGTCTCATGTCCATGAATCGCACCGTCTTCACGTCCGAGTCCGTGACGGAAGGTCACCCCGACAAGATCGCCGACCAGATCAGCGATTCCATCCTCGACGCGATCCTGGCCGACGACCCGACGGGCCGGGTGGCCTGCGAGACCCTCGTCACGACCGGGCTCGCCCTGATCGCCGGCGAGATCACGACGAAGACGTGGGTGGACATCCCCGGCATCGTCCGGCAGACGATCCGGGAGGTCGGGTACACGCGGGCGAAATACGGGTTCGACTACGAGACGTGCGCCGTCATCTCCACGATCGACAAGCAGTCGCCCGACATCGC
>JBBIPB010000177.1:0-3402 GCA_037443065.1 Acidobacteriota bacterium | reverse complement strand
AGGTCGGTCTCGAAGCGGCAGCGCGCGAGGATGTGGGAGAGGAGGCCCCGGAAGTCGCGGAGGTCTCGCCGCGCGTCGGTGAGAAGGAGAAACTTCGTGAGCGAGAGCTGTCCCTCGCCGAGGATCCGGAAGGCCGAGGCCATCGCCTCACGTCCGTACCGGTCCTTCACCACCGCGGCCGCGAGTGAGTGGAAGCCCGTGTCGCCGTAGCTCCAGAGGTCGATGACGCTCGGCATGACGAGCGGGAAGACGGGGGCGAGCAGCTCCTGCACGTAGTCGCCCAGAAAGAAGTCCTCCTGCTTCGGCTTGCCGACGACGGTGGCCGGAAAGACCGGCTCGCGGCGGCGATAGACACGCTCGACCTCGAGGACGGGGTAGTCGTGCGCGAGCGAGTAGTAGCCGTAGTGATCGCCGAAGGGTCCCTCGAGGCGGCGCAGGCGTGGCGGGACGCGGCCCGTGATCGCGAACTCCGCCGTTGCGACGAGGCGGTGAGGCTGGCCGGGAACCACGGCCACCGGGAGCTTCTCGCCGAGGACGAGCGAGGCCAGGAGGATCTCCGGGAGCCCCTCGGGGAGCGGCGTGATCGCGCCGAGGATCAGGGCCGGCGGGCCGCCGAGGAAGACGGTCAGCGGGAGCGCCTCGCCCCGTGACTCGGCCACGTGGTAGTGGAAGCCGCCCCCTTTCCCGATCTGCCAGTGGACGCCGAGTGTCCGGGCGTCGTGCACCTGCATCCGGTACATCCCGAGGTTCGACTGCCGGTGCTCGGGGTGCTCCGTGTAGACGAGGGGAAGCGTCAGGAACGGCCCGCCGTCCTCGGGCCACTGCGTCAGGGAAGGAAGAGTCGTCAGATCGAAGTGCTCGTCCACGACCTCGGTCACGGGGATCTCTGTCGCGCGGCGGGTCCCCACCTTCGCTGCCGACGCGAAGAACGAACGGAAGCCCCAGAGCTTCAGGGCCGTTGGGGGAAGAAGCTCCGTCGCGGCGCGGACCGCGGTCTTCACGAATTCGGACGGGCGCGACCCGAAGGCCATCTCGATCCGCTTCTTCGTCCCGAAAAGGTTCGTCACGACCGGATACGGCGACCCCTTCGGCCGCGTGAAGAGAAGTGCCGGCCCCCCCTCGGCAATGACGCGCCGGTGAATCTCCGCGATCTCGAGCCGCGGGTCGGCCTCGGACGTCACCTCGGCGAGGTCCCCCTCCCGCCGCAGGGCCGCGAGGTACTCGCCGAGGTCGCGCACGGTGGGGAGGTTACTTCAGCCTGGCCCGTCCGCGCGATCAGGCGACATCGAAGACGAGCACCTCACCCGTCGACGGCGTGGAGATCCGAAGCTCCTTCTCGTCCAAGATCGCCGCGTCGTCGCCCTCCTGGAGGGACGTGCCGTTCAGGTCGACCGCACCTTTCGCGACATGGACCCACGCGTGTCGCCCCGGCGCGACCGGGTGCGTGACCGCGGTTCCCGTTTTCAGCCGGCCGATGAGGATCGCGGCGTCCTGACGGATCATCACGGCGTCCGGTCCCGCGTCTCGCGCGGCGACGACGTGGAGGCGCCCGTCGAGGAGCGCGGGGTCGAGTACCTTCTCCTCGTAGCCGGGGGAGAGGTTCTTCGCCTCCGGGACGATCCAGATCTGGAGGAAGTGGAGCGGCTCGGTCTTCGAGGCGTTGAACTCACTGTGCCGGATGCCGGTCCCGGCGCTCATCCGCTGGATCATCCCGGGGTGGAGGACGGAGCCGGAGCCGAGGCTGTCCCGGTGCTCCCCGAAGGAGAAAGTGTGGCGGCTGTCGAGCCAGCCGGCGTCGGTATGAAAGCGTTCGGAGGCGGGGCGGAGGGTGATCATGGGAGTTCCTTCCGGAGGTCGGCGACCGTCGTACTCCGGAATACGTCGAAGACGCGCGTCCGGACGGGGGAGAGAAGCCGCCCGGCCGGGCCCGGGATCGGGGGAAAGGCGGTCTCCAGCTCGTCGTGCCCTTCGAGGGCGAGGACGACGTCGGCCACCGTGATTTCCGACGCCGGGCGGCCGAGGACGAAGCCGCCGCTCGGGCCCCTCTTCGACCGGAGGATCCCCCGCTCGACGAGGCGCTGAAGGACCTTCGCGAGAAACGGCGCGGGGAGCGACGTCTCCGCGGCCAGGGCCTTCGCCCCTCGTCCAGGCGCCGAGGGGCCGCGCGGGTCGAGGCGGGGAAGCGCCGCGAGAGCGACCTCGGCGGCGCGGGAGAGGAGCACGGATACGTTCCGCTCAGCCCACCTGTCTGAGCGCGTTGGTGATCTTCGTGAAGGCGGCGCGGCCGGCGGGGAAAATGCCGCCGAAAAAGCCCATGACGAGCGAGAAGACGATCCCCGTCACCATGAGCGCCGGGGTCAGGCGGAAGGCGAAGACGACCTCGGAGAAGGTCGCGAAGTTCGTCGTCCCGGTGACGCCGGAGAGCGCCAGCTTCACGGCGAGCCAGCCGAGGGCGCAGCCGAGGATCCCGCCGAGAAACGCGAGGACGATCGACTCGAGGACGAAGGAGGTCATGATCGCGATCCGGCCGAAGCCGAGCGCGCGAAGCGTCGCGATCTCGCGGGTCCGGGCCGAGACGGCCGCGTACATCGTGTTCATCGCGCCGAAGCAGGCGCCGATCGCCATGACGACGCCGACGAAGACGCCGAGGAACTTGATCGGCGCGGCAGTGGACGTCTGCTCGTCGTAGTACTTCCGCTCGATCTTTCCCTCGAGGGCGAGGCGGGGGTCTCCCGCGAGGCCCGCGAGGAACTGGTCGCGTCCCGCGCGGTCGGTCGTCCGCGCGAGGAGCGAGGAGTAACCATTCCGCTTGAAGTCCGAGACCATCCCCTCCACGTCCGTCCAGATCTCGCTGTCCGGGGCGGTCCCTCCCGCGTCGAAGAGGCCCACGACCGTCCAGCGGTAGGCGCCGAACTTGATCGTCTGACCGACGTCGCAGCTCGCGAAGCGGCTCTCGACGCTCCGCGAGACGACGACTTCCGACTTCCCGGGCTCGAACATCCGCCCCTTCTCGATGTCGAAGGCCGGCCGGAGCTTCATTCCCTTCTCGCCGACGCCGCGGATCGTCACGTTCGACGAGCCGCCGTCCCGCTTCTCGAGGTTCAGGACGACGACGAGCTCCGGCGAAGCGAGCGGCTTGCCGTCGGTGTCCTTCGCGACCCCGGGAAGGGTCAGGATGAGCGGCACCTGGTCCCGGGAGATGCCGGACTGCAGCTCCGACTGCGAGTTTTGCCGGAGGACGAGCACGTTCTGGTCCGACCCCGACGCCGTGAAGACGCGCGTCAGCCCTTCGCCGAGCGCCATGACGCAGAGGAAGACCGCCACGACGAGGCCGATGCCGAGGACCGTCAGGCCGGTCGTGATCTTCCGGACGAAGAGGTTGCGCCAGTTGTACTTCAGCGG
>JBBIPB010000176.1:0-3422 GCA_037443065.1 Acidobacteriota bacterium | reverse complement strand
AGCGGGAAGAGGATGACGTCGCGGATCGACGGCGAGTTCGTGAAGAGCATGGCGAGGCGGTCGATTCCGACTCCCTCCCCCGCCGTCGGCGGCATGCCGTATGAGAGCGCCTCCACGTAGTCCTCGTCGTAGAGCATGGCCTCGTCGTCCCCCATCGTCCGCTCCGCCACCTGCGCCTGGAACTTCTCGGCCTGCTCATCCGGGTCGTTCAGCTCGCAGAAACCGTTCGCCACCTCCATCCGGCCGATGAAGAGCTCGAACCGGTCGGCAGTCGAGGGATCGCCGGGCTTCGTCTTCGAAAGGGGTGAGATCTCCGCGGGATAGTCGACGATGTACGTCGGCTGGACGAGCTTCTTCTCGGCCACGGCGCCGAAGATCTCGGCGAGAAGCTTCCCTTTCGATTCGCCGAATCTCTCGATCGACTCCACGCCGAATCGTTCCGCGGTTTCTCTCAGAAGGTGAAGATCAGAGAGAGTCTCGCGGGTGACGACGCCCGGGGCGTGCTCGAGGATCGCGTCGACCATGCTCACCCGCCGGAAAGGCGCTTTCAGCGAGATCGTTTCGTCGCCCCACTTGAGGTCGGTCGTCCCGAGGATCTCGAGCGCGGCCGAGGCCAGCAGCTCCTCCGTCAGGGCCATCTGGTCCCGGGCGTCGGCGTAAGCCGTGTAGAACTCGAGCATCGTGAACTCGGGGTTGTGCTGCGTCGAGATTCCCTCGTTCCGGAAGTTGCGATTGATCTCGTAGACCTTCGGAAATCCCCCCACGATGAGCCGTTTCAGGTAAAGCTCGGGGGCAATCCGCAGATAGAGGTCGATGTCGAGGGCGTTGTGGTGCGTCACGAACGGCCTCGCCGCTGCTCCGCCCGCAAGCGGCTGCATCATCGGCGTCTCCACCTCGACGAAGCCGCGCGCGTCGAAGAAGCGCCGGAAGAAGGAGACGAGCTTCGCCCGGACCTCGAAGACGCGCCGCGTTTCGGGGGAGACGGCGAGGTCGACGTAGCGATGGCGGTAGCGGCGCTCCACATCGGTCAACCCGTGCCACTTGTCCGGAAGGGGTCGAAGCGACTTGGCCAGGAAGTCGAGGCCGGCGCCCCGGATCGACAGTTCGCCAGTCCTCGTCCGGAAGACGACGCCGGCCACGCCCACGTGGTCCCCGAGGTCGAGCTGCTCGGAGAGCGCCCAGTCGCCTTCGGGGAGAGCGTCTCGCCGGAGGTAGATCTGCACGCGCGCCGTCCCGTCCGAAAGATCGAGGAAGACGGCCTTCCCCATCTTCCGGATCGCGAGGATCCGTCCCGGGACCCGGACGCGCCGCTCAGCCTCGGGCTCGGCCTCGAGCGCCGCGGCGTCCTTCCCCTCCCAGCGCGAAACGACGCCGGAGACGAGGTGCGTCGGGTCCCACCGGTTCGGGTAGAGCGGGCGCCCCAGCTTCGCGATCCGCTCGCGCGCGGCCCGGCGGTTCGCGACTTGTTCGGGAAGACTGATCTCGCCGGGAGCGGACTCGTCAGACATCGTGCCGGATTAAAGCACTTCGGCCCCTAGCCCCCCAGGGCATTGTGCAGAAGCCAGAGCCCCGTATAGGCCCGGAGGTGGCGGAACCGGGAACGAGTCAGCTGAAAGTGCCGCTCGGAGTCCCCGCGTGCGCTCGTGTCCATGAGGGCGATCCGGAAGTGCCAGTCGACGTCCTGCGCGTGCGAGAGGCACTTTGCGGCGGCCTCGAGCGACGACGAGGTCGCGATCGCCATGGGCTGCGGGACGAGGAGGCCCCGGAGCTCTGCGGCCTCCTCGTCCATCCGGAGCCGGAGGGTCGCCGCGTTGAAGAGAAGCCGGCTGATCGGGTCGGGCTTTCGCGACGGGGTCTCGTCGCGGCGCGCGAGGGCGAGGGCCGCCTGCACTTCCCAAGGCTCGAGACGGAGCCGTTGGAGAGACTCGCTCGACGCCGCGCGCCCCGGCCCCACGCCGTGCCCCGCCAGGTCGGCGGAATGGAGGATCTTCGACGCGGCCGCGCGGGTCATCGAGTCGTCCTCCGCGCTCCAGGCGGACTGCGGAAGCGTCCCGGCGGCCGACGAGGCGGACGGCGGCACGGGTGTGCTCGCGGCGACGGGCGGATGCGCCGCGGAAAGCGAGCTTCCCGAGGTCGTCGACCCGAAGGTCATATCGAAGTCCGAAGCCGCGGACGGCTCGACGAGAACGAGGATCCGGTGGATCGCCTCCTTCAGGCGGCGCACCTCGCGCGGCCGGACGCCGCGCCGGCGCGCCTGCTTCTCGAACTCGTCGCGCTCGCGCCGGAACCTCCGGAAGTCGGACTGAAACTGCTCCGTCTGGTACCGCGGATCCCGGGCGAGCTCGGCCTCGAGGTCGAGGAGCCGCCGGGACGTCGAGAGGATCCGCTCCTCCTCCTGGTGGTAGAGGGCCTGGAACTTCCGCTTGGCGGCCACGTTCGAGGCGAGGAGCGCCTGCAGCACCTCGGCGCTGTAGAAGACGTTCCCCATCCGGTGCTTGAGGGTCCGGATGTTCTCGAGCGGCTTCTTGCGGATCAGGTCCGCAAAGCGCTCGCACGCCTCGATGTCCTTCCGGAGGACTTCGAGGAGGCTGAGGATGAGCTGCACCTCGGCCGGGTCGGCCGCGTCGCGCCTCGTGAGCGAGAGGAAGGTCGCGCAGAGCCCGGCCAGCTCGGCCGGGGACTTCAGCTCGAGCTCTCCGTCCGGGAGGCGCCGCGTCCCGACCCGCGTCAGGAGGAAGTCGACCTTGTCGAGGTCGTCGGGCGCGAGCTGCCGCGTGTAGAAGTAGAACTTCAGGAGCGGGACTATCTCCGCGTCCACGTCGCGCCCCGACTTCTCGAAGAACTGGCGGAGGACGTGGGGCGGCACCTTCCGGTCCTCGAGCAGGAGCGACGTCTGGAGGCCGTCCAGCATTACGTCCAGCCGCTTCGCCTCGGCCACGCGCTCCTCGACCGGCGCCGTCTCCCGCGACGCCTTCAGCATCTTGATCTCCTCGTAGATCGGCGAGAAGCCCGCCGCGACGCCGGCGACGCGGCCCGACGGCAGGACCGCGGACAGCTCCTGGAGGAACTGCTGGAAAACCCAGAGCGTCCGGAACTTCTCCGTCAAGCGCTTGTATGAGGCGCGAAAGTCGCTTTCGGCTGCGGGGAAGTCCACGGCATAGAATTATGCCTCGTGATCGACCGCATCCTCCTCGATAAAGCGAAGATCTCGGAGCGCCTCGACGCCCTCGCGCGGCAGATCGACGCCGCCTACGCCGGCGGGGAGATCCGGGCCGTCGGCATCCTGAAGGGCTCGGTCTTCTTCCTGACCGACCTCCTGATGCGCCTGAGGGTTCCCGTGACCGTCGACTTCATCCAGGTGAGGTCCTACGCGGGGACCGAGTCGTCGGGGAACATCCAGCTCGTCCACGACCTCTCGATGG
>JBBIPB010000175.1:0-3423 GCA_037443065.1 Acidobacteriota bacterium | reverse complement strand
GACGGCTGCCTCGTCCTTCTCGACCGGGCCGACATTCCCTTCGGCGTCTTTCTCGCGCTGGGCGCGCTCGTCACGTTCGTGGCGGGGCGTACCCTCCTCCACCTGTCGGGGCTGCCCGTCCCCTCCCCGACAAGGCTCCTGCCGTGACGACGGGCTCATTCGAGCGGCAGGTCCGCCTCGCCGTCCTCGGCGGAATCCTCTTTCTCCTCTTCCTCGCGGCGCTCTCGCTCGTCGTCCTGCGGAACGTCGCCTCGTGGGGCGTCGGCGCGAGTGAGGAAGCCGCCACTTCCCGGGCGCGGCGCGTCGCCGAGCGGCTGGATCGCGGCGGAAACCCGGCCGTCGCGCTCGGGGCCGACGCTTCGGTCGCCGCCCTCCTTCGCGACGAAGGGGCGCTCGGCGCGGCCGTCTACGACGATGCGGGAAACCGGATCGCCGAGGCGCCGTTCCTTCCGGGAGCCGGCCTTTCGCCCCCGAAGGTCCCGCTCCCGGTGCGCTCCCGTGACGGCAGGGCGCGCATCGAGGAGGACGAGAGCTCGGGGTCGGAGCGGATCGCCGTGGCCGTGTCGCTCGCTGGGGGGCGCCATTTCCTCCGCGTCGTCTACGACGGCGCGGCCCGCGCCGCCGTGCGGCGGAACGTCCGGGCCGTGTCGTGGATCGTGCCGATCGCCTCCCTGCTCCTCGTTCTCCTGACATTCCCCTTCTTCCGCCGTCTCATGCGGCCGATCGACGCGCTGACGGAGACGGCGCGCGGAGCCGGAACGGTCGTCCCGGGAGAGACCGGCCCGGGGGACGAGACCGAGCGGGCGATCGCCACCTTCCAGCGGACCATCGAGGAACTCAGGCGCCAGAGCGCCGAGCTCGAAGACCTTCACAAACGCGAGCAGGAACGGGCCGACGACCTCGCCGTCCGGGCGGAGTCCCTCGTTCTTTCGACGACGAGGCTCGAGCGGGAACTCTCCTCGCAGCGCGAGCTGGCCCGGCTCGGGGAGATGTCGGCCGGGATCGCCCACGAGTTCCGAAACGCGACGGGGACGATCCTCGGGTACGTCCGGCTCGCCGGTCAGACGGACGATGCCACGGCCCGCGCCCGCTACCTCTCGGCCGTCGGAGCCGAGGCCGAGCATGTCGCGAGCGTGACGGGCGACTTCCTCTTCTTCGCGCGCCCGGAGCGGCTCGACCTTTCTCCAACCGACGTCGGGGCCCTCGTCATGGAGATCGCCGCCGAGCCCCCGGGCGTGACGTCCCCGGTCGACGTCGCGGTCGAGGGGACGTTCGGGACGGCTACGATCGACGTCGCGCTCTTCCGGCGCGCGCTCGTCAATCTCGTCCGGAACGCGTGCGAGGCGGCCACCCGGCGCGTCGTCCTCAGGGGCGAGACGGGGCCGGGGGCGTGGCTCGCCGTCGCCGTCGAGGACGACGGACCGGGGGTCGGCCCGGAGCTCCTCCCGAAGCTCTTCACGCCCTTCTTCTCGACGAAGGAGTCCGGGACCGGCCTCGGCCTCGCGCTCGTCGCGAAGATCGCCGTTCTCCACGCCGGCGAAGTCTCCGTGGGGCGATCGATCCCGCTCGGAGGCGCGCGGTTCGTCCTCTCGGTGCCGCGGACGCCGCCGCCGGCGTCGTCCTAGCGCCCCGGGACGGGTGAGCCGCCCCGGCGCTTCTCGACGAGAGCCTTGAAGCCGTCCTTGTCGAGCGCCTTCTCGAAAGCCTCCTCGAACGAGACGACGTCCTCGACGACGAGGTCGGCGATCGACTGATCGAGAGAGACCATCCCGGCGCTTCGTCCCGTCTGGATCAGGGTCGTGATCATCGCCGTCTTCCCCTCGCGGATGCTGTTGGCGAGGGCGGGCGACCACCGGAGCACCTCGAAGGCCGGGACGCGCCCCCCTCCCTTGCGCTT
Organism: Acidobacteriota bacterium; assembly: GCA_037443065.1. GTDB lineage: Bacteria > Acidobacteriota > Thermoanaerobaculia > UBA5066 > UBA5066 > DAOMFB01. The sequence goes on along the minus strand of JBBIPB010000175.1, from coordinate 1,526 downwards.
GAGGAGAACCTGGGCGACGACGGCGCGCAGCACCTCGGCGAGGACGGTCCGCGACTGCTCCTGCTCGGCGACGGGGAAGCTGTCGATGAGGCGGTCCACCGCCTTCGCCGCGGAGTTCGTGTGGAGGGTGCCGAAGACGAGGAGCCCGGTCTCCGCAGCCTGCAGGGCGAGGCTCATCGTCTCGAGGTCGCGCAGCTCGCCGACGAGGACGACGTCGGGATCCTCGCGGAGCGCGGCCTTGAGGGCGCCCGCGAAAGTGGGGGTGTCGAATCCGAGCTCGCGGTGGGAGATCAGCGACTTGTGCGGCGTGTGGATGAACTCGACCGGGTCCTCGATCGTGACGATGTGACGCGCATGATTCCGGTTGACCCAGTCGATGATCGCCGCGAGCGTCGTCGACTTGCCCGACCCGGTTGGTCCCGTGACGAGGACGAGGCCGCGCGTCACCCGCGAGATCGAGGAGACGAGGGACGGCAGGCCGAGGTCCTCGATCGTGAGGACCCGGGGCGGGACGAGACGGAGGACGGCGCCGGAGCCGAGCTCCTGCCGGAAGAGGTTCACGCGGAAGCGGGCGACGTTTCCCAGCGAATAGGCGAAGTCCGTGTCTCCCGTCTCCTTCCACTGGTCGTAGAGGCGCTGCGGCGTGACCGGCGCGATGAAGGACTCGAACTCCTCCTCCGTCAGGACGCGCCACTTCAGCTTCTCGAGGTCGCCGTCCATCCGGATCATCGGCGTTCGGCCCACGGCGAGGTGGAGGTCGGAGGCCTTCTTGCTGACGACGAGGCGGAGCAGGGCGTCGATCCGCCGGTGCGCGGCGCCGCCGGGGAAGAGGCCGGATCCGGGCGAGCTGCTCATTCGAGCTCCCGCCGACGCTCGGCGGCGAGCCCCTCGAAGAGCTCGGTCTTGAGCGCCTTCTCGAGGGCGATCTCGGGCTCGATCAGCTCGGCCTCGCAGAGCTGGAGGAGCGCCTGATCCATCGTCTGCATCCCGTGGAGCTTGCCGGTCTGCACGATCGACGGAATCTGGAACGTCTTCCCATCGCGGACCAGCGCCGCCACTGCGGACGTCGTCCGGAGGATCTCGAAGGCGGCGACGCGGCCCCGCTCGTCGCGGCGCGGAAGGAGGACCTGAGAGATCACGGCCTTGAGCGAGTCCGCCAGCATGACGCGGATCTGGCCCTGCTGCCCCGGCGGGAAGGAGCTGATGATCCGGTCGATCGTCGCGGCCGAGTTGGACGTGTGGAGCGTCCCGAAGACGAGGTGCCCCGTCTCGGAGGCCGTGACGGCGAGCGAGATCGTCTCGAGGTCGCGCAGCTCGCCGACCATGATGACGTCGGGATCCTCCCGGAGCGCGGCGCGGAGGGCGCGCGCGAAGGAGGCCGTGTCGCGCGGAACCTGCCGCTGGTTCACGAGGGCGAGCTTCGGGAGGTGGACGTACTCGACCGGGTCTTCGATCGTGATGATGTGGCAGGGGCGCGTCTCGTTGAGCCGGTCGATCATGGCCGCGAGCGTCGTCGACTTGCCGCA
>JBBIPB010000174.1:0-3459 GCA_037443065.1 Acidobacteriota bacterium | reverse complement strand
CCGAGATCTTCTGGTCGGGGCGGCAGGTGACGGGGTCGACGATCATCCCGCTCTCTGACCGCTTCACCTTGTCCACCTCTCCCGCCTGCGCGCCGATGGTCAGGTTCTTGTGGATGACACCGAGGCCGCCGTTCTGGGCCATCGCGATCGCGAGACGCGACTCGGTGACCGTGTCCATGGCGGCGGAGAGAATCGGGATGTTCAGGCCGATTGCGGACGTCAGGCGCGTCCGGATGTCGGTCTCGGCCGGGTGGACCCGGGAGCGGGCGGGGAGGATCAGGACGTCGTCGAAAGTGAGGGCGAGGGGGATCTCCCGTTCAGACGCCATGGGGATTCATACCACGAGACGCGACGATCCGCCCGACGGCCGGGAGAAGGCGGACGAGCCAGAGGACGACGGCCCCCCAGGCGAGCAGCAGCGCGAGCTCGTTCACGCCGTTCAGGCGGAGAAACTCCGCCCAGACGGCCATGCCGAAGAGCGAGTAGAGCGTCGCCGGGAAGGCCTCGCGCCGGCCCGGCGAGAGGGCGAGCGGCCAGACGAGCATCTGGAAGCCGAAGCCCGGCGAGAAGGCGAAGAAAACGAGCGTCGCGACGCGGCTCGCGAGGAGTCCGTTGTCGCCGCGGCGGACCATGAGGTAGGCGAGAACGCTTCCGGCAAGGAGGGAGGCGTACGAGATGAAGACGGGCGGGAAGGCGAGATCGCCTCCGAAAAGCCGCAGCAGGTAGTACCAGCCCCAGAGACCGTGGATGCTGGCGTACCGGATGACGTTTCTGAGGACCGGCCCGGGGAGGACGAGGGCGTAGGGAACGACGAGGAGGAGAAACGGTCCCGCTGCGAGAACCGCGTCCCGGACCCGGATCCGGCCGCTGCGGGCGAAGCCGAGGAAGCCCGCGACGAAGGCGACGACGATCTGCTTCAGGGCGACGGCGCCTCCCACGAGGAGAGCGGGCGCGAGCGTCGCCCCGCGCGCCCGTCCGCGAACCGCGATCGCGAGGGCGAGGACGAAGAGCCCGATCGCGAGGGAGTCGAACTGCCCGCCGAAGGCGCTGACGGCGATCGGGACCGGATTCACCCACCAGAGCGCGGCGCGGGCCGTGCCGCGCCGCCGCGTCGCCGTCCCGCGGCCGTGGAGGAGGAGGGCGAGAGCGACGAGAGCGTCCCCGAGCATCGCGACGACGCGGAAGCCGAAGACCGGGGAAACATGGGCGGCGCGCGCCGCAGCGTCCGTCGCGGAGAGGACGTGCCACCAGACGGGGCTGTAGTTGTACCGGTCGGTGACTTCGTAGACGATCTCGCCCTGCCGGACGGCCTGGACGACGATCTGGTAGGAGTCGAGGTCCCAGGTGGGGGGCGCGACCCACGCGAGCGCGAGGCGGACGGCGCCTCCGGCGAGGAGGGCGGCGAGAGCTGCGGATCCGAGCCGCCGGGCGCGCGCCGTCCGGAGGCCGAGGACGAAAGCTCCGGCGCTCCCGGCGAGGTAAAGGCCCGTCGACGCGAGGCGCGTCCGGCCGCCGGGGCCGAAGACGCCGAGGGCGGCGAGGAACGAGAGGAGGGCGAGGGCGAGGAGCAGGCCCGCCGCGACGGCTCCGGGGGTGCGGTCGAGCGCGCGGCGGAGCGGAGTGGTCACGATGGAGCCCGGTGCCGCCCTCTCAGGCCGCGGGGCCGGCCGGCTCGGGCGTGCTCGCGCCGTGGCACTTCTTGTACTTCTTTCCGGAGCCGCAGGGACACGGATCGTTCCGTCCCACCTTAGGACCTGTGGCGCGAACCGTCCCGACGCTGAAATCGCCGCCGGCGGTCGGGTCGAAGGAGCCCTGGAGGGTCACGTCCTTCTGGCGCTGCTTCTGCTTCCTCTGGAGTTCGGCGGCCGCCCGGCGCGACGACGCGGAGCCCTCCGTCGCCCGGGGCGGTTCGGAGCGGGCCGCCTCGCCCTCCGCGGGCCGGACCTCGAATCGGAAGAGGTACTGGAGGATCTGCTCCTCGATCCCTTCCTTCATTGCTTCGAAGAGCTGGAACGACTCCTTCTTGTACTCGATGAGCGGGTCGCGCTGGCCGTAGCCGCGCAGCCCGATCCCTTCCTTCAGGTGGTCGAGCGCCAGGAGGTGGTCCTTCCAGAAGGTGTCCACCGTCTGGAGCATGAAGAAGCGCTCGTACTCGCGTAGCATGGCCGCGCCGAGGGCGGCCTCCTTCACCTCGTACGTCTCCCTCACGACGGTCCGGAGCCGGTCCTTCAACTCGGGGTTCGAGTCGTCCTTCGTCAACCCCTTCTCGGAGGGACGCAAGCCGAAGGTCTCGAAGACGGTCGCGTCGAACGCCCCGGCGTCCCATTCCGACGGGTCTTTCGCGGCGGGGCAGTGCCGGTCCACGTAGTCTTCCGAGACGTCCTCGGCGAGGGCGACGATGTAGTCCCGTCCCAGCTTCCCGGTGAGGATCTCCTTGCGGAGCGAGTAGATCTCCTCCCGCTGCTTGTTCATGACGTCGTCGTACTCGAGCAGATGCTTGCGCGTGTCGAAGTTCCGCCCCTCGACCTGGCTCTGCGCCCGCTCGATGGATCGGGTGACCCAGCGGTGCTCGATCGGGACCCCTTCCTCCATTCCGAGGCGCTTCATCAGGCCGGAGAGCCGATCCGACCCGAAGATCCGCATCAGATCGTCCTCGAGGGAGAGGAAGAAACGGGAGGAGCCGGGATCGCCCTGCCGGCCGGCGCGGCCCCGGAGCTGGTTGTCGATCCGCCGCGACTCGTGCCGTTCGGTGCCGAGGATGTGGAGCCCCCCCAGCTCCACGACCTGCTGGTGGGCCTCGGCCGTCTCCTTCTTCAGCTCCGCGAGGAGCAGCGCATACTCCTCGGGGGGCGCGTTCTTCGCCTTCTGCTTCGCGAGGTACTCGGGGTTCCCGCCGAGGAGGATGTCGGTGCCTCGGCCCGCCATGTTCGTCGCGATCGTCACGGCGCCCACCTGGCCCGCCTGCGCGACGATCGGCGCCTCCTGCTCGTGGTACTTCGCGTTCAGGACGACGTGGGGGACCTTTCTCTTCTTGAGCATCGAGGAGAGGCGCTCGGACTTCTCGATCGAGATGGTGCCGACGAGGACCGGCTGCCCTTTCTCGCTCTTCTCCGCGATCTCCTCGACGACGGCGTCGAACTTCTCCCGCTCGGTCCGGTAGACGACGTCGTGCTCGTCCTTCCGGATCATGGAGCGGTTCGTCGGGACGACGACGACGTCCAGCTTGTAGATCTTGTCGAACTCGGCCGCCTCAGTGTCGGCCGTACCCGTCATCCCGGCGAGCTTCTCGTACATCCGGAAGTAGTTCTGGAGGGTGATGGTCGCGAGCGTCTGGTTCTCCTTCTCGATCTTGACCCCCTCCTTCGCCTCGACGGCCTGGTGGAGGCCGTCCGACCAGCGCCGGCCCGGCATGAGCCGGCCGGTGAACTCGTCCACGATGATGACCTGCCCGTCCTTGAC
>JBBIPB010000173.1:0-3472 GCA_037443065.1 Acidobacteriota bacterium | reverse complement strand
GGCCTTCGAGCCGGAGGTCGCGGAGGAGGTTCCCACGCGATGAAGTCGATGACGGGGTTCGGGCGGGCCTCGGGGACGCTCCCCGACGGCACGGAGGCGACGGTCGTCGTCCGCGGCGTGAACCACCGGTTCCTCGACGTCTCCCTGAAGCTCCGCGACGAATTCGCCGCGGCGGAGGCGCCGCTCCGGAAAGCGGTCGCCGCGGCCGCCGCACGCGGCCACGTCGACCTCCTCGTTCGGACGGTGAGGCCCGTCGGTCGGGCGGCCTCCTTCGACGAAGAAGCCGCGGCGCGGTATCTCGCGGCGTGGCGCGAGGCGGCGGGACACTTCGGGATCCCGCCCGAGCTCGCCGCGCGCGACCTTCTCGGGCTTCCGGGCGTCGTCCGCGTCGAGGAGCCGCGCGAGCCGGACGACGCCGGGATCGCCGCCCTCCTGGCCGTGGCCGCAGACGCGCTCGGGGCGTTCGACGCCACGAAGCGGCGCGAGGGCGAGGCGCTCGCCGCGGCGCTCGGCGCGATCCTGACTCGTCTCGAGGAGGGGGCCGCCGCGCTCGACGCGGCGCGGGATGGGCTGAACGAACGGATTGCCGCGGCGGTCTCGGAGCGGATCCGGAAGCTCGCCGCCACGGTCCCGCTCGATGAGGCGCGCCTCGCGCAGGAAGCCGCTCTCCTCGCGGACCGGGCGGACATCTCCGAGGAGATCGACCGGCTCCGGACGCACCTCGCGGAGACCCGCCGCCTCCTCGCCGCCGGCGAGCCGGTCGGCAAGCGGCTGGACCACCTCGCGCAGGAGCTTCACCGCGAAGCGAACACGGCCGGCGCCAAGGTCCGGGAGGTCGGGGCGACGCGACTCGTTCTCGCCCTGAAGTCGGACCTCGAGACTCTCAAGGAACAGATCCAGAACGTGGAATGAGGACGGCCCCGATGAGATCCCGCGGCGACCTCTTCATCGTCTCCTCCCCGTCCGGCGCCGGAAAGACGACGCTCATCCGTCGCGTCCTCGAGGACCCGCGCCTTCCCGCCGGCTCGCTTCACTTCTCGGTCTCGCACACGACGCGCGAGCCGCGGGAGGGCGAAACGGACGGGCGCGAGTACCACTTCGTGACCGAGGACGCGTTCCGCGCGATCCAGTCCGTCGACGGGTTCCTGGAGTGGGCCGCGGTCCACGGGCACCTCTACGGGACCTCGCGGCAGGAAGTCGAGCCCCGGCTCGCCGAAGGTGTCGACGTCCTCCTCGACATCGACGTCCAGGGAGCCCGGCAGGTCCGTTCCCGGATCCCGGATGTCGTGAAGATCTTCGTCTTCCCGCCGTCCCGGGCGGTGCTCGAGACGCGCTTGCGCGCCCGGGCCTCCGACCCGGAGAAAGAGGTCGCCCGGCGTCTCTCGGTCGCGGCGGCGGAGCTGTCGGAGTTCGGCGAGTACGACTATGCGATAATCAACGACGACCTCGAGGCGGCGGTGGACGAGCTTCGCTCGATCCTCGTCGCGCGCCGGGCGGGACGAAGCCGTCGGCGCGAGCGGCTCGAGGCGATTCTGAAGACGTTTCAGGGATGACCTTTCAGAGCGGGGAGACGACCTCATGACCGACGTACCGCCGATCGAATCGAAGTTCCGCCTCGTCCACATCGCGGCCCGGCGTGCCGAGCAGTTGACGATGGGCGCGCGGCCGAAAGCCGAGTCGAAGCACGCGAAGCTGACGCGCATCGCCCTCGACGAAGTCGACCAGAACCTCATCCGGTGGCAGCTCGCCCCGACCGAGGCGGTCGCGGCCGACGAGCCAGCCACCGACCCGCTTCCGACCACCGAAAGCGCCTGACGAAGAAGCCGCCTCCGTCCCGGCGGCCGATCGCCGATGCCCTCGCGTACTTCCGCGATCTCGGCGTGGCGGACGTCTACCTCGACCGGGCCCCCGCGGCGAGAAAGAAGAGCGGCACGCCGGCTCCCGGCGGCGGAAAGGGCGCGCGTCTCCTTCCCGTTGCCCGGGAGGTTGCCTCCTGCCGGAAGTGCGCTCTCGCCGGGACCCGCACGCAGACCGTCTTCTCGGACGGGAGCCCCGAGGCACGGATCCTCTTCGTCGGCGAGGCGCCGGGCGCCGACGAGGACGCGCAGGGCGTCCCGTTCGTCGGGCGCGCGGGACAGCTCCTGACACGGATGATCGAGGACGGCATGGGGGTTCCGAGGAAGAGCGTCTACATCTGCAACGTCCTGAAGTGCCGCCCTCCGGAAAACCGGAACCCCGAACCGCCGGAGATTGCCGCCTGCCGCGGGTACCTCGAGGCCCAGATCGACATCGTCCGTCCCGGAGCGATCGTCGCCCTCGGCAAGTTCGCCGCGCAGTTTCTCCTCGAGACGGAGGAGGGGATCATGCGGCTCCGGGGCAGGTGGGGCGACTATCGTGGCATTCCCGTGATGCCGACCTATCACCCGTCCTTTCTTCTTCGGCAGCCCGAGAGAAAGCGCGAGGCGTGGGAAGATCTCCTGAAGGTGCTCGACCGGCTCGGCATGCCGGCCCCGGCGCCTAAGGGGATTGCGTTGCGATGAAGACACTCGGACGGCTCCTCCTCGCCTTCCTCGTCCCGCTCGCCGTCGCGGCAGCGGTCTTCCTTCTCCCGGCGGCGCGCCGGAAGGATGAGCACGTGCGGACCCGCGAGGCCGGAGCGGGGCGCGAGCAGGGTCCGGCGGAACGGACGCCCGCCGAAAGCCGGGCGGTCGCATCGGCGCTCGCTTCGGAGTCGGCGGCCGGCAGGCCGGCGCTCCGGGCCGCCGAGGACGACGACGGCTCCCCGTCGGACGAGCGGGCGGACCTCTCCGACCTTTACGGGACCTATCACCCGTTCTTCGCTCGCGGCGACCTGAACGGCGACGGGACGCTCGACTTCGCGCAGGCGTTCATCGAGACGGGCGGCGGGGGATGGTTTCACGTCGCCGTCTTCTTCGGGAAGGCCGACGGAAGCTTCGAACCTCCTGTCTGGGTGGAGCGTTCCGTCTCCCTCGCTCCCGGGGACCTCTCGATCGAGAGGACGATCCTGACGATCGTCCCCGACCTCTCCCTCGACTCGGCGCGGCGGCACCGGTGGGATCCCGTTCAGGCGCGCTTCGTCGACGCCGAAGCGGACGCTCCGGGGGCCGACGCCGAGGAGTCGGGGGCCAACGACCCGCCGCGGCTCCGGATCTGACGTGCGGCCGGGCCGGGTCGCTCTCCTCGTCCCGAACCGCTTTCCAGGAATTCCGAGCTACCGCCTTCCGGAGGAGGCGGCAGCCCCTCCCATCGGAGCGCGAGTCGCCGCGCCGTTCGGCAGCCGGCTCGTGACGGGAATCGTCGCCGCGCTCGATCCGCCGCCGCCGCCGGAGGGGACGGAGGAGCGGGAGATCGTGGCGGCGCTCGACGAGGCGCCGTTTCTGCCGGAGGCTCTGGTCCGCGTCCTCGTCCGCGCCGCGGCGTACTACATCGTCCCTCCGGGCGAGCTTCTCCG
>JBBIPB010000172.1:0-3546 GCA_037443065.1 Acidobacteriota bacterium | reverse complement strand
AGTTCTTCGGCCGCCCTGATCACGTCCGGATCGGCCTCTCGGTCGAGACGGAGACCTTCCGCGAAGGGATAGCGCGGCTGGGCCGGGCGCTCGACGATCTCGCGCGGAGCTAGCTCTTCCGAGGGTGCGCGTCCCCCGCCTCGCCGCGGAGCGTCGCGATGGCGTGCGGGAGGACGGAGGCGATCGACTCGAGGCATTCGAGGGCGCCGGAGGGAGAGCCCGGGAGGTTGACGACGAGGACCCGGCCCCGGACGCCCGCGATCTGCCTCGAGAGGACGGCCGTCGGGAGGGCGCCGCGGGTTGCGGCACGCATCGTCTCGCCGAGGCCCGGGACCTCGTAGTCGATCACGGCCTTCGTGGCCTGCGGCGTGACATCGCGGGGGGAGAGGCCCGTTCCCCCCGTCGTCAAAACGAGGTCTGCAAGGCCGCCGTCGGCAAGACGCCGGACCTCCGACTGAATGATCGTCCCGTCGTCCGGGATGATTTTCCTTTCGACGATCTCGACTCCGGCGACGAGGCGCCCCAGGGCCTGGGCCACCGCCGGAGCGCCGCGGTCCTCGCGCTCCCCACGGAACGAGCGGTCCGAGATCGTCAGGATCGCGACGCGCAGGGGCCTACCCCCCGATTTCGGACATGTTCCGGGCGTGGAGCGGGAGGAAGTTCTTCTGCATCCCGACGAACATCGGGTGGCGCTCCTCCTTCACGGCGGCGGCCTTCTCGATGACGGCGGCCAGCTCCCCGTCCGACGCCCCCGCGCGCATCGGACGGAGGAGGTCCACGTCGTTGTGCCCGAAGAGGCACCCCTTGAGGAAGCCGTCCTGTGTCAGCCGCATCCGGTTACACGTGTCGCAGAAACGGTCCGAGACGGGAGTGATGAACCCGATGGTCCCCCGGTGTTCGCCCCGCGGAGACCGGACGGAATATTCGTCGGCCGGGCCCGCGACCTCGCTCTTCTCGACCGGCGACAGCTCGTAGCCGGCCGCGATCAGGCGCTCCCTCACCTCGCGCCAGCCCATCCAGTCCGCCTCGGTCCAGGCGTTGTCGCCGAAGGGCATGAACTCGATGAACCTCACACCGAGGTTCTTCTCGTGCGTCATCGCGGCGAGCGGCAGGATCTGGTCGTCGTTGAAGCCCCGGATGACGACGGCGTTGATCTTCACGGAGTCGAACGGGAGGGAGAGGGCGAGGTCGATCGAGTCGAGGACGGGCTGGAAATGGTCGCGGCGCGCGAGCTTCCGGAAGTGCTCGGCCTCTGCGGCGTCGAGCGAGACGTTCACCCGGGTCAGGCCGGCGGCCAGGAGATCGCGTGCCATCCGCGGGAAGAGGACCCCGTTCGTCGAGAGGGCGATCCCCCGCGGGAAACCGATGGCGGAAAGGTCGCCGACGATGCCGACGAGGTCGGGGCGCGTCGTCGGCTCGCCCCCGGTGACGCGCACCTTCGTGACGCCGAAGGAGGCGAGGAGCGCCGCGGCACGGCGGATCTCCTCGCGGGACATGAGGTGCGGCAGCGGCCGGAACGTCTGGTTCTCCGGCATACAGTAGACGCAGCGAAGATTGCAGCGGTCCGTCACCGAGATCCGGACGTAGGTAATCCGTCGGCCGTGTCCGTCGATCAGCTCTCGTTCCATGGCCCCGCCCGGGGAGAGTCTACTTCGACTCCGCCGGGATAGACTTCGCGAATGGTTCTCGACGGGGTCCGGGACGTTTTTCGCGCCATCGCCGTGACGGTCGTCCCGGAGGCGGGTCGCCTCGACGAGGCGGGATGGACCGAGGTCGAGCGTCTCGTGGAGAAGACCCTCGAGCCGCGCCCGTCCTCCGTGAAGAGGCAGCTCCGGCTCCTGATCCGCGCCATCGGGCTTCTCCCGGTGCTCCGGCGGGGGAAGCCGTTCGCGTCCCTCTCCCCGCCGGAGCGGACCGCGTTCCTCTCGGGCCTCGAGAACGCGCCTCTCGTCCTGATCCGGCGCGGCTTCTGGGGGATCCGGACGCTCGTCTACCTCGGGTACTACGCGCGTCCGGAGGCCGGCCGTGCGATCGGATATCGCGCCGACGCGCGAGGCTGGGACGCTCGGCGAGCGGCCGGCGGAGGGGCCTTCTCGTGATCGAGAAGAGCTTCGACGTCGTGATCGTCGGGTCGGGGGCCGGTGGAGGGACCGTGGCCGAAGGGCTCGCGCCGCTCGCGCGCGCCGGCTACCGGATCCTCGTCGTCGAGCAGGGGGGGCGCCTCAGCGATTCCGAGTACACGGGGCGCGAGGCGGAGATGGCCGATGCCCTCTACGAGGAGGGGGGCGGCGTCCTGACGGCCGAGGGGACGATGACGCTCGCCTTCGGGCGGGCGTGGGGTGGCTCGACCGTCGTCTACACCGGGACCTCGCTCATCGCCCCCGAGCGCGTCATCCGCGGCTGGAACGTCGCGGGACTCCCGCATTCGGACATCGAGCGGCGCTCGCGACGATTCTCCGGGGAGAACAACGTCCACCTCCTGCCGCCCGACCTCCTCAACGACAACAACCGGCTCTTCGTCGAAGGGTGCGAGAAGGCGGGCTATCGCGCCGAGCAGTTCCCGCTGAACCTGAAGGGATGTCTCGGCTCGAGCCTCTGCAACCTCGGCTGCCCGAACGGCGCCAAGCAGGGGACGCACCGCGTCCAGCTTCCGAAGGCTCTCGCCGGGGGAGTCGAGGCCGTCACGCGGGCCGAGGCCGTCCGGATCGAGGAACGCCGCGTGATCCTCCGGGTCTCGGCGCGCGCACCCGGGGAGAAGGGCGAGCCGTCCGAATGGACGCCCGGCGAGTACTCCGTGAGCGCGAAAGCCGTCGTGGTGGCCGGCGGAGCCGTCGGGAGCCCGGCCCTCCTCCTCCGCTCCGGATTCGGGAAAGGCCTTCCGCGCCTCGGCGCAGGCTTCACCTGCCATCCGGCGCACATCCTCGTCGGCGAGCATCCGCGCGAGATCACGAACGACGTCGGTCATCCGAAGAGCTTCTACCTGGACCGGGCCGTCGAGGAGGGCTTCCTCCTCGAGACCTGCATGTACTTCCCTTTCACGACGGCGAAGAACCTGACGGGGTTCGGGGCGCCGCACAGCGCCCTGATGCGCGCCTTCTCGCGGCTGCAGATGATCCTCGTCCTCGCGTGCGACAAGGCCGTGCCGGAAAACCGCGTCACCGTGGACGCCGCCGGCCGGCCTGTCGTCCACTACACGTTCACCCCCGGGACGGTCGCGGCCCTGGTTCGCGCCACGCGCGCGGCGTCGCGGATCTTCTTCGCCGCGGGGGCGCTTCGCGTCCACGCCCCCTCCGCCGATCCGCCGCTCCTTTCGCGTGAGGACGCGGGCTCGATCGACACGCGGATCCACGAGAAGAACTTCCGCGCCGGGAAGATCTCCGTCTCGGCCGCCCACCTGATGGGAGGGTGCGGGATGGGGACGAGCGCGTCCGACTCGGTCACCGATGCGTGGGGGCGGGTTCACGGAGTGCCGTGGCTCTTCGCCGCCGACGCGAGCCTCTTCCCCGACTCGCTCGAGATCAATCCCTACCTCACGATCATGGCGCT
>JBBIPB010000171.1:0-3759 GCA_037443065.1 Acidobacteriota bacterium | reverse complement strand
GCGGTCTTCGCGTCGGCCGAGGCGAAGCTTCCGGAATTCGTCGCCGACGGGATGGTCGTCGAGACGGACGACGAGATCCGCGTCACCGCGATGGGTCGGATCTTCATCCGGAACGTCGCGATGCTCTTCGACGCCTATCTCGAGAAGAAGGCCGCCGACGCCCCGAAGATCTTTTCCCGGACGCTGTAGATGGCCGGAAGGGTCGGTGTCCTCCTCGTCCAGCTCGGCGGGCCGGAACGGCGCGAGGAGCTCCGGCCCTTCCTCTACGAGCTCTTCTCCGACCGGGAGATCATCGATCTGCCGTCACCTCTTCGGCAGATCGTCGCCTTCCTCATCACCGCAATTCGCGCGCCAAAAGCGGCCGCGACGTACGAGCAGATCGGATGGTCCCCGATCCGCCGGTGGTCCCGGACGCAAGCGGGGCTCCTCGAGCGCGAACTTGCCGCCTCCGGTTCGCCCGCTCTCGTCCGCGTCGGGATGACCTGTTCGTCTCCAACGGTCGAGGAGGCGCTCTCGGAGCTGAAAGCAGGCGGGGTAACAAGCCTCGTCGTCCTCCCTCTCTACCCGCAGTATTCGGTGACGACGACGAAGGGCTCGTTCAACCGCGCGACGAAGGCCCTCGCCCGGATGCGGTGGAGCCCCGAGCGGCTCGACGCGCCGGATTCCTGGTACGACGAGCCGCTCTTCATCGCCGCGCACGCCGACCGGATCCGCGCCGCGGTGGCGACCCTTCCCGATCCGGACCCGTCCGCCACCGTCCTTCTCTACTCGGCTCACTCTCTTCCAGTCTCGACGGTCGAGAAGAAGAGAGACCCCTACCCCCGGCAGATCGCCGAAACGATTGCCGCGATCGACACAGCCCTGGGCCGTCGGTACCGCTCGCGGATCGGATACCAGTCGAAGGTGGGACCGGTCCCGTGGCTCACCCCGTCCACGGGAGACGTTCTCGAGGAACTCGCGGTGGAAGGGACGCAGCAGGTCGTCGTCGTCCCCGCCGCGTTCGTCTCCGACCACGTGGAGACCCTCTACGAGTGCCGCATCCTCTATCGCGACCAGGCCGCCAGGCTCGGGATCCCGCACTACGTCGTCACCGAGGGGCTGAATGACCACCCCGACTTCATCCGCTCGCTCGCGGCGACGGTCTCAGGCACGCTCCGGCGGCGCGGATGACGCGAAAGGTCGTGATCGTCGGCGGAGGGATCGCGGGGCTCGTCGCGGCCTACCGCCGCGGCTCGCCCGGCGAGACCGTCCTCCTCGAGGCCGAGGGACGGCTCGGGGGCTCTGTCCGGACGATTCGCGACGAAGGATTCGTCCTCGAGGCGGGCCCGAACACCCTCCGGACGACAGAGGCCGCCGACCGCCTGATCGCCGACCTCGGCCTGACGAAGGACCTCGTCCTCGCCGACCCACGGGCCCCGCGCTGGATCGTCCGCGGGGGCCGGCCGCGCGCCATCGTCCCGGGCCCGAAGGGGCTCTTCACCAGTGCCCTCTCGACGCGGGGAAAGCTCCGGCTCCTCGGCGACCTCCGCGTGCCGCGCCGCGACGCCGCGCTCGCGGACGAGAGCGTCCACGACTTCTTCGTCCGGCGCTTCGGCGAGGACGCCGCCACCTACGGCGCCGGGCCGATGGTCTCCGGTGTCTACGCGGGCGACCCGGGCGCCCTCTCGGTCCGGAGCGCCTTTCCGCACCTCTGGGAGGCCGAAGGGCGCTCGGGATCGGTGATCCGCGACTTCTTCCGCGGCGGCGGATCGTTCATACGGAATCCCGATGGCTCGAAGGCGAAGAAGCACCGGGCCAGGACGGTCACATTCACCCGCGGGCTATTCCAGATGGTCGAGGCGCTCGCGATGGCGCTCGCCGACCGCGGCGTCCGGATCGAGACGCATGCCCCCGTCACGGCGCTCGAGGGGCCGCGCGCCGGTGCTCCCGGGCGCCGTTGGACCGTTCGGACGGCGGACGGACGAGCGGCCGACGCCGACGTCGTCGTCCTCACGCTCGAGCCGACCGCCACCGCGCGGCTGCTCGCGGGCCTCCTTCCCCGCTCGGGCGGACCCGTCGCCGGGCTTCCCGTCTCCCCGGTTGCCACGGTCGTCTTCGCGTTCCAGCCCTCGACGCCGGAAGACGCGCCGAAGGGATTCGGCGTCCTCGTCCCGAGGGGCGAAGGGATCCGTTCCCTCGGGGTTCTCTACCCAGCCTCGCTCTTCACCGGCCGTGCCTCGGAAGGGGTCGCCCTGACGACTTCGTTCCTCGGCGGCGCGCTCGACCAGGAGATCGCCTCCGCGGACGATGCGACGCTCTCCGACCTCGCCCTCTCCGAGGTCCGGCGCCTCCATCCCGGCCTCTCGCGCTCGGCTCCCGAGCGGACCTGGATCACGCGCTGGCCCAAGGCGATCCCCCAGCTCCAGATCGGACACTTCCGGACGATGGCCGCCCTCGACGAGGACCTCGCGGAGGTCGAGAAGGCCGCGGGGGAGCCGGGGACGCTGATCCTGACCGGAGGCTGGCGGGACGGGATCGCCCTCGGGGCCCGGATCGAGCGGGGCGAGGCGATCGGCCGGGGCCTCTGAGGGCCGGTCCCCTGCGTCAAGGATGCGGGGTGAGGGCGACAATCGTCAGAATCGGAACCCTCTTCCCTCTCTCCACCCGGTCCGGGCCGTAGGAGAAGAAGATCCGCCAGGCCGCAGGCGTCCGGCTCTGGATGTAGGCCTCGAAGACCTTCTCTCCGCCCGGCCCTCGAAGCGAGACGAACTCGTGCGTCTTCAGGGACGGATGCCGGAGATCCGTCTCGAGAAGGCCGAGCGTCTTCCGGACCTGCCCGAGGAGCCCCTCACGGTGCGGGTCTTTCTCCAGCTGGCGGAGGGTCTCTGCGGCGACGGCCGTGAACCGCAGCTCGCGGTTCATTCCTCGTCCGCGTATCTCGCGAACGAACCGAGGGAGCGCGTCTTTCCGTCAGCCGCCTCGGCGAGGCCGCGCTGGACCGCCGCGAGGGCCTCGGGGTTCCGGAACAGCCACGCTTCACGTGCCGGCACGGAGATCCGCGGATCGAGGATCAGCTGCCCGGCCTCGTTCCGGTAGACGTCGAACCGGACCTCCGGGTCCATCCCCGCGAGGGCCCTTCCGAGGGAGACCCGCTTCTTGGCGTCGGGCTTCATCTCCCGCTCGACGAGCTCGAGGGTTCCCGTGGAGCGGGTGGAAGCCACCTTCACGCGGGAATAGTACGAGACCGTGGGACGGGAGTCAAGTGGGACCGTCCCACACTTCATGAGCCTGCCCCGGCCGTGGCGGACGTCCGCCGAGGGCCGGGGAGCGCGGAACGGTGCCTTCAGCGAGGCTCGGCCACCGCCGCCCGGACCGCGGCGATGACCTCGTCCACCTGCGCATCGGTCATCGCGGGCCAGAGCGGGATCGTGATGGTCGAGTCGCCGATCCGCTCGGCGTTCGGGAACATGCCGCGGCGGAAGCCGAACCGCTCGCTGTAGTACTTCGTCAGGTGGACGGCGCGGTAGTTGACTGCGACGCCCACGCCCTTCGCCTGGATGGCCGCGAGGATATCGTCGCGGCGCGCCGGATCGACCCAGATCGTGAAGAGGTGTCGTCCCGAGACCGCCCCCTCCGGAACCGCAGGGAACGACACGCCCGGCGTCTCGCGGAATGCCGCCTCGTACCTGCGGCAGATCTCCTCGCGCCGCGCGAGGCGCGCCGAGAGGCGTCGGGGTCAGGTCTGCTAAATTGCGGTTCACGAAAGCTCTCCGATGAGAG
>JBBIPB010000170.1:0-3875 GCA_037443065.1 Acidobacteriota bacterium | reverse complement strand
CGGGATAAGTTGGTGGAGCTGAACGGGATCGAACCGTCGACCTCCTGAGTGCGATTCAGGCGCTCTCCCAAACTGAGCTACAGCCCCACCTGTTCGGGACAGGACCGCGAAGACTAGCGGGAAGAGGGCGGAGCGTCAATTCGCGTGCGTTCTTTTTCAACTCCGGATCGTGGAGACCGACCGGGCGGGGCGGAGGAGGTCCTTGAGGCTCGTCCCCTGGAGGACGCCCCGCTCCTCGCGCGTGGCGCGGATGAAGACTTCGCGGAGGGTCCTCGCGACGGGGTCGTCCTCGGCCGGGACCGTGCGCGGTGCCGACTCGCCGATGGCCCGTGCGACCGCCCAGACGGAAATCTCGTCGGGGGGGCGTCCGAGGAGGTATGTCCCGGAGGGATCGCGCCGGACGAGGCCGTCGACGACGAGGCGCGCCAGGACGGTCTCGACCTCGTCAGCGGGCCGGCCCGCGGTTTCGGCCAGGGTGGAGAGCGGGCGCGACGCGCGGTCGGCCTCCCACGCGGTGGCGAGGGGGATGAGGATCGAGACGGCCTCGTAGAGCCGGAGGCCGTGCCCGGTCCGCGCTGGCGAGTCCTGGCCGGAGAGCTCTTCGCGGAACTGGATCGCGTGGGCGAGGGCGAAGCCGAGGAGGAAGATCGCGAACCCGATACCGACCGCGAGGATGAAGATGACGGCCGCCGAGATCGGCCCGTAGACGTACGACATCGTGGAGCGGAAGCTCGTCAGGAGGCGGGCGCTCCGGGCGAAGACGATCCGGACGAGCGTCAGTCCGGCCGCGGAGAAAAGGGCGGCAGCGACGGCCGGTCCCCACCTCACGCGGGCCCCGGGCAGGATCCGGTAGAGGAGGAGGAGGAGAACGGCCATGCCGACGAAGCCGAACCAGCGGAACTCGTCGAAGGGGGTACCGGTTTCGAGAAGGAACGAGGTCACGATGCCGAGAGCGACGGGCCCGACGACCATCAGCGCGAGAGCGATCGCGAGGCGGCTGAGGAAGGGGCGCGGGTGGACGGTCGTCCCCCAGAGGCTCTTGGCGGCCCCCTCGATCTGGAAGAAGGTCCGGACCGAGGCGGCGAGGAAAAAGATCGAGGCCGTGCCGGCGAGCCTCATGGCCTGACGCGCGAAGATCTGGATGGCGTCCAGGACGGCGGGCCCTGCCCCCGGTACGATCCAGCGGATGATGCGGTAGAGCCCGTTGCCGGTCGCACCGAAGACCGTCGACGTGAGGAACGTGACGGCCGCCATGAGCGGGACGATCGTCAGGAGCGACGAGTAGGCGAGTGAGCCGGCGAGGTCGAAGCCGCGCGCGTCCAGAAAGCGGTGGAACGTGCCGCGAAGGACGGCCCCGGCGCGGCCCGCGGATTCCCGGAGGGGGAGCATGACAATCCCATCCTAGCGCCGGCGGGCCTCCCTCCTTCGGACAGGTTGTGAGAATATTCCGTCCCGCCGACAGGAGGATCCGTCCATGGCCGACACACCCAATCTCGAGAACGCGGCAAAGGTGGTCGAAGAGAAGATCGATGCGGCCCGGGAGAGCCTCTCGGATCGCGGGGCCCGGGTCCGGGCGAAGCTGGACGACGTCGCGGGCGACGTCCGGCAGAAGGCGCGCGACCTGCGCGACCGGATCGCCGAGACCTCATGGGACGACGTCGTCGACAAGACGTCGGGCTTCGTCCGCGACCATCCCGGCAAGGCGCTCGGAATCGCCCTCGCGACCGGCTTCCTTCTCGGCCTGCTCCTGCGGCGGAGAGACGACTGATGTCCGCCACCGAGGTCCGTCCGCCGGCTCCTCACGGGGCGTCGCCGGAGGGACCCGTCGGCGGGGCCACCGGCGCCTTCGAGTTCCTGCCCGCCGGCTTCGACTGGAAAGGGAGCGCGCTCGCGACCGTGCAGCGCTACCCGCTCCCCTGCCTGATCGGGGCGGCGGCCCTCGGCTTCTGGCTCGGGCGGACGCGCGGCAAGGCGATCATGGGCGCGGCGGCGGGCGCCGTCGCGAGCCTCGCCGTGAAGCAGATCGCCGGGTTCGTCCAGAGCGGCGACTTCTGACTCTCCGGGACCGCGCGGCGCGCCCGGCAGGCATCGTAGACTGCCGGCATGGAGCGCGTCGCGCGCACGCACCCCTCGATCCTGGTCTTCGCCTCGTCGGCGGGGTGAGCGTGCAAGCTGGGTCAGGCTGACCTCACGAGGCTGCTGGGAGCTCTGCCGCGGGTCGACGACCCGCGCGCTCTCGTCGGGTACGAGTCGTCCGACGACGCGGCCGTCTTCCGCCTCGGCCGAAGGGGCGACCCGGATGCCGAGACGATCCTCTCGACGCTCGACTTCTTCACGCCGATCGTCGAGTCCCCCTTCGACTTCGGCCGGATCGCGGCGGCCAACGCCCTATCGGACATCTGGGCGATGGGGGGCGAGCCCCTCTTCGCGCTGAACGTCGTCGGCTTCCCGACGAAGGCGCTCCCGCTCGAGGTGCTCGGCGAGATCCTCAGGGGGGGCGCAGAGGCGGCCGCGCAGGCCGGAGTCCCGATTCTCGGCGGCCACTCGACCGACTTCGACGTCCCGGTCTACGGGATGGCGGTGACGGGGCGCGCGAAAGCCTCGGAGATTCGCCGGAACGTGGGGGTGCGTCCGGGCGACGCGCTGGTCCTGACGAAGCCGATCGGAACCGGGATCGTGACCGTCGCCCTCCGCGCGAGGGCGCTTGCGGAGCGGGACGGGCGGGCCGTGGACGAGGAGACGCTTCCGTCCGGAGAAGAAGAGGCGGCCGCCGTCGTCTCGATGGTGCGTCTCAACCGGGATGCCTCGCGCGCCGCGGCCCGGTTCGATGTCTCCGCCGGGACGGACGTGACCGGCTTCGGCCTCCTCGGGCACCTCGGCGCCATGCTTCGCGGCTCGGGCGCGGCGGCGGAGGTCTCCGTTTCCGCCGTTCCGCTCCTGCCCGGGGCCCGGCGCCTTCTCGCGCGCGGGCGCGTCCCGGGCGGGTCGAGACGGAACCTCGAAACCGCGGGAGGCTGGCTCCAGGCCGCCGGCATCCCGGAGGAGGACCTTCTTCTCCTCGCGGACGCCCAGACGTCGGGCGGGCTCCTCCTCGCCGTCCGTCCGGAAGACGTCTCGCCCCTCCTCGCCGCGCTTCGGGAATCGGGAGACACGCACGCGGCCCGTATCGGGTGCATCCTTCCCTCCGGGACCCTGCCGGAGGGGCAGGCCACGGTCGTTCCCTGACGGAAGGAGGCGCCGATGAGCGGACCGGAAGAAAAGCACGACCAGGACTGGGCGGCGGTGAAAGGGGTCCCGAACGAGACGGAGGCCGCCATTCTCGCGGGG
Organism: Acidobacteriota bacterium; assembly: GCA_037443065.1. Classification (GTDB taxonomy): domain Bacteria; phylum Acidobacteriota; class Thermoanaerobaculia; order UBA5066; family UBA5066; genus DAOMFB01. The sequence goes on along the minus strand of JBBIPB010000170.1, from coordinate 548 downwards.
TTCCTCGACAGCGAGGGAATCCCGGCGCGGGTCGTCGACCGGAGCTTCCACATGACGCCCCTGGTGGAGGACAACGACCTGTCGCCGATCGCGGTGGCCGTCCCGAGAGAGCGCCTCGCCGAAGCCGAGGCTCTTCTCGCCGCCCGCGAGTCCGGATTCCCCGAGGCCGGGAGGAACGAGGAGACGCTCCTGACGGACGAAAGCCCGACGCCCGTCGATCCGGAAGATCCGGAAGGAAAATCGGGCAGCGGCGGGTAGAATCCGCCCTCTCGGATGGAGAAGACCCCCGATCGGATCGGCCGCTACGAGATCCGGCGCGTTCTCGGGAAGGGCGCGATGGGCGTCGTCTACCTCGCGCACGACCCGCAGATCGACCGCGAACTCGCGCTCAAGACGATCCGGTTCAGCGAAGCCGAGGGGAGCTTCAATCCCGAGGAGGCCAAGGCCCGCTTCCTGAAGGAGGCGCGGATCTCTGGGCGCCTCCAGCACCCGCACATCGTGACCGTCTTCGACGTCGGCGAGGACGGCGGGACGCTCTTCCTCGCGAT
>JBBIPB010000169.1:0-3979 GCA_037443065.1 Acidobacteriota bacterium | reverse complement strand
CGCCCGAGGACGGAGACGCCGATGATCGGGTCTCCGAGCCGGCAGTCCGGGAGCGCCCGCCCGCAAGGGACCGTCGTCAGGGGACTTCTCACGACGCGGGGAACGACCAGGGCCGGGCCGGCGAGCGCCGCGAGGGCGAGAAGAAGGCGGAAGGCCCCGGGCGCCAGCGTGCCGCCGGCGCGCCGGGGTCGGGAACCGCCCGGGCCCTGCGGCGGTCCTAGACTGTCGGGAGCGATCATGAAGAAAGCCGCCCTCTCCCTTCTCCTCGCCATTCTCGGCCTCGCCGTCCCGAACTGGAAGAACGTCGACCGGCTCGTCTCCGAGCAGAAGCTCGAAGAGGCGGCCCGGGAGGCCGCGGCGATCCGAACCGCGGCGCGTGCCCGGGGAGACGAGGCGGAGGAGACGAAGGCGCTCGTCCGCGAGGTCCAGCTTCGCGAGGCGCTCCACGGCTACGAGACCGCCGTCCGCTTCCTCCGCGACGAGCCGTGGCCGAAGGGAGCGCGGGCACAGGCGATCCTGAACCTCTTCTTCGCCGACGCTCTCGTCACGTACGGGCGCGCCTACTCGTGGGAGATCGGCCAGCGGGAGAAGGTGGAGACGAGGGGGACCGTGGATCTCAAGGCCTGGACGCGCGACCAGATCACGTCGGAGGCCGCCCGGGCCTTCGGCGCGGTCTGGAAGGAGCGCGGGAGGCTCGGCGCGGAGCCGGTCGACACCCTCTCCGAGTTCGTCGAGGTGAACGACTACCCGCGCGCGGTTCGCGGCACGGTGCGCGACGCGGTGACGTATCTCTTCACTGCCTTCCTCGCCGACACCGGCGGATGGCGGCCCGAGCAGTCGAACGAGCTCTTCGCGCTCGACCGGGACTCCCTGATCGCGGGAAATCCCGCGGCCTCGGAGCGCGTGGATGTGGACGACCCGTCGGTCCACCCGCTCGTCCGGATCGGCGCGCTCCTCGACGACCTCGAGGCGTGGCACCGCACCCGGGGTGAGCACGAGGCCGAGCTGGAGGTGCGCCTCGAGCGCCTGCGCCGCCTCGGCGCGTCCCTGACTGACCCGTCGGACAAGGAGGCGATCCGGAAGGATCTCGAGCGGAGGCTCCCGGCTTTCCGAGGCGTCTCGTGGTGGGCGATGGGGATGGCGGAGCTTTCTGAGATGGTCGCCTCCGAGGACCGGCCCGACGCTCTCGTCGACGCGCGGCGCCTCGCGCTTCGGGGCTCGAAGGCGTATCCGGACGCCGTCGGCGGACGCCGCTGCGCGTCGATCGTCGCCCGGCTCGACGCGCCCGACTTCCAGATCGCTTCGATGTCGAGCGACGGTCCGGGGAAGCGGTCCATCGAGGTGAAGCACCGGAACGTCCCGGCGCTCCATTTCCGCGCCTACCCGTTCGACCTCGAGGCGCGGCTTGCGGCCGCGAGGGACTACAGCCTCCTCCCCTCCTGGCGTGAGATCGCCGACATCGTCGCCGGCACGAAGCCAGGAGCTTCGTGGCAGGTCGCGCTGCCGGCGACGCCGGACCTTCGGACGCATCGGACGTTCGTGACGCCACCGCTCGCGAAGCCAGGCGCTTATCTGATCGTCGCTTCGGCGCGTCCCGATTTCGTAAGAGAGGGAAACCGGCTCCTCGCCGTCCACCTCCTCGTGACGGATCTCGTCCTTGCCGTCCGCCAGACGGATGGGGGCGCGATCGAGGCGCGCGTCCTCTCGGGCTCGGAAGGGACGGCGGTCGCCGGCGCGAACGTGGCCCTCTGGCGGTACGACTGGCACAGCGGGCACCAGAGGATTCTCTCGGCCGTCTCGGGCACGGACGGGCTCGCGACGTTCGAAGCGCCGCCCGGCCCGGGGGGAGCGTATTTCGTCGTCGCCAGGAAGGGGAGAAACCTCGCTCTCGACCCGAGCGCCTCGGGCTTCTGGAAGCCCTCGCCGCCTTCGGAAAGCTCGTCCGCTCTCATCTACACGGACCGGAGCGTCTACCGTCCTCTCCAGAAAATCCTCTGGAAGGTCGTCGCGTACCGCGGGCGTGAGGCGCGCTACGCGGTCCTGCCCGAGACGCCGGTCACGGTCTCTCTCCACGACGTGAACGGGCAAGTCGTCGCGACGAAGAGTGCGAAGACGAACGGCTTCGGGACGGCGGCGGGAGAGTTCGCGATCCCGGCGGGCCGCCTTCTCGGCGGCTGGTCGGTCCGGACGTCCCTCGGTGGCGCGACGCAGGTTTCCGTCGAGGAGTACAAGCGTCCCACCTTCGAGGTGACGCTCAAAGAGCCGGCCGCGGCGCTCCGGCTGAACCGGCCTGCCACCTTTCGCGGCGAGGCCCGGTACTACTTCGGCCTCCCCGTCGCGAGCGGCAGCGTCCGGTGGCGCATGACGCGCGAGCCGGTCTGGCCGTGGTGGGGGTGGTGGCGCTATTTCGCGCCGGCCGTGGCCGCGCAGACGGTGGCGACGGGCACCGCGCCTCTCCGCGAGGACGGGTCGTTCGAGATGACGTTCACGCCGAAAGCCGACGAGCGGAAGGCCGCGGACCCCACGGCGTCGAAGGATGTGACGTGGCGGTTCGCCCTCCGGGTCGACGTCACGGACGACGGGGGCGAAACGCGTTCGGCGGACCGGAGCTTCCGTCTCGGGTTCGTCGCGGTCGAGGCGCGGATCGGGAAGAGCACGAATTTCTTCTTAGAAGGAAAGACGAGTTCGGTAGAAATCGTGAGGACCGATCTCGATGGTGCGCCGCGCGCCGGGCGCGGAACGTGGCGGCTCTCGAACCTGGTTCCTCCTCCGAAGACGCTGCTTCCGGCTGATCTTCCTTCCAAGAACTCCCCCAACGGCGCTTCCCGAGCCGAGGGCGACCCAAATGAATCGGGACGCGAGGACCTGAGAGTTCTGACCCCTGGCGACCGGCTCCGCCCGCGCTGGGAAACCCGTTTCTCGGCCGAAGAGTGGACGCGCGACTGGCCCGAGGGGACCGTGGTCGCTACCGGCACTGCGGAGCACGACACGAAAGGAGAGGCCCGGCTCGATCTCGGCCAGCTCCCGGCGGGCGCATACCGCCTCAGCTACGAAACAGAAGACGCCTTCGGCGGCCGTTTCGCCGTCCCGTACGATTTCCTCGTCGTCTCCCGTTCGGCACCCGTTCCGATGCCCGCGCTCCTCCTCGCCGAGTCGCCTTCGGTGACCGTGGGCGGGACCGTGCGGCTCCTCGCGACCTCCGGGATTCCCGGAGAGACGCTCTTCGTCGACATCGTCCGGGCCGGTCACCTTGCCGAGCGCCGGATCCTGACGGCGGGGAGGGATCCGGCACTGATCGAGATCCCGGTTCTCGAGAGCGACCGGGGGGGCCTCGCCGCCACGCTCCTCGCCGTCCGGGACCATCAGGTTCTTCAGCAGACGGCAACCGTCTTCGTCCCGTGGGACGACCGCGAGCTGAAGATCGCCTTCTCGACCTTCCGCGACCGGCTTCGCCCCGGAACGAAGGAGACGTGGCGGGTCACGGTGGCGGGCGCGACGCCCGACCATCCGCTTCGACAATCGGCCGAGCTCCTCGCGTACATGTACGACAGGAGTCTCGACCTCTTCGCGCCGCACCATCCGCCGTCCGCGCTTTCCCTCTATCCGAACCGCGCGCGCGCGGCCACGAGCCGCGTCACGCTCGGCATGGGGCAGACCTTTTTCCTCGAGAGCATCGGCTTCGGCGCCGTGCCCGGGTGGCCGGCGCCGCGGCCCGACCGGCTCAAGTTCGAGGAGGGCTACGGGATCGGCGGGCCGGGGCGGCGAGGGATGGTCGGCCGTCTGGAGGGAGGCGTCGCAGGAGGGATTCCGGCGCCGGCCATGGCGATGAAGGCCGCCCGCAGCGACCAGGCAGTGAACGTACCGGCCAGCTCGATGGCCGAGGAGAGAAGACCCGAGGATTCTCTTGGAAAAAAGGAGGGAAAGAACGGGTCGATGGATGCCGTTCTGGTGTCCGACGCCGCAGCGGTGCCCGTCACCC
>JBBIPB010000168.1:0-4024 GCA_037443065.1 Acidobacteriota bacterium | reverse complement strand
TGGCCGAAGACGTGCGTGACGCCGAGCCGGACCAGCTCGTCGACGAAGAGCCGGGCGGCGCGGACGCGCGGGCGGGTTTCGGTTTCCGTTCGGAAGGCTGTGCTCATGCGCGGGCTCCTTCGGGGGCGAATCCGGTGATCGCCCCGTCCGAGGCGGACGAAACGAGGCGGGCGTACTTGGCGAGGGCTCCGGAGGTGGCGCGCGGGGCCCTCGGCCGGAAGGTCGCGCGGCGCGCCTCGAGGGGCGCGTCCACGTCGAGGCGGCGGGCCTTGACGTCGATCGTGATCCGGTCTCCCTCCTCGAGGAGGGCGATCGGGCCGCCGGCGGCTGCTTCGGGGGCGACGTGCCCGACCATGAAGCCGTGCGTCGCGCCGCTGAAGCGCCCGTCCGTGATGAGGGCCACCGACCCGCCGAGCCCCTGCCCGACGAGGGCGGCGGTGACGCTGAGCATCTCCGGCATCCCGGGCGCCCCCTTCGGCCCCTCGTAACGAATGACGACGACGTCCCCTTCGTGGATCCGGCGGTTCTGGACCGCCTCGAACGCGGCGATCTCTCCGTCGAAGACGCGCGCCGGCCCGACGTGCTTCGTCCGGTCGTGCCCGACAAGCTTCGCGACGCACCCTTCCGGCGCGAGCGAGCCGCGGAGGATCGCGAGGCCGCCGGAGGGCTTCAGGGGATGATCGATCGGGCGGATGACGGCTTGTCCCGGCGTCTCGACGGCAGTCCGGGCCTCGTCGAGGATCGAGCGCCCCGTCACCGTCACGGCCTCCTTCAGAAGCCCCGCGTTGGCCAGCCGCTTCGCCACGAGCCGGATGCCGCCGGCGTGCTCCATGTCCACGGCCGTGAACCGTCCCGCCGGCTTCAGGTCGGCGAGGATCGGCGTCCGGCTGGAGATCGTGTCGAAGTCGTCGAGGACGAGCGGCACCCCGACCTCGCGGGCGATCGCGAGGAGGTGGAGGATGGCGTTCGTCGAGCCGCCCGTCGCGGCAACCGAGGCGATGGCGTTTTCGAAAGCGGCGCGAGTCATGATCCGGCGCGGCGTCAGCCCCTCCTTCAGGAGCCCCATCACCCGAAGGCCGCAGGCATAGGCCACGTCATCCTTCCTCGGGTCGGTTGCGGGGACGTCGTTCGCCCCCATGGGCGAGATCCCGAGGAAGGAGAGTGCCGTCGCCATCGTGTTGGCCGTGAACTGGCCGCCGCACGACCCGGCTCCGGGGCAGGCCCGCTCCTCGATGGCGTGCAGCTCCCCTTCGTCGATCTTCCCGGCCGAGAAGGCGCCTACCGCCTCGAAGACGTCCTGAATCGTGATGTCGGTCCCGTGGTAGCTCCCCGGCTGGATCGAGCCGCCGTAGAGAGCAAGGGACGGGAGGTCGAGCCGCGCGAGCGCCATGACCGTGCCCGGGATCGTCTTGTCGCAGCCCGAGATCGCGACGACCGCGTCGAAGGAGTGTCCGGCGACGAAAAGCTCGATCGAGTCGGCGATCACCTCGCGCGAGACGAGCGACGCGCGCATTCCGTCGGTCCCCATCGAGATCCCGTCCGAGATCGCGATCGTGTTGCACTCGATCGGCGTCCCGCCGGCCGCCCGGATCCCCTCCTTCACCTTCGCCGCGAGGCGCCGGAGGTGGAAATTGCACGGAGTGACCTCGGTCCAGGTGTTCGCGACGGCCACGAGCGGGCGGTCGATGTCGGCTCCCGAGAGGCCGGTGGCCCGGAGCATCGCCCGCGCCGGGGCGCGCGCGGGACCCTTTTTCACGACATCGCTGAACACCGTTTCGGCCTCCGAGCTGTTAGCCGCAGGGCCTCGTCGGGGTTCGCGGGGCCAGAAAACGAAAAGCCCCGCGACCTCGGCGAGGTGCGGGGCGTTTGTTGCTGATCTATTGCCGGATCAGGTCGCCCGCACCTCGCCTGTAAGGACGAGGACGATGACCCCGTTAAGCAGGAGAACGACCCCGTCCAGCGGACGGCCCGCTGCGGCCGACCGGGAGATCTCGGGGGTCAGGTTTCTGCCCAACATTTGAAAACGAACCCTACGGATTTCCGGACGTCGTGTCAAGCGAAAAGCCACGGGCCTCAGAACCCTGACACGTACGGCAACTTTTTCGCGACCGCCTCCACCTCGTCGAAGCGATCCAGAAGAAGACCCGTGGCATCCCAACTCCCCGAAAGAAATACCTCGCGGACGGCGTCCGGAAGAGTGATCGGGGACGAGATCGTTCCGGCGCGGATGGATCTCTTCGCGAGATCCACGACGACCCGAAGGCGCGGGTCACGAAGGACGGCTTCCTGAAGGGCGCGAACCGCTTCGTGCGACGCCGTCACGCACGGGAGGCCGATCGCCACCGAGTTGCCGAAGAAGATCTCGGAGAACGACTCGCCCACGACGGCCCGGATCCCCCGGCGCCGGATCGCCTGCGGGGCGTGCTCGCGCGAAGAGCCGCAGCCGAAGTTCCGGTTCACGAGGAGGACCGAGGCCCCCTCGAAGGCCGGCTCATCGAACGGATGTGGCGAGGCGGTCCCCTTTCGCGCCACGCGGTCGTCCGCAAAGACGTGCTTCTCGAGCCCTTCGAAGGTGACGGAGACGAGGAAGCGGGCCGGGATGATCCGGTCGGTGTCGACGTCGTCGCCGGGGAGCGGCAGCGCCGTTCCCGCGACGTGAGTGATCGTGGTCGCGCTCACGGCTGTTCCTCCGGAAGGAACGCCCGGACGTCGGCCACCTCTCCTGCGATCGCCGCGGCGGCGACCATGGCGGGGCTCATCAGGAGCGTTCGCCCGGTCGGGCTCCCCTGCCGTCCCTTGAAGTTCCGGTTCGAGGACGACGCGCACGTTTCGCGCCCGACGAGACGGTCGGGGTTCATGGCGAGGCACATCGAGCACCCCGCCTCGCGCCAGTCGAACCCGGCCCCACGGAAGACCTCGTCAAGCCCTTCCCGCTCGGCCGCCTTGCGGACCGCGTTCGACCCGGGGACGACCAACGCGCGGACCCCCTTGGCCACCCGGCGCCCCTTTGCGACGCGCGCGGCCTCGCGCAGGTCCGTGAGCCGTCCGTTCGTGCAGGAGCCGATGAAGGCGACGTCGACCGGAATCCCGGCCACGGTTCGCCCCGCTTCGAGCCCCATGTAGTCGAGCGCCTCGAGGATCGAGGCCCGGCCGTCGGCGGGGACGTCGCCCGGCTTCGGCACGCGCCCCGTGACGGGCGCCACCTGCCCCGGGTTGATCCCCCAGGTCACCATCGGCTCGAGGGTCGAACCGTCCATCCGGACGAGATCGTCGTAAGAAGCCCCCGGGTCGGAGGCGAACGAGGACCACCACGTCACGGCGCGGTCCCACGCCTCCCCCTTCGGCGCGAAGGGGCGCCCCTTCAGGTACTCGAACGTGGTCGCGTCGGGGTTCACGTAGCCGGCCCGCGCGCCCCCCTCGATCGACATGTTGCAGAGCGTCATCCGCTCGTCCATCGACATCGCGTCGACGGCGGCGCCCCCGTACTCGTAGGCGAAGCCCGCCCCCGCCTTCACGCCGAGGAGCCCGAGGATCGAAAGGATGACGTCCTTCGAATAGACGCCGCGCCGGAGCGCGCTTCCCACTTCGATCCGCCGGACCTTCAGCGGCTCGACGGCGAGAGTCTGGGAGGCGAGGACGTCCCGCACCTGCGACGTCCCGATCCCGAAGGCGAGCGCTCCGAACGCCCCGTGCGTCGAGGTGTGGCTGTCGCCGCAGGCGATCGTCATTCCCGGCTGCGTCAGCCCCGTCTCCGGGCCGATGACGTGGACGATCCCCTGTCCTTCCGACCCCAGCTCGAAGAACCGGATTCCGAATTCCCGGCAGTTTCGCTCGAGGGCCCGGAGCATCTCCTCGGCCATCGCGTCCGCGAACGGACGGGGCGAGCCGTCCGTCGGGACGATGTGGTCCACCGTCGCGACCGTCCGGCCCGGGAACGGGACCTTTCCGCCGCGCGCGCGAATCATGTCGAAGGCCTGCGGGCTCGTCACCTCGTGGACGAGATGGAGCCCGACGAAGAGCTGCG
>JBBIPB010000167.1:0-4062 GCA_037443065.1 Acidobacteriota bacterium | reverse complement strand
CGATCACGGCGCCGTTCTCTGCCTGCAGCGGGGCGACAGGGCTCTTCGCTTCGGTCCCGGACGCCGGTTCGGGAGTGACGTACGCCTGGTCGATCACGGGTGGGTCGATCACGGCCGGGACGGGGACGCGTGCCATCACCTTCACCGCGGGCGCGAGCGGGACCGTCCACCTCCAGGCGACGGTCACCTCCGGCCCGTGCAGCCGGAGTTCCTCGGTCGACATCCCGATCGCGAATCGGCCCACGGCGGCGGTCTCGGGGGACGCCACGATCTGCGCCGGCCAGCCGACGCCGCTCTCTGCTGCGTTGACCGGGACGGCGCCCTGGGCGCTGACCTGGAGCGACGGCTTCTTCCAGACGGGGATCCTCTCGAGCCCGGCGACGCGAAGCGTCAACCCGGGCGCGACGAGGACGTACACCGTGACGTCGGTCGTCGACGCGACGGCCTGTCCGGGGTCTCCCTCGGGATCGGCTGCCATCACGGTGAACCCGTCGCCGGACGCGACGATCACCGCCCCCGGTTCGACCTGTCCGGGCGCGACGGGGCTCGTCGCGTCGGTCCCGGACGCCGGAAGCGGCGCCACGTACGCGTGGACGATCACGAACGGGACGATCGCGGTCGGCACGGGCACGCGGGCAATCACCTTCACGGCAGGAGCGACCGGTCCGGTCGGCCTCGGCGTGACGGTGACCAGGAGCGGATGCCCGGCGAACGGATCGGCGAGCGTCACGGTCTACACGCCTCCGACGGCGACGCTCTCCGGTCCGTCGACCGCGTGTGTTGGTGCAAACACGACCTTGAGCGTCGCGCTCACCGGGAGCGGTCCCTGGACGATCCAGTGGTCGGACGGCTTCGTCCAGAACGCGCCCTCGAGCCCGGCGGCGCGCAACGTCTCGCCGGTCGCGGACACGACCTACTCGCTCACCTCGGTCACCGGTGCCGGAGGGTGCGCCGGATCAGTCTCGGGAAGCGTGACGATTTCGGTCAGGCCCGCGCCGACCGCCGCGGTGAGCGGCGGCGGGGCGGTCTGTCCCGGCGTACCGGTCACGATCCGGCTGGATGTGACGGCCTCCGGAAACTGGACGGCCTATTGGAGCGACAGTTACGTGCAGACGGGAACCGGCTCCGGGACATTCTTGCGTAACGTCGCGGCCGCCGGCTCGACGGCGTACCAGGTCGTCTCGATCACCGACTCCGCCTGCAGTGGGGCCGGAACCGGCACCGCGGTCGTCACGGTGCTCGGGATTCCGTCCACCTCGATCCAGACGTCGGGTCCGGTCTGCGCGGGTGCGACGGGGCTCGCGGCCTCGGTCGTCGGTCCGACACCCGGGGCCTCATACGTCTGGCAGATCGTCAACGGGACGATCACTTCGGGGCAGGGCACATCCGCGATCACCTACACCGCCGGGTCGGCGGGTCCACTGACCCTCTCGGTCGCCGCGACCGGCTCCACGGGCTGCTCGCAGAACGGAGCGCTCATCGTCGCGGTCCAGCCGATTCCCGCGTCGCCCCTCCTCACGGCCCCGGCTTCGGCGAAGACCGGAACCGCCGGCCTGGTCGCCCAAGTGGTCGCCAGACTCGGGAGCACCTACGTCTGGAGGCTGAGCAGTGGGGAGATCACGTCGGGCGACGGGACGGACCAGATCACCTTCCGCGCGGGCGCTCCGGGTGATCTCGTCGTGAGCGTGCGGGAGAAGTCGGCGACGGGCTGCCTCTCTCCCGAGTCCACGCAGATCGTCAAGATCGAGGGAATCACCTCCGACCGGATCGTCCCCGTCGCCGTCCACGCGCCCGGCGCCCGCGGGTCGTTCTTCACGACGGAGCTGACTCTCGCGAATCCCGGTCCCTCCCCGATGACGGCCGACCTGACCTTCTCGCCGCCGGGCGGTGGCGGCCCGGCGATCACGACGCGGCGGACCGTGCCGGCGGGTCACCAGCTCTTGATCCCCGACGTCCTCGGTTCCTCCACCGCCTCGAGCCGCGCGGCCCTCGCCGGCGACCCGTCGACTTCCGGCTCTCTCCGGGTCACCCTCGGAGACCTTCCATACCAGGGCTTCGCGTTCCTCGGGGCGCGGACGACGACGCCCTCCGGGAATGGAAACGCGGGCGTCTCCTACGCCGCTCCCCTGGTCAGCGATCTCTCGGCCACTCGGGTCTACGTCCCGAGCCTTCGCGAGAACGCCTCGGACCGGAGCAATCTCGCGGCCGTCAACGCCGGGACGACCGGGACGATCACCCTTCGCGTCACTCTCTTCTCGGGCGCCCACGGCGATTCCGGGCAGTCGTACGTCCTCCCCGATCCCGTCACCCTCGGTCCGGGGGATCGGGTCCAGCTCGGCTCGGTTCTGGCGCGGGCCCATTTCACGAATGGCTATGCGCTCGTCGAACGGATCTCCGGGTCAGAGCCGTTCCTCGCCTACGGGGTCGTCAACGACAACGTGTCGAACGATGGCTCGTGGCTGGGTGGCATCCCGTCCGGGCGCACGCCGGGCGTTCAGGTGCTGCCGGTCCTCGCGGAGGCAGCCTCCTTCTCGAGCGAGCTGGTGCTGACAAATCCGTCTTCAAAGACCGTGACGGCGAATCTCTCGTTCACGGAGTCGCTCGCCCATCCCGGCGGGTTCTTCGCCGGGTCGATCACCGAGCCGCTTCTTCCCGGCGAGCAGCGGATCATTCCGGGCGCAATCGCCTATCTGCGGAGCCGTGGGATGCCGATCGGCGCCGAAGGGCGTGACGCATCCGGTACGCTCTTCGTCACCTTCAGCGCGAACTACGTGACCGTGGAGGGGTTCGCAGGCGTCCGGACGACCTCGCCCGCCCCGGCCGGCGGTCGGTATGGCGTCTATTCGGCGGCTCTGCTTCCGACCGAGACGGCATCGAAGGAAGCCTGGGTCTTCGGTCTCCGCCAGGACGGAACGGCACGCTCGAATCTCGGGCTTCTCAATACCCGGACGAACCAGGGGCCGGTGACGCTGGCGTTCGACGTGTTCGACGGCGACACGGGTCTCAAGGTGGCGACGTCGAAGCCGGTGACGCTCGTTCCGGGGCAGTGGACGCAGCTCAATGCCGTCCTCCAGGGCTACGGCCTGACGAACGGCTACGTCCGCGTCTTCCGGACGGCCGGGACCGCGTCGTGGGCCGCTTACGGCATCCTGAACGACGGCGCCGCCCCGGGGGCCGGGACGGGAGACGGCAGCTTCCTCTCGATGACTCTGGTGCCCTGACCGGAAGGCCGCAAACATGTTACGGGCGACCCGAGGCGCGTCTGGATGCGCTGTCCGGTGACAGAATCTCCTTTCGGAGACGGCTGTCGATGAGTTCCCGTCCGGTCCGTTTTCTCCTCGTGAACCCGGCGGCGCCTCAGTGGCGGGCGACGCCGGGGCTCCGTCCGCCGTCGATCACGCGCATCTTCCGGTTCTCGATGCTCTCCTCCCTCGCCGTGGCGGCCGCGATGCCGGACGGGGTGGAGACGCGCATCCTCGACGAGGAGGTCGAGCCGCTCGATCCGGACGAGGACGCGGATCTCGTCGGCATTTCCTTCATGACCTTCAACGCGCCACGCGCGTACGAAATCGCCGATGCCTTCCGTCGAAGGGGGAAGCCTGTCATCCTCGGCGGCTACCACCCCACCTTCCGGCCCGAGGAGGCCCTCGCGCACGCCGACTCCGTCTGCGTCGGCGAAGCGGAGCCGAACGTCGGGCGCCTCGTCGAGGATTTTCGCGCCGGGCGTCTCCGCCCCGTCTACGACGAAGGGCCGGCCGATCTCTCCGGCCTTCGCCGCCCCGACCGGTCTCTGGTCCCGCGTGGACGCTATGCCTGGGTGGACCCGATCCAGGCCACGCGAGGCTGCCCCCACGGCTGCACCTTCTGCTCGATCTCGTCGTTCTTCGGGCGCCGTTTCCGGGCGCGTCCGGTGGAGGACGTCGTGGACGAGCTGCGAGGGCTCGGAAGGCGCATCCTCTTTCTCGACGACAACCTGAGCGTCGACCCCGACTACGCCCGAGAGCTTTTCGCGCGGATGATTCCGCTCGGAAAACGGTGGTACAGCCAGTCGAGCGTTACGCT
>JBBIPB010000166.1:0-4080 GCA_037443065.1 Acidobacteriota bacterium | reverse complement strand
CGCGCGCAGGGACGGGAGAAAAGAGCGCGGCCCAGGCCCCGAAGAGCGCCGCCGCGACGACGGCGTGGGAAAAGAGGAGGAGCCCGTAAGCGAAGAGGGGCGTCGCGAAGAGGAGCGCGAAGACGAGGACGGCAACCCGATCCCCCTCCGCTCCGAGCCGCATCGCCGTCCGCGCGGCGACCGCGGCGAGGAGAAGGGTCGGGAGCGTCGCTCCGACGAGCCGCATGGCGTCGAGACCGATTCTCATCGCCTCGCGCGACGGCGGTCCGGCGATCGGCCGCGCGAGGAGATAGCCCGGCAGCGCGAGGAACGCGAGGCCGGGCGCCTTGTTCGAATAGAGACGGCCGTCGGCCGCGGCGATGTCCTCGAACGAAGGACCCAGCAGGGGCCGGACCGTGGAGATCTCCGGCGTTCCGCGCTCCGCGAGCGACGCGGTCGCAGCCCAGCGCGTGAACTCGTTTGGCGAGAGGAAATGCGGGAAGACGGGGATCACCAGAAGGGCCAGGAGCCCGTAGAGAGCGAGAAGGGCGCGCGCGCGCGGCGGCATCCCGGAAGTCTAACGGGCAGAATCCGCCTGTGGACGTCTCCCTCTTCGACTTCGAGCTCCCCGCGGGGGCGATCGCCCAGCGGCCCGTGCCGCGCGGCACGGCACGCCTGATGACGCTCGACCGGCGGACGGGAGCGATCGGTCACCGCCGGGTGGCGGACCTTCCTTCACTCCTCGGCGCCGGCGACGTCCTCGTCCTGAACGACACGAAGGTCATCCCCGCGCGGATCTTCGGGAGGGACGAGGAGGGGCGGCGGACGGAGTTTCTGCTCGTGGAGAAGGTCGAAGAGAGTTCTTCGAAGGAAAAGAGAGACGACAAAGAGCTCTGGCGCTGTCTCGCAAAGCCGGGAAGGCGCGTGAAGGCCGGAAGGAAGTTCATCTTCGAAGGTGACTGGGTGGCGGAGCCAGCCCCCGCGGACGGCACGACAGGCGCCGCAGAAGCGCATCCTGCCGCTTTGCCGGGAACCCATTTACCTTCTAAGCAAGACAGCGAATCAAGTCGTTCCGAATCGGGCCTTTACGTATTGCGTTTTGACAAACACGGGAGCAAACCGTCTTCTCTTCTCTCCGATCTCTCCTTCCTCGGCTCGGCTCCCCTCCCCCCCTACATCCATCGGCCGGACGGCGTGGCCGACGAGGAGGACCGCGCAGACTACCAGACCGTCTACGCGCGAGAACCCGGAGCGATCGCGGCGCCGACGGCGGGACTCCATTTCACCCCGGAGCTGCTCGCGGCGGTCGAGACGCGAGGCGTCGCCCTCGTCCGCGTGACGCTCCACGTCGGGATCGGGACGTTCAAGCCCGTGAAGTCCGGGCGAGTCGAGGACCACCGGATGGACTTCGAGAAGGGTTCGATCCCGGCCGAGACCGCCCAGGCCGTGAACCGCGCGAAGGACGAGGGCCGGCGCGTCGTCGCGGTCGGGACGACGGGTGTTCGGACGCTCGAGGCGTCGGCACGGACGCACGGGGGCCGCGTCGTCCCCGGCGCCTTCGAGACGGACCTCTTCCTCGTCCCCGGCGCGGCATTTCGCATCGCGGACGCCCTCCTGACGAATTTTCACCTCCCGAGGTCGACGCTCCTGATGCTCGTCTCGGCCTTCGCCGGGCGCGAGCGGGTTCTCGCCGCCTACCGTGAAGCCGTGGCACGGGGCTACCGGTTCTTCAGCTATGGCGACGCCATGTTCATCGCGTGATCCACGGCCGATGCCGCCGGACGCGCCCGGGGCCGCTGCGGTAGGCTCCCGCCGTCGCTTGCCCCCGACGTCTTCCGCGAGCGGCAGGAGAAAGCGCTCGCCGAGGCGGCGAAGCGGGGCTTCGACGCGCTCGTCGTCCTTCCGTCGACGAACTATCGCTACCTCACGAACACCGACCCGGGGCGGAGCGAGCGCCTCATCGCGCTCCTCCTCCGTGCGGGAATGCCCGCGACGGTCGTCACCCCCTTCTTCGAGGAAGAGCGGGTGAAACGGGATGCCGTCCTCGGCCGGACGGCGACCTGGCAGGAGCACGAGGATCCGGCGGCTCTCGTCGCGAAGATCCTCGCCGGTTCGACGCGCATCGGCCTCGAGGGATCGACCGACGTCTTCAGCGCCGAGCGGCTGCGCACCGCGACCGGGGCCGCCTGCGCGGACGCCACCGCGGTCTTCGACGTGCTGCGGACGGTGAAGAGCGAAGCCGAGAAGGCCCTCATCCGCGACGCGGCCTCCCGGACGACGGCCGCGATCACGGCGACGCAGGAGCGCTTCCGCGAAGGGATGACGGAGCAGGAGGTCGGCGAGATCCTCGCCGGAGAGTTCCGCAAGCTCCTCGTCCGCGGCGGCGGGCTCGTCCAGTTCGGCTCCTCGGCGGCGCTGCCGCACGGCGGCCCCGGCGAGCGGCGCCTCCGAAAAGGGGACGTCGTCCTGATGGACTGCGGCTGCCGCGTCCACGGCTACTCCTCCGACGTGACCCGGACCGCCGCGTTCGGCCCTCCGACGGACGAGGCCCGGAAGGTCTACGCGACCGTCGACGGCGCGCAGCGCGCGGGAATGGCCGCGTTCCGCGCGGGCGCCGTCCCCGAGGAGGTCGACCGGGCCGCGCGGAAGGTCATCGAGGAGGCGGGCTTCGGGAATTACTTCACCCACCGCCTCGGCCACGGCCTCGGAATGGACGGACACGAGGCTCCGTACCTCGTCCGCGGAAACCGGACGCCCCTGACGCCGGGAAACGTCTGCACGATCGAGCCCGGCATCTACATTCCCGGCCGCCTCGGCGTCCGGATCGAGGACGATTTCGCTGCGATTCCGGGCGGGAACGAGCCGCTCTCCGGCCGTTCGGGAGAGATGCGGATACTCCCCGCCTGATGCAAAAAATGGGGTGTCATCCCGCCGTACCGGGACTAGATTTGGATCAGGTCCCGGCGCCCTTCGCCGGGGTGGTATGGGTGACGCGGACCGAGGGAGGCTGCCATGACCTCGAGGGTGAAGACGGAGGAGATGGCCGCGCGGCAGGGGCTCTTCACGGAGGTTCGCCGCCGGTCGCGGGAGGTCGCGGAAGCCGGCGAGAAGCTCGCCGAGGGCCCCTGGATCGCCGTTTCGCGCCAGGCGGGCTCGCACGGTTCGGAGCTCGCCAAGAAGGTCGCCGAAAAGCTCGGGTGGCGCGCGTACGACAAGGAGATCCTCGCCGCCATCGCGACCGAGACCTTCAGTGACGAGCTGGTCCTGAGCCGCCTCGATGAGCACGGCGTCCGGGAGTTCGACGAGTATCTCGTCGGCCTCATCGTCCCCGAGGACCCCGGGCAGGCCCGATATCTCGTCGGGATGATGCGCGTCATCGCGCGGCTCGCCCGGCAGGGGCGTGCGGTCCTCGTCGGCCGCGGCGCCGGATGGCTTCTGACGCCGGCCTGCGGCCTCCGCGTCCGGCTGATCGGGTCGACGGACGCGCGGGTGGCCGAGGTCGCGCGCGATCGCGGGGTCGCCCTCGACGCGGCGCGCCGTCTCGTGGCCGAGAACGACGAGGCCCAGCGGGCTTTCATCCGCCAGGCCTTCCACCGGGAGATCGACGACCCGTCCGGCTACGACCTGTTCCTCAACGTCCCCGACCTCGGCTTCGACGTCGCGCTCGAGACGATCGTCACCGCGGCGAAGACGAAGCTCTCGCTGTAGATCCCCTTCAGAACTTGTTCAGGTAGGTCTCGATCTCCCAGCCGCTGACCTTGCTGATGTACTCGCGCCACTCCGAGCGCTTCGCCTCGATGAAATTCGTCAGGATGTGGTCCCCGAGCGCGTTCTTCAGGAGGTCGTCCTTCTCGAGACAGTCGAGCGCCTCGGAGAGATTCCCCGGGAGCTGCTCGATCTTCCGGCGCTTCTTCTCGCGCTCGGACATTTCGAAGACGTTCTCGTTGATCGGGTCGCCCGGCTCGAGCTTGTTCTTGATCCCGTCGAGCCCCGCCGCCAGCATCACGGTGAAGGCGAGATAGGGATTGCACGCCGGGTCGGGCATCCGGACCTCGCAGCGCGTCCCCATCCCGCGCCGGGCCGGAATGCGGACCATCGGCG
>JBBIPB010000165.1:0-4145 GCA_037443065.1 Acidobacteriota bacterium | reverse complement strand
CGCGACCGGAACGTCCTCGGGATCCAGTCCGACCTCCTCGGGGCGGCCGGCCTCGGCATCAAGGCACTCCTCGTCGTCGGCGGCGACCCGCTCAAGATCGGTGACTACCCGCAGGCCAAGCCCGTCGGCGAGGTCGACACGTTCGGCCTTCTCCGGATCGTGAAGGGCCTGAACGCGGGGGTCGACCTCGCCGGGGGCGCCATCGGAACCTCGACATCTTTCGCGATCGCCTGCGCGGCGAACCCGGCCTCCCCGAACCTCGACGCCGAGATCGCGAAGCTCGCCGCGAAGATCGAGGCGGGCGCCACCTTCGCCCAGACCCAGCCCGTCTACGACGCCGGGGCCCTCGACCGGTTCTTCGCGCGGGAGGAATCGCGGGCGATCCCGATCCTGATCGGCCTCATTCCCCCGAAGAGCCTGAAGCAGGCCCTCTACTTCGCGAACGAGGTCCCCGGCATGGTCGTCCCGCCCGCCATTCTCGACCGGATGCGGAAGGCGGCGGAGAAGGGGCCCGAGTTCGAGATCGAGGAGGGGCTCGCGATCGCGATCGACCTCGCCCGCGCCATACGGAACTGCGCCCGCGGCGTTCACATCATGCCGATGGCCCGGTACGACTCCGTCGCCCGGATCCTGGACGCTCTCGGCCTCGGCCCTCCGAAGACGGGCGCGCCATGAGCGCGGAGGCGCACCTCCGGCGGCTTCTCGCCGAGCGGATCCTCGTCCTCGACGGGGCGATGGGGACGATGATCCAGGGACACCGTCTCTCGGAGGAGGACTTTCGCGGGGCACGCTTCGCGGGCCACCCCAGGGACCTCAAGGGTGCAAACGACCTCCTCGTCCTGACGAAGCCGGAGGTCATCGAAGGGATCCACCGGGAGTATCTCGAGGCCGGAGCCGACCTCGTCGAGACCTGCACCTTCAACGCGAACGGAATCTCGATGGCCGACTACGGCCTCGTTCCGCTCGTCCACGAGCTGAACGTCGCCGCCGCGGCCGTCGCCCGGCGGGCCGTCGACTCCTTCATCAGGGCGAACCCCGGGCGGGAGGCCTTCGTCGCGGGCTCGATCGGGCCGACGAACCGGACCGCCTCGCTCGCGATCGACGTGGCGAACCCCCGGAAGCGCGAGAACCGCTTCGAGGACTTCGTCGCGGCCTACCGCGAGCAGGTGCGCGGCCTCCTCGACGGCGGCGTGGACGTTCTCCTCGTCGAGACGGTCTTCGACACTCTCGTCGCCAAGGCGGCGCTTTACGCCATCGAAGAGCTTTTCGAGGCGCGCGGGGCGCGCGTCCCGGTGATGCTCTCCGTCACGATCACCGACCGGAGCGGCCGCACGCTCTCGGGGCAGATGGTCGAGGCCTTCTGGAACTCGGTCTCGCACGTCCCGCTCTTTTCGGTCGGGATCAACTGCGCCCTCGGCGCCAGGGAGATGCGACCCTATCTCGAGGAGCTCTCCACCCTCGCGCCCGTCTTCGTCTCGGCCTACCCGAACGCAGGGCTCCCGAACGCATTCGGCGGTTTCGACGAGACGGCGGAAATGATGGCGGCCGACCTCCGGGGCTTCGCCGAAGCCGGCTGGGTGAATGTCGTCGGCGGCTGCTGCGGGACGACGCCTGTGCACATTCGCACGATCGCCGAGGCCGTCGCGGGGCTTCCGCCGCGGAGCCTCCCGGCCGTCGAACCGACCCTCCGCCTCTCGGGCCTCGAGCCGTTCGCGATCCGCCCCGACTCGAACTTCACGGTGGTCGGTGAGCGGACGAACGTCACGGGCTCGCCGAAGTTCGCAAAGCTCATCGCCGCGGGCGATTACGACGGGGCCCTCGGCGTCGCGCGCCAGCAAGTGGAGGGGGGCGCGAACCTCCTCGACGTCAACATGGACGAGGGAATGCTCGATGGACCCGCGGTGATGACGGAGTTCCTGAGCCTCCTCTCGGCCGAGCCCGACGTCGCGAAGCTGCCCATCATGATCGACAGCTCGAAGTGGGAGGTCCTCGAGGCGGGGCTGAAGTGCCTGCAGGGGAAGGCGGCCGTCAACTCGATCTCATTGAAAGAGGGAGAACCCGCCTTCCTCGACCACGCGAGGAGGATCCGGCGATACGGCGCGGCCGTCGTCGTCATGGCGTTCGACGAGGAGGGGCAGGCCGCCACGGCGGACCGGAAGGTCGCGATCGCGAGACGCGCGCATCGCCTCCTGACCGAGAAGGCGGGCTTCCCCCCGGAGGACCTGATCTTCGATCCGAACGTCCTGACGGTCGGGACGGGCATCGAGGAGCACGCCGGGTACGGCCTCGCTTTCCTCGAGGCCGTCCGCCGGATCAAGGCGGAGCTGCCGCACGTTCGGACGAGCGGCGGCATCTCGAACGTCTCCTTCTCGTTCCGTGGCAACAACGTCGTCCGCGAGGCGATGCACGCAGCGTTCCTCTACCACGCGATCCGCGCCGGCCTCGACATGGGAATCGTCAATGCCGGGCAGCTTGCCGTCTACGAAGAGATCCCGAAGGACCTGCTCGAACATGTCGAGGACGTCCTCCTCGACCGGCGCCCCGACGCGACGGAGCGGCTCGTCGCCTTCGCAGAGACGGTGAAGCGCGGCGAGAAGGCCGCCGTGAAGGCCGACGCCTGGCGAGGCCTCCCCGTCGCGGAGCGGCTCGCCCACGCCCTCGTCCACGGGATCGTCGAGCACGTGGAGGCCGACACGGAAGAGGCCCGGACGAAGTACAGCCGTCCCCTCGACGTCATCGAAGGTCCGCTGATGGCGGGGATGAACGTCGTCGGCGACCTTTTCGGCGCCGGGAAGATGTTCCTCCCGCAGGTCGTCAAGAGCGCCAGGGTCATGAAGCGGGCCGTGGCGTACCTCCAGCCGTTCCTCGAGGCCGAGAAATCGGCCGGCGAGGCGAGGACACAGGGAAAAGTCCTCCTTGCGACGGTGAAGGGGGACGTCCACGACATCGGGAAGAACATCGTGGGGGTCGTCCTCGCCTGCAACAACTACGCGGTCGTGGACCTCGGCGTCATGGTCCCGGCGGACCGGATCCTCGCCGCGATCCGGACGGAGAAGCCCGACGTCGTCGGCCTCTCGGGGCTCATCACGCCGTCGCTCGACGAGATGGTCCACGTCGCGCGAGAGATGGAACGCGAGAGAATCGCCCTCCCGCTCCTGATCGGGGGGGCGACGACGAGCCCCCTCCACACGGCCGTGAAGATCGCTCCGGCCTTCGGTCCGCCGGTCATCCACGTCCTCGACGCCTCCCGCGCCGCGGGGGTCGTCTCGAGTCTCCTGTCGAAAGAGCAGGCCGGGCCATTCGGCCGGGAGGTACGGGCGAAGCAGAGTGATCTCAGGCGGGAGCACGAGAAGAAGAGCGCGAAGCCGCTCCTTCCGCTCGAGGAGGCCCGAGTGAAAGGGCCGCATTTCGACTGGGCGGCGGCCGACATCCCTGCTCCCGCGCTCACCGGCGTTCAGACGATCGATGACGAGCCGCTCGCCGGCCTCGTCCCCTTCATCGACTGGTCCCCCTTCTTCCACGCGTGGGAGCTTCGGGGCCGGTACCCGCAGATTCTCGACGAGCCCGCCGTCGGGCCGAGGGCGAAGGAGCTCTTCGACGACGCCCGGCGCCTCCTCGACGAGATCGTCGAAAGAAGACTTCTTCGGGCTCGCGGCGTCTGGGGCTTCTTCCCGGCGAACACCGTCGGCGACGACATCGAGCTTTTCACCGACGCCGCGCGGTCCCACCTCCTCGCCACCTTCTCCATGCTCCGGCAGCAGGCCCCGCGAAGCGACGGCCTCCCGCAGCTTTCCCTCGCCGACTTCGTGGCTCCGAGGTCCTCCGGGCGCGCCGATCATCTCGGCGCCTTCGCCGTAACGGCGGGGCACGGGGCCGGCGAGCTGGCGGCGCGCTACGCCGCGGCCCACGACGACTACAACGCGATCATGGTCAAGGCGCTCGCCGACCGTCTCGCCGAAGCCTTCGCCGAGAAGCTCCACAAGGAAGCCCGTGCCGCGTGGAGCTACGGCAAGGGGGAGTCGCTCGGGGCGGACGACCTCCTCCGCGAGCGGTACCGCGGAATCCGTCCGGCGGCGGGCTACCCCGCCTGCCCCGACCACACCGAGAAGGGGACGCTCTTCTCGATCCTCTCGGCCACGGAGAAG
>JBBIPB010000164.1:0-4187 GCA_037443065.1 Acidobacteriota bacterium | reverse complement strand
AATAGTGGAAGGCGAGAGCCGTCGCCCAGAGCCACTTGTCGGACGAGTAGACGAGACGTCCCCCCTCCTTCAGTTCGGCCCTTGTGTTGCGGAAGAGCGAGCGGAACGCGAACACCTCGAGGAGAACCCGCGCGGTCGCCCCGAGGCCCGTGGAGGGATTCTCCAGACGCGACTGCTTGATCCACGGGAGCGAGCGCTGCTGTCCGCAGGTCGTCGGAATGCGGAACGGGACCGGCGAGCGGGCCCAGCCGATCACGCGTGCCGAGATCCCGACGAGGAAGAGCGCCGCCGCAGCGTACGGAACCCATACGGCCAGGATGGCGAGCCCTCCGGCCTGCGCTACGGCCCAGGCCGCGAGCGCGAGCGCCCCGACCAGAAGGAACGAACCGGCGATCCGCATCGTTTCACGACCTCCCTTCGGCGAGAGAGCACGCCCCCGCGTCGACGGCTCCGGACGCCTCCACGAGGAGGCCGGCCCGCTTCAGGAGCGTGTACGTCCGTGCGGTGGCTTCCCGCGCGCGGAGGTCCGAGACCTTGTCCCTGCAGGCCGCGTACCGGTCCCAGGCCTCGAGCGCGAGATCGTCGAGGCGGGCGAACAACCCGATCAACTCCACGGCTCGCACCTCCGGCAGCTCCTCGCGGAGCACGTCGGCGAGGGCCCGCCTGAAGAGGAAGACGAATCCGACGGTCTGAGCCGGAGAGAAGTTCTGCACGGCGCGCATCCGGACCATCGCGTCCAACGCCGGCGACGGGCCCTCCCGGGCGGCCCCGGTGACGAGCGTTCCGGTCAGCGTATCGATCGCCTGCCGGATCGTCGCGCCGACCGGGTTTCGAAACTCGTCCTTTTCCTGCCCCAGGAACGCGACCGACTCGGGCGGATAGGTCTCGAGAACGAGCTCCCTCCAGCGGATCGCGAGTGCGTCCCGCTTGTCGCGGAGAATCTCCGGAAGTCCCATCGGATGCCCGGGCTCCCTACACGCAACCGGTCGGCTTCGCGAGCCCCGCGACCTTGCAGGCGCCCTTGGCGGGACCCGACGGGAAGAGGGCATAGACCTTCTTGAGGTCGAAGCCCGTTTCCTTGCAGAGCTTGCGGATCATCGGGGCGACCCCGAACTTGGTGTAGTAGTCGCGGAGATAGTGGACGAGCTTCCAGTGCTCTTCCGTCAGGTTCTCGACCCCTTCGGTCGTCGCAAGGGCCTTGGCGATCTCCTCGGTCCACGTGTCCGGCTCCTGCATGAAGCCGTCTTCGTCGACGTCGATCGCGAGGGTTCCGTGGCTGAAGGTGGGCATCTCTTTCCTCCTGCTGTCTGGCGGTTGAGGGGAGCTCAGCTCCCCGTTTTTTCGTTGACCTCGAGGGTGGGAACGGGCCCGCCCTTCGCCTTTTGCAACTCTTTGAGAAAACCCGGAGCGGGGCTGAATCCCCCCTCCAGCGCGGCCTCGAGGTGGGCCTCGCTCTCCGCGACCTCCCCGAGTGCCAGCAGACCCACCGCAAGGTGGTAGTGGCTCCCGGCGTGACGCGCGTCCACGTCGAGGGCGCGCCGGAAACACTCGACGACGGCCGGCGCATCGCCGAGATAGAGGTGACCCAGCCCTTCCCCGTAATGCGCCGTGAGAAGGTCCGGCCTCGCTTCCCGCGCCTTCCGGTTGGCCTCGATGCAGCCGTGAAAGTCGAGACGCGAGAGAAGGAGCCCCCCGAGATTCACGAGGGCCTCGGGAAAGCCGGGGCGCAGGTCCAGCGCCCGCCGGAACTCTTCTTCCGCCCGGTTCGACAGACCCAGCTCGAGGAGAGCCGTGCCGAGGTTGAAGTGCGCGGCCGCGGACGAGGGATTGGCGTCCACCGCCCGGCTCCAGTGCTCCACGCGCTCCCGCGCGCCAAGGCCCGAGTCACTCACGAGCGTTCCTTCCCTTCCCGCCACAGGACGCGATCGCCTTGGTCATTCCGCTCACCGCGGCCTTCGGATCGTGTCGCGCCACGATCCGGACGACCTCGACAAGGGCCTCGCGCAGCCCGGGGTCTGCGGTCAGGCCGAGCAGTCCCGGCACGAGCGGCAGGAGGAGCTCCGGCGACTCCTCGGCGATTGCGCGCAGCACCTCCGGTGCCGTGACCGCGTAGGTTCCGGACTCGTCGTTCATCGACCAGACGAGCCGTCGCGCCACTTCCTGCACGAGCTTCGGATGGCGGCGACTCGCGAGTGCGAGCCCGCGGGCAGCGCCCGCGCGGACGTCGGACTCGGGCCGGTACGTCAGGGCGACGAGGTAGCGAAGCGCACTCTTCTCCGAGTCCACGAGGGCGGCGAGGTCGTCGAAGCGGCGTGCGCGGACGGCCTCCGCCACCTGCTCTCTCACGTTCACGGCTCGCCTCCGCGGGCGGTGCGCACCATCGCCGGCGCCCACTGGGGGATCCCGGCGGCGTGCAGGTGGGTGAAGGTCGCCACCGCGCTCCCGACCCGGACGCCGTCCCGGCCGCCCCCGAGACCGACTCCCCGGTCGAGGGCGAGGACCGTCGTCAGGGCGTCGGCGCCTTCCGTCACGCGGGAGTAGTGGAACTCGTGCCCGCGGATCACGCTTCCGTCGGCGAGGAACGGGTTCGGCGCGTCGACGTGCGCCGCCACGTACCCGTGGCCCTGTGGCCGGTCGGTCTGTTCGACACGAATCGGGAGCGCGCCGACCATCGGTCGGGGGACGCCCTCGGTCACGAGCTGCTCCGCCAGGTACATCAGTCCGCCGCACTCGGCCCAGACGGGCAGCCCTTCCGCGACGCGCCGCCGAACCGCGTCCCGAAACGGGCGATTCTCGGCCAGCCGGGCCGCGTAAACCTCCGGGAATCCGCCCCCGATGTAGAGGGCGTCGAGGTCCGGGAGCGTCTCGTCCGCGATGGGAGAGACGAAGACGAGCTCGGCTCCCTCCTGCTCGAGCTCCTCGAGATTCTCCGGGTAGTAGAACGAGAACGCCGCGTCGCGGGCGACGCCGATGCGCACGCGGGAGCCCCGCGGTGTCGGTCGCGGACTCTCGGGGGAAACCTCGAGCCTGGGCGCGTCGCCGGCCACTTTGAGCAGAGCGCTCACGTCCACGGTTTCTTCGACCAGGTCGGCGGCCCGCTCGAGCATCTCCTCGGATCGCGGATGCTCGGCCACCGTGACGAGGCCGAGGTGCCTGCTGGGCAGGTCGAGCTTCGCCTGGCGCGGCATCGCCCCGAGCACGGGCACCTCCGTGACGTCCGCGATCGCCTCGCGGATCACGGCCTCGTGGCGCTTGCTGGACACGCGGTTCAGGACGACCGCGGCGAGATTCAGCTTCGGATCCATCACCTCGCAGCCGAGAACCTGTGCGGCGGCCGTGCGCGTGACCTTCGTGACGTCCACGACGAGGACGACCGGCGCGCCGACGAGCTTGGCAAGCTGCGCCGTCGAGTGGGAGCCTTCGGCATCCATCCCGTCGAAGAGGCCCCGGTTCCCCTCGATGACCGCGACGTCGCTCGCGCGCGCCGCGCGGGCCAGGGACGCGTGGATGGCCGAATCGGGCATCAGATACGTGTCGAGGTTCCGGGCGGTCGACCCCGCCGCGGCCGCGAGCCAGGCGGAGTCGATGTAGTCGGGCCCCTTCTTGAAGGTCGCCACGTGCAGGCCACGCCGCCGGAAGGCGCGGGCCAGGCCGGTCGCGACGAGCGTCTTGCCCGTGTCTCCGGCCAGTCCGGCCACGACGAGGCGGGCCAGCGCGATCTGGGCCAACGGTGGCTCCCGTCCCCTACACCATGTCGAGGAAGCCGCAGGGGCACTCCTCGGCGCACTTCTTGCAGCCGTCGCACACGTCGAGCTTGACCTTGTAGAAATGCCCCTGGACGGGGTCCGACACCTTGGTGAAGCAGCTCGACTGGCAGTACATCCAGCACTTCTCGCAGCCGTAGCACTTGCCGCAGGAGAAGCACCGGGCGACCTCGGCCAGCGCCTGCTCGGCGGTGATCCCGAGGTCCACCTCGTCCCTCGGGTGGGCGAGGCGCTCGGCCGGGCCGGCGACCCTGCGCTCGGCGCGCGGCGCCGGGTCGTAGCGGTCCATCTTGATTCTCTCGGGGCCGACGATCGGCGGCGTGGGCGGCGCTTTGGGCTCGGTGCCGCGCAGGGCGGCGTGGATCGCTTCGGCCGCCTTGCGGCCCTGGCCGATCGAGATCGTGGCGAGGCCGAGGCCGAGCG
>JBBIPB010000163.1:0-4213 GCA_037443065.1 Acidobacteriota bacterium | reverse complement strand
GCGTCGACCGGCGTCGCGATGTTGCCGAAGATCGCCTGGTCGATGTCGGCCGGCTCGAGGCCGGCACGCGCGATCGCCTCCACCGAGGCCGACCGGCCGAGGTCGGCAGCGCTCACGTCCTTGAAGTCGGTTCCGGCCCGCGTGTAGGGAGTGCGGGCGCCGTGGATGACGAAAGCGGAACGGCTCATGCGCGTCTTCTCCTCTGGCGCCCCGGCGCTGCCTTGCCGCGCTTCCGTCCCCGTCTTGCGGGCACGGAGGGGACGACGGGGGTGGGGCCCCGTTGTCCGGAGGGGACCCGGCCACCGGGTTCCCCCTGTTCATCTCGCGGCGCGAACCCCGAAAGGAGCATCCCGACGACCTTTCGCGCGTCCGTCAGGAGAGCCGGCTCCCCCGAGAAGAGCCACTCGGAGACGATCTCGTCGGCCGCCCCGAAGAGGACCCGGACCGCGAGACGCGGCGAGAGCTGCGCCCGGAACTCGCCGCTCTCGATGCCGTCCTTGAGAACCCCGCCGAGGAGCCGGAAGTAGTCGACGAGCTTCGACCGGATGACGCGCTGGAGCATCCGCGCGCTTCGGCGCAGCTCGATCTGGAAGAGCGAGGCGAGGTCGCGGTCGGAGGCGAGGAACGTCAGATGGAGGTCGACGAGGCGCGTCAGTCTCTCAGAAGCGGAATCCGTGCTCGCGGCGATCTCGCGGCCCCGCGCGAGAAGCTGGTCCATCTTTTCGTCGAAGACCGTCGCGAAGAGGTGCTCCTTGTTCCGGAAGTAGAGGTAGACGGTCCCCTCGGCGACCCGGGCCTCGGACGCGATCTCGGCGATCTTGGCGTCGTGGTAGCCGCGCCGCCCGAAGATCCGGACCGCGGCGTCGAGGATTCGCTGCCTCTTCTCCGGGTCGGCTCCGGCGGGCGAGGCTTCACGCGGGGCCTCCGCCGCCTTCTCGTGCGCGGACCTCTGCGGTTCGGGCAACCCGTCCCCGGCCATCCGGCCTCCCCAGCTCACTGAATGAGCCGTCATTCAGCGTATGCCGCGGCCCGCCCCCGTGTCAAGGCTCACGGGGCGGAGGGACGGAGGATCGCTACCGGGTCTCTTCGGCGTACAGGCGGTCGATGACCGCCTTGTACTTCGAGTCGATGATCCGCCGCTTCACCTTGAGGGTCGGGGTCAGCTCGCCCCCCTCGATCGTCAGGTCGGCTGGCAAGATCGCGAACCGGACGATTTGCTGCTCGTGGGACTTCCCGGAGTTCCACTCGTCGATCGCCTTCTGGTAGAGATCCCTCACACGGGGTTCCTCCGCCAACGACTCGATCGAGAGTGAGCCGAGGCCCTGCTGTCCGGCCCAGTCCTTCAGCTTTTCGAAGTTCGGGATGATGAGGCAGGAGAGGAAGCGACGCCGGTCCCCCAGAACCACGGGGAGCGAGATGAACGGGTTTCCCTTCAGGAAGCCCTCGATCGGCGCCGGCGCGATGTTCTTCCCGTTCGCGTTGACGATGATCTCCTTCTTCCGGTCGGTGATCGCGAGGAAGCCGTCCGCGTCGATCTTCCCGATATCGCCCGTGTGGAACCAGCCGTCGGCGTCGATCGCCTCCTTCGTCGCGTCGGGCTTGTTGAAGTAGCCCTTCATGACGTGCGGCCCGCGGGTCAGGATCTCCCCGTCCGGCGCGATCCTGCACTCGACGCCGGGGATGATCCGTCCCACGGTGCCGAGCCGCCACGCCGCGGGGTAGTTCACGGCGATGACGGGGCTCGTCTCGGTCAGGCCGTATCCCTCGAAGACCTCGACACCCGCCGCCCAGAAAAACTCCGCGAGGTCCTTCGAGAGCGGAGCTCCGCCCGAGATCGAGTAGCGAAAGCGCGAGCCGAGGGCCGCCCGGATCTTCCCGAAGACGAGCCGGTCGAAGACGAAGTGCTGGAGGGCGAGGAAGACGTCGGGCGTCTTCTTCTGGGCCCGGAGCGCCAGGACCTGTTTGCCGACGTCGAGGGCCTTCCAGAAGAGTTTCTGTCGCGCAGCGGGCGCCTTCGAGACGTTGTCCATGATCCGGCCGTAGACCTTCTCGTAGACGCGCGGCACGGCAGCGAAGATGTGCGGGTTCACCTCGAGGAGGTTTTCCTTGAGCTTGTCGATCGACTCGGCGTAGGCGATCGTCACCCCGAAGTGGAAGTAGAAGTACTCGATCATCCGCTCGAGGACGTGCGAGAGCGGGAGGAACGAGAGCGCGACCGTCGTCGGGGGAAGCGGCAGAAGGTCCGCGGTCGCGAGGACGTTCGAAACGAAGTTGCTCTGGAGGAGCATGGCGCCCTTCGGCTCCCCCGTCGTCCCGGACGTGTAGATCAGCGTCGCGAGGTCCTCGGGCTTCCGCGCGTCGGCGCGGCGGTCGAACGCTGCGGGATCCTCGGCGTGCGCCTTGCGTCCCCCGACGAGGATCTCCTCGAAGGGGCGCGTCCCCTTCAGGACCGCCACGTCGAAGAGGACGACGTGCTTCAGGGCCGGACAGGTGCTCTTCGCATCCAGCGCCTTCTGCGCCTGCACCGCGTTCGAGCAGAAGGCGACGACGGCTCCCGAATCGCGAAGGAGGTACTCGGCCTGTTCCGACACCATCGTCGGGAAGACCGGGACGAGGACCGCTCCGTAGCACTGGCAGGCGAAGTCGGTGATCGCCCACTCCGGCCTGTTCTCCGACAGAAGCGCGACGCGGTCGCCGGTCTTCACGCCAAGGCCTTCCAGGGCCGCAGCGGTTGCCTGCACGCGCTCGATGAAATCCCTGGTCGAGATCGGATGCCAGGCTCCGTCCTTCTTGTAGAGGAGCAGGTCCGGCTTCTGGACGTTCTCGAGATTCCGGAAAATATCGACGAGAGTTCGAGGTGCCATGAGTCTCCTCCGGTTCCGACACGGGCGTGCTTTCTGCGATTATAGGCGCGGCCGAAGCGGCAGGAGCCAAAGGAGATATGCGCGATGACGAGCCGACTGACGCGACGCGATGACGCTTCGACCGCCCGGGTCGCGCTTGTGACGGGAGGTGCTCACCGCCTCGGACGTGCGCTCGCCCTCGCCTTCGGGGCAGCCGGCTTCGACGTCGCCATCCATTTCAGAAGCCGGCAGGAGGACGCCGGCGCAACCGAGAGATTGGTTCGAAAAGGGGGCGCGCGGGCCGCAGGTATCCGAGCCGACCTCTCACGTGCCGGTGCCCCTCTCTCACTCGTAGAAAAGGTACTCACTCTCTTTGGTCGCCTCGACGTCCTCGTCCACGCAGCCTCGCCCTGGATCACGAAGCCGGTCGCGGAAGTCACCGTCGCCGACTGGGAGTCTTCCTTCCGGGTCGGGCCGAGGGCGGCATTCTTCCTCGCCCAGGCGGCCGCGCCCCATCTCGAAAGGACCCGCGGGTCGATTCTCCTGATCTCCGACGTCGCCGCCACGAAAGCCTGGCTCAATCACGTCCCTCATTGCGCCGCGAAGGCCGCTGTCGAGTCTCTCGTCCGGAATCTCGCCGTCGCGCTCGGCCCGTCAGTCCGCGTCAACGGGCTCGCCCCCGGCATCGTCCTCCCGCCCCCGGACCTCCCAGCCGAGGCGGTGAGGCGTCTCGTCGCCCGGACACCCCTCCGCCGGAAGGTCGCCGTCTCCGACCTCGTCTCGATGGCGGTCGCGATCGCGAGGAATGGATCGATGACCGGGCAGGTCGTTGCCGTCGACGCCGGGCGGTCCTGCGTCTGAATCGGCCCGCCCTTCGTAGAATGAGCGGAAGACCGGGGGATTCTTCGAGAATGAGATCGTCAGATTCACAATCGGGAGCCGTTCGTTCACTCCTCGCCGCGTCGGTTCTCGCGCTCGCGGCCTGCGGTCCGCGCGCGGAGGCGCCGCCGGCGGAGTCGGCCGCGCCCTCCTTCCGCGTCGCACTCCTGACCCCCGGACCGATCTCCGACGCCGGTTGGAACGCCGGGGCCTACGAAGGGCTCAAGGCAATCGAGAGGGAACTCGGAGCGAAAGTCTCCCACGTCCAGGTGAAGTCCCCGTCGGAGTTCGAGGAGCAGTTCCGGGCGTACGCGCGGGACGGCTACGACCTCTGCTTCGGCCACGGCTTCGAATTCCAGGACGCCGCCGCGCGCGTCGCGGCCGACAACCCGAAGACGGTCTTCGTGACGACGTCCGGATCGCGAACGGCCCGGAACCTCGCGCCGATCGTCTTCGAGCTGGAGCAGGCGACGTACCTCTGCGGCCTCGTC
>JBBIPB010000162.1:0-4293 GCA_037443065.1 Acidobacteriota bacterium | reverse complement strand
GCCTTGATCCGCTCGCGTTCCATGATCCGCTTCACGTGCGGCGCGAGGTCGTCGTAGCTGTACTCCACGCGTCGGCGCGTCGCGAGGCCGGCCACTCCGACCACGACCAGGACTGCGAGCGGCACGAGAAGCGCGAGGTACGGACCGACCCGCGCCGGCCCCGCGAGGCCGGGAAGGAGCGGCGCCAGGCCGGAGATCAGGACCGCCCCGAAGATCGACAAGGCGGCCGCCAGAAGGTCCGACGCAAGGAAGACGGCGATGGCTGCCGCGGCGCCGCCCGCTCCCGCGGCGATCCCGGCCGTCGTCGGGCCGACCGGGCTGGGAATGCCGATCGTGAGGGCGCCCACGGCCACGGCGAGGACGACACCCGCGGCGATCCGTCCCTTCCGCCAGAACGACCCGAGAATGCAGAGAAGCACGACGGAGGCGCCCGCCAGTGCGTCCAGGAACGCGAGGACGACGCCCGTCAGGGCGCCGCCCGACGAGCCGAGGACGATGACGGAACCGTTCCCGAGCGCCGGCCAGGCCTCTCCCGAGAGAAGGAGCGGCAGGCCCGCGAGGAGCGTTGCAGCGGCCACCGCCGGCGCCGCCACCGCTCCGGAGAGAATGGCGCCGCCGACCGTGGCGTTCCGGACGTCGCGTTTCAGGACGGCGTCGAAGGACGCGAGCCGCGCCCCCCACCGCTCGCGTGCCACGCTCTCCCCGACGGACCACGCCACGAAGACGAGGAGCGAGAGCGGCAGGTCGTAGAAGAGGAAGCGGAAGCCCGCGCTCGCAAACGTCGTCCAGCGGCCGTCGAGGCTCCCGAGCCCCGTTCCGTAGCCCGTCAACGTCGCGAGGAGAACGTCGGCGACGAGGCAGAAGGCGATCATGACCGCGAAGACGACCCCGGCGGTCTCCACCCCGGCCTCTCCCGCGTGGTACTTCTTCAGAAAGACCGCGACGAGCCCGATCAGGAGGGCGAAGAGGAGCCCGAAGCGGAGGAACGCGATCATCACGTTCCCGCCCGAGTCGCCGCGGAAGCTCCTTCCGTCGGCGTACTCCTCGGCGAGGATCCACCCCGCGAGATCCCCGCCCGCGAACTGCACACCGAGATAGAAGACGACGCCCCCGGTCGGGATCCCGGGGGCCACGCGGTACCGGAAGAGATGATCCGTCCGGCCGCGAAGGACCGTCGGGCGCACGTCCTCGAGGACCGGCGACGGGGCGCCGGGAAAGGAGCGCGACCGGACGAATGCATCTGCCTTCGGCCGGAGCGCGTCGGCCGAAGGAGAGGCGCCAGTCTCTTCGGCCCGGAGCCGCCGGAGCGCCCAGAGGAGCTTTCCGTCGACGCCGACGACGACCTCGGCCCACGGCGGGAACTTGTCGAGGCCGGGCCGGTAGTAGGTGACCTTGTACCCGCCGAGGCGCGGACCGACGACCGGGTCGTGCGTGGCGGCGCGCCAGCGTGCCGCGTCTCCCCGGAATTCCTTCTCGAGGATGTCGGAGTTCTCCCACGTCGTGACGGCGAACGCGCGGTCCACGTCCACTCCCAGGACGCGAGCTTCGACGTCGGCCGCCTGCCGGGCCTCGGACCGCGTGATGGAAAGGCCCTCCGGCTGAACGGTCCGGTAGAGCGGCAGGAGCGCCCCGTAGACGAGGAGGCCGAGAAGCCCGGCGAGCGGAAGGCCCCAGCGCCTCATCGGTTCCGACCCCCTTTCCCGGCCGAGGCTCTCCTCACGGACACAGGACCTCCCGCCAGAGAATACGCAGCTACGCCTCTCACGGTTCTGGCCGGACGACTTACGATCCGGCCATGCTCGCTCCTCTCCTCCTCACGGCCACCCTTTCCACCGGCCTGGTCTCTGCCGTCGCCGACGCGTATGTCGAGGCGTACTTCCGGACCTTCCCGTCGCGCGCGACCGAGGCCGGAAGGCGCGAGCACGACGAAGCGCTCGAGTCGCTCCCGGCATCGGCGCGCGCCGGCTGGCTGGCGCAGAACCGCGAGGCGGCCGCGAGCCTTCGCTCGCTCCTCGCCGCGCCCGGTCTCACCCGGGACGAGCGGCTCGACGCGGAACTCCTCCTCCGCCAGGCCGAGCGCGTCCTGTTCGAGTGGGGAACGCTCCGCCGTCCCGAGCGGGACCCGCTCTTCTGGACGGAGATCCTCGCCGGCGCTCACGTCTACCTCCTCGTCCGCGACGACCTCCCCTTTCCCGAGAGGCACCGGCGGGCGCGCGCCCGTGCGAAGGGAATCCCGTCTCTGGCCGCCGACGCCGAGGCTGCGCTCGCTCCCTCCCCGGGCGACGCCCTCGCGCCCGAACTCTTCGGCCTCGCCGCGGGACAGGCCCGCGCCACGGCCGGCTTCTACCGCGACGGTTTCATCCGATCGGCCGGACCCCTCGGGCCCGAAGCGGAGGGCGAGGCGAAAGAGACGGGAACGAGAGCCGCGGCCGCTCTCGACCGGCTCGCCGATTTCCTCGAGAAGAAAGGGAGGTCGGCCACCGGCTCGCCCCGGCTCGGAGCGCTCTACGCGGAAAACCTCCGGACCGGAACGGACGTGGCGACGTCTCCCGACGCGCTTCTCGCCGAGGCCGAGGCCGCGCTGGCCGAGAAGAAGAAGGAAGCCGCCGCGTACGGACGAAGCGTCTTCGGCACGATCTTCAAGGGCGAATCTCCGCCCGTCGGCGACGCCCCCCTTCTCAAGCGCCTTTTTTCGCGGATCGCCGAGGACCGGGCGCGGAACGTCGAGGAATTCGTTCAGGACTACCGCACGCTCGTCGCGGACGTGGACGCCTTTCTCCGGAAGAACCCGGTCGTCACCCTGCCCGACCCGCTCACGGTCTTCATCGACCGCTCCCCCGGCTACTTCTCCGGCCAGGCCGTCGGGGGCGTCTACCCGGCCGGGCCCTTCGCCCCCGAGTCGAAGACGCTCTTCTTCCTGCCGACCCCCCCCGACCGGGCGACGGCGGCCGAACGCGACGCCTTCTTCCGCGACTTCAACCACAACTTCAACGTCATGATCACGCCCCACGAGATCCTGCCGGGCCACTACCTTCAGGCGAAGCGGGCCGCGCGGAGCCCGCTGAAACTCCGCGCACTCTTTCCCGACGGCGTCTTCGTCGAGGGATGGGGGACGTTCTGCGAGCGGCTCCTCCTCGACCTCGGCTGGGGCGGGCCGCTCCCCCGCCTCGCCCACCTGAAGAAGCAGATGGAGAACATCGCCCGGACGATCGTCGACATCCGGGTCCACACGAAGGGGATGACGCGCGAGGAGGTCCTCCGGTTCGTCCGCGAGGAGGCGCTCCAGGACCAGCGTTTCGCCGCGAACATCTGGACGCGGGCGATCACGACTACGCCCCAGATCACGACCTACTGGCTCGGTTACCGGGACCTCGCGGCGCTCTACGCCGAGTCGAAAGCCGCGCGCGGCGCCGCCTTCTCGCTCAAAGCCTTCATGGACGGCGTCCTCGAGGCCGGGCCCGTCTCCGTCCAGCGGATCCGGGAGAGCGTTCTTCCCGCCCCCGCGCACCCCTGACGGTGGCGGAATCCGGTTACGATCCAGAGCGAGACAGCGAGACGAAGAGGCGACATGAAGGGGATCATCCTCGCCGGCGGCTCCGGCACCCGGCTTCACCCGCTCACCCGGGCCGTCAGCAAGCAGCTCTGCCCCGTCTACGACAAGCCGATGGTCTATTACCCCCTCTCGACGCTGATGCACGCCGGGATCCGGGAGATCCTCGTCATCACGACGCCGGAGGACGAGGCCGGCTTCCGCCGGCTCCTCGGCGACGGGTCGGCCTTCGGCCTCCGGCTCGCGTACGCCGTCCAGCCCCGCCCTGAAGGGCTGGCGCAGGCCTTCCTCATCGGGCGCGACTTCGTGGGACGCGACACCGTCGCCCTCGCTCTCGGCGACAACATCTTCTATGGGCACGGCCTCCCCGAGACCCTACAGGCCGCGGCGGCGCGCACCTCCGGCGCTACCGTCTTCGCCTACCGCGTCCTCGACCCCGAGCGCTACGGTGTCGTGGATTTCGGCCCGGACGGGAGTGCGGTCGGCCTGGAGGAAAAGCCTTCCCACCCGCGCTCCCACTTCGCCGTGACGGGCCTCTACTTCTACGACAACCGCGTCCTCGACATCGCCCGGACGCTGAAGCCTTCTCCCCGCGGCGAGTTGGAGATCACGGACGTCAACCGCGCGTACCTCGCGCTCTCGGACCTCCATGTCGAGATCCTCGGCCGCGGCATGGCGTGGCTCGACACGGGAACCCCCGAGGCGCTTCTCATGGCCGCCACCTACATCCAGGCGATCGAGGC
>JBBIPB010000161.1:0-4318 GCA_037443065.1 Acidobacteriota bacterium | reverse complement strand
GAGAGCCTCGTCGCGATCCCGCCGCGCGCGACGGACCAGATGGCCGTCACACTCACCCGGGGCGACCTCGGGCAGATCGCCCTCGTCGTCCTCCTCGTCCTTCCGGCGCTCGCCGTCGCGCTCGGGCTCGCGATCTGGCTGCGCCGGAGGAGCTGAGACGCCACCCATGTCGACCCGGAAGCTTCTGATCCTGACCGCCGTCTTCCTCGGTCTCTTCGCGTTCGTCGTCCTCTACGAGCGAAAGCAGCCGACCTCCGAGGAGCGGGCCGCCCAGGCGAAACGCTTTCTGGAGCTCAAGGCGGACGACGTGACCGCGCTCCAGATCGAGCGCCCGGATCTCCCGAAGGTGGAGCTGAAGAGAAGTCCCGGCGGAGGCTGGCGGATCGAAGCCGTCCCATCCGGGCGCGCCGACGCCTTCACGGTCGACGGGCTCCTCGCCGACCTCGGGAAGCTCGAGATCGTGGGCCGGGTGCAGACGGAGTTCGACCCTAAGGAGTATGGCCTCGACGCTCCGCGCGGGAAGGCGACACTCACGCTGAAGGACGGCCGGAAGCTGACGGTCTCTTTCGGCAAGGAGATCCCCGGGACGGACGGGACGGCGGCTTCGGACGGGACCCGGATGGCGGCCGTGAAGCTCGCCCCCCTCGCAGCGCTCGCCAAGCCCCTGAACGAGTACCGGAGCAAGCGGCTCCTCGAGGGTCCGGTCTCGGAGATCACGCGGGTCACCCTGACCAAGGGGCCGAACCGCATCGTCCTCGTCCGGGAGGCGGGACCGGCGAAGCCGGGAGCGGGCGCGTGGCGGATCGAGAGCCCGGTCGACGATCTCGCGAGCGCACCTTTCGTCGAGCGGCTCCTCTCGGACCTCTCCTCGGCGCAGATCTCCGAGTTTCCGCCGGTCTCCGCCACCGACCTGCCGCGGGTCGGGCTGTCGCCCCCGTCGGCGGTCGTGACGTTGCAGAAGGGATCGGAGGCCGCCGGGACGCTCGCCTTCGGAGCCGCCAAGGCGGACGCCTCGGGGAAGATCTACGCGAAGAGCGACGGCCTCGTCGTCGTCATGGACGACCGGGTGATGGAGGAGATCGGCAAGGAGCTGTCGGCCTTCCGCGAGACCCACCTTCTCCCGCTCGACGTCTTCCGGGTCCGGCGCGTCCAGTTCGACGCCGGAGCGCTCCACGTCGGGGCGGAGAAAGTGGACGGCGAGTGGCGCTCCGGGGACCGTGCGCCCGGAGCCGCGGTCGTGGAGTCTTTTCTCGGAGTCCTTTCCCGCGCCGAGATCCGGGGCTTCGTGGCGAAGAAGGACTTCGCCTCACGCGGCATCCCCGCGGGACCGAAGGCCGTCCCGCTCGCGAGCGCCGAGATCCTCGCGGAAGGGGACGTCTCTCCGCGGACGGTGACGTTCTTTCCGGCGGCCCCCGACGGCGGCCCGGCCGTCGTGGCCGCGGAGGTCCCGGGACGGCCGGACGCGCTTCTCGTCGAGGCCGCCGTTCTCGAGGACCTCAGGCGGGAGGCGACCCGGGTCCGGGACTCGGCGAAACAGGCCCCCAAGCCGTCTCCGGCTCCGGCCGCACCTCCGGCTACTTCTTCTTGACGAGACCCGAGCGAGAGCGCTTGCCGGAGCGCGACGTCTCGCTCCGTCCCCGCTTCTCCTTCTCCCGGTCGGCGTCCTTCTCGCCCGAGGCCTCTCGCGCCGCGACGGAACGGTCCCTCTCGGCGAGCTTCCGCTCGAGGGCGGCGATCCGAGACTGACGCTCGACCTCGCGCTGGCCCTCCACGAGCTTGCTGACTTTCTTCTTGGCGCTCATGAAGGCGCCGGCGGCGAGGACGAGCCGCAGGTGGAACTGGCCAGTGAACTTGACGGCTTCGCCCGAGGCTCCGATGAACGAGGAGCCGCCGAGCTCGGCCTCCGAGAAGTCGGAGTGCGAGAGATTGGCGTTCTGGAAGCTCGCCCCGACCAGCTTCGCCCCGACGAGCTGGCAGAAGCGGAAGTCCGCCTCCGAGAAGTCCGCGTCCTCGGCCTCCGCCCGGACCATGTTGGTTCCGGAGAAATCGGCACCGATCGCCGTGGCCCCGGTCAGGCGCGCCATCTTGAGGGTCGCCCGGCGGAACGCGGTCCTCACGAGCCGCGCGCGGACGAG
Organism: Acidobacteriota bacterium; assembly: GCA_037443065.1. GTDB lineage: Bacteria > Acidobacteriota > Thermoanaerobaculia > UBA5066 > UBA5066 > DAOMFB01. Next base: position 2,183 of record JBBIPB010000161.1, on the reverse strand, counting down.
GACGCCGCCCTCCAGGTTCGCCTCCGTGAGGTCTGCGTTCGTCAGGTCCGCTTCCGTGAAGTTGCAGCCCCGCAGGTTCGCCCCCACGCCGAGGGCCTCGATCATTCGCGCCTGGGTGAAGTTCGGCGGCTTGGCCTTCGGATTCGACGGCGTGATCTTCGGGGTCTTCAGGTCGATCTTGTCGAGGAAGGCGCCCGTGAAATCGGCGTCCTCGAAGACGGCGCCGAGGAAGACGCACTGACGGAAGTCGGCCCGCTGCGCGGAGAACTTCCGGAGGGTCGCATCGGTGAAGTTGGCGCCTCCGGCGGCCGCACGCTCGAAGTCGGCCTCGGAGAGGTCCGCGCCCGTGAAGTCGCACCGCTGGATATCCGATCCCCTGAGGACCGCGCGGTTCATGACGGCCTGCTTGAAGGACGTTCCCGTGAGCTTCGCGTCCCGAAAGAAGGCGAGCCTGAGGTTCGCCTTCGCGAAGTTTCCTGCCTTGTACGTGACGCCGTCGAAGACCGCCTGCTGAAGGTCGGCCCCCTCGAAGACGCACCGGTCGATGTGAGCCCCGCGGAAGTTCGCGTAGAGAAGGCGCCCGAACGAGAAGTTCGTCGCCGTGAAGTCCGTCCCCTCGAGCTTGGCGCCCGTGAGGTCGCAGGCCGAGAGGTCCGCCTCGCGCACCGTCGCGCTCTTGATCGAGCAGTTCCGGAGGGCCGCGCCGACGAGGGAGGTCTTCTCGAGGAACTGGAAGTCGAGGTCGCAGTCGGAGAGATCGACCCGGTTGAGGCTCGACCCCCGGAGGGAGGCGCCCTGCAGGATCGCGCGCACGAGGACGCTGCCGTCGAGGTTCGTCCCCTCGATCTTCGTCCGCGACAGGTCGGCGCCCGTGAGGTTCCGGCCCTGGAGGTCGAGCTCGGAGAGGAGCGTGTCGGTCAGGTCGGGGGTGACGCCCGGGTGCTCGGCCCGCCAGGCGTTCCATTCGGGGTTTTTCAGGAGTTCGACGTGTTCCGGATTGCCCACGGCAGCTGATTTCTCCTTACCTGCTACATTCTATGCGATGGCCGACGCGCCCATCCGTGGTCCGGAGAGGATCCGGCGAGCCCTCCTCGGAGGTTACCCGATCATCTACGTGCAGTCATGGGAGGAAGGGCGTCTCGAGCGGGCCGTGATGGCGCTCGCCCAGAAGTTCTACGAGCGCCCGGTGCCGTTCTTCTCCTGGACCTGCGTCGACGGCATCGCGGCCGGCACGGAGCGGTGGCCCGACACGGCGGACGCCCTGAAGGCGCTCGACGCGATCCTCGCGTTCGGCGGACCCGCTTTCTTTCTGATGAAGGACCTCCCGGCGCAGATCGCCGTGCGGTCCGACGTCGTCCGGCGCCTGCGGGACGCCTACCGGCAGCTGAAGGGGCGCGGGAAGTTCGTCATCCTCTCCTCGCCCCGCCTGATCCTCCCCGAGGACCTCAAGAAGGAGATCCACGTCGTCGAGTACGACCTGCCCGACGACGCCGAGATCCTCTTCATCCTCGGTTCTCTCGCGAAGCGGACCTTCGGCGAGGCGGGGCTGCCGGAGGCCGACGCGAAGCGTCTCGCGATGGGCCTCAAGGGGCTGACGTCGGACGAGATCGAGCACACGGTCTCGAAGGTCTTCTCGCGCCGTCCGGTCTTCGACGAGGAGGCCTATTTCGAGATCCTCGCCGAGAAGGAGCAGGCGTCGAGGAAGGAAGGGGTGCTGGAGTTCGTCCCCCCCCGCGTCTCGATCGAAGACATCGGTGGCCTCGAAAACCTCAAGGAGTGGCTGACGAAGAGGCACTCCCTCTTCACGAAGGAGGCGCTCGACGCGGGCCTCCCCGTGCCGAAGGGCATCCTCATGATGGGGATGTCGGGATGCGGGAAGTCGCTTTCCGTCAAGGCGATCTCGGCGCTCTGGAACCTGCCGCTCTTCCGGCTCGACATGAACCTCGTCTTCGGGACCGAGAATCCCGAAGCCACGTTCCACCGCGCCCTGAAGTCCGTGGAGGCGATGGCGCCGGCCGTCCTCTGGATCGACGAGCTCGAGATGGCGATCACCTCCGGGCGCGAGGCGGGGACGGGCGACGCGTCGCTCGGGCGGATCTTCTCGACCTTCCTGACGTGGATGCAGGAAAAGAACGCCCTCGTCTTCGTCGCGGCGACGGCGAACCGGATCCACCTCCTCCCGG
>JBBIPB010000160.1:0-4424 GCA_037443065.1 Acidobacteriota bacterium | reverse complement strand
ACATCGTGACCGTCTTCGACGTCGGCGAGGACGGCGGGACGCTCTTCCTCGCGATGGAGTACGTGCAGGGCGGAAGCTTCTCCCAGCGGCTCGCCGACCCGGACTCCCTCCCTCTCCACGAGCGTGTCCGGATCGCCGCCGAGGTCGCCGAGGCGCTCGCTCACGCGCACGACCGGGGCGTCCTCCACCGCGATGTAAAGCCGGCCAACGTCCTCCTGACGCCTCACCTCGAGGCGAAAGTCACCGACTTCGGGATCGGGAAGCTCCTCTCGGGCGACACGGACCTCACCTCGACGGGCCAGATGGTCGGATCGCCCGCCTACATGTCGCCCGAGCAGATCAAGGGAGACAAGCTCGACGCGCGGACGGACATCTTCTCGCTCGGCGTCGTCCTCTATCAGGCGATCACGCTCCGCAAGCCCTTCCCGGCCGACACGCTGACGACCCTCGTCTACCAGATTCTTCACGAGGAGCCGCCCGACCCGGCGAGCCTCCGTCAGGATCTCCCGGAGGAATACGGGCCGATCCTCCACAAGTGCCTCGCGAAAAAGCGGGAGGAGCGCTACCAGAACGCCGCCGAGCTGGCGGCGGACCTCCGGCACGCGCTCGGCGACACGCCGATGTCGCGGACCACGGGGCTGACCGCGACCTGGATGCCGCCCGCCGGGGACGAGACGGTCACGTCGGAGACTCCGACGCAGGCGAGCGGGGCCGTCGACGGAGAGTCGCCCACGATCACCGCGGGGCGCCGGATGGGCGAGGAGGCCGCGAAAGCCGAGAAGGCGGCAGCCGTCCCGCCGGCCAAGGGGGCCCCGAAGAAGAAGTCCGGCACTCCCGTCGGACTCGTCGCGATCGGCGCCGTCGTCCTCGCGGGCGTCGTCGCTCTCGTCGCACTCCGCAACGGGGGGACGAAGACGCCGGAGACGGCTCCGGAGGCGGCTCCGACGCCTGCCGCCGGCACCGCCCCGGAGACGGCCGCGCCCCCGCCCCCCGCGACGCTTACGGAACCGGCCCCGACGGTCGCTCCGGCCTCTGCGGTCCCCGCGACGGTCGAGCCGCCGACGACGCACGCGAAGAAGGCGCCCAAACAGAAAGCAGGCAAAGCGGTGCCCACCTCCGAGCCGGCCCCGACGGCGCCTCCGAAGAAGTCCGCGGCGGCCGTGGGGGCGCCGAGCGCGCAGGCGGCGCGCACCGCCGACGCGACATACAAGGTGCGCCGCCTCGTGAAACTCAATGTCAGTCCGATCCAGGCCCGGGTCTTCCTCGACGGGAAGTACATCGGCATCTGTGACGACTGGGACGATTCCGGAGGCGGGGCTCTTCTCTATTTCCGGGGCGGGACGAACCACCGCATCCGTTTCGCCTACCCGGGCTACCGGGATCTCCTCGTCGATCTCGTCATTCGGCCCGACGCCGCGGACGACAAGATCGATATCGCGCTCCCGCTGCAGGCCGGGAAAGGCGACGGCCCGCCGGGCCCCGCGGGCGACTTGAAGCGGCCGGACTACCGGACCATCGGACCCGCCGTCTTCCGCGTCGAGCCGCCGGACGCATCCGTCACGGTCGACGGAAAGCTCCTCGGACCCGCCTCGAAGTGGGAGTCGGAGCCGCTGAACCTGGACGGGCCGGCTGTGCACGAGGTCGTCCTCTCGGCCCCGGGGCACGAGCCGGTTTCGGTACGGGTCCTCGTCGCCCAGACGTCGGGCGAGGCGCGGGCCACCATCCGGGAAAAGCTGAAGAAATAGGGGCGCGCCTGATGCGCGGGAATGGTTGACGCACGGGCGGCGCCGTCCTATCGTGCCGCCGTCTCAAGATGGATGCTTCCGGCGCGCCGCTGAAGCGGACTCCCCTCTACGACGCCCACAAGGCCCTCGGAGGGAAGCTCGTCTCGTTCGGCGGCTGGGAGATGCCGGTCGAGTACTCGGGCCTGTCGGACGAGCACCGCGCCGTCCGGGAGCGCGCGGGGGTCTTCGACGTCTCGCACATGGGCGAGATCCGGATCAAGGGCCCCGGCGCCCTCGCGGCCGTCCAGCAGCTCACCTGCAACGACGCTTCCGCGCTCGTGGACGGCCAGATCCAGTACTCCGCCTTCCTGACCGAGCGCGGGACATTCGTGGACGACCTCCTGACGCACCGGCTCGCCGCCGACGACTATCTCATCGTCGTGAACGCGGCGAACACGCCGAAGGACGCCGCATGGGCCCTCCGCGCGACGCGGCCGGATGCGACGATTAAGGACGAGTCTCCCGAGTGGGCCCAGATCGCCCTCCAGGGGCCGAAGTCGCTCTCGATCCTTCAGCCTCTCACGGACGTCGCCCTCGAGGCGATGAAGTACTACCACTTCGGAACGGGACGCGTCGTCGGCGTTCCCGCGATCGTCTCCCGGACCGGCTACACGGGAGAGGACGGCTTCGAGGTCTACTGCGCGCCGGATGCCGCGCGGAAGGTGTGGGATGCCATCCTCGACGCGGGACGCCCTCGCGGCGCCGTGCCGGCGGGCCTCGGGGCGCGCGACACGCTCCGGCTCGAGGCGAAGATGGCGCTCTACGGAAACGACATCGACGACACGACGACCCCCTGGGAGGCCGATCTCGCCTGGATCGTGAAGATGAAGAAGGGCGACTTCACCGGCCGCGCCGCCCTCGAGGCCCAGAAAGCGTCCGGGATCACCCGGAAGCTCGTCGGCTTTGCGGTCACGGGGCGGGGCATCGCCCGCCACGGCTACCCTCTGACGGTGGATGCGACCGGCAAACCCGGCATCGTGACGTCGGGGACGCAGACCCCGACGCTTGGCAAGGCGATCGGGCTCGCATACGTCCCGGTCGAGTCGTCGGCCGTCGGCACGCCCCTGACGATCGACGTGCGGGGACGCGGCGTCCCGGCCGTGATCGTGCCGACCCCCTTCTACAAGCGGATGAGATAGACCGACCCTTCAGGAGAGAGCGATGAGCGCCTACCCGGACGACCGCCGCTACACGAAGAGCCACGAATGGATCCGCCTCGAGGGGGACGTCGCGACGGTCGGCATCTCCGACCACGCCCAGAAGGAGCTCGGAGAGGTCGTCTTCGTCGACTTTCCGGACGTCGGAGAGATCTTCGACGCGGGGGCCGAGTTCGGGACGATCGAGTCCGTCAAGGCCGTCTCCGAGCTCTTCCTGCCGGTGGCCGGGGAGATCCTCGAGACGAACAAGGCGCTCGCCGACGAGCCCGCGGCCGTGAACGAGGACCCGCACGGGGACGGCTGGCTCGTGAGGATCAAGATCTCGTCCGACGCGGAGCTCGACGAGCTGATGAACGCCGCGGACTACGAGAAGTTCCTGGAAGAGGAAGAGAAGAAAGCCTGATTCCCCCGGGCGCCCCCTCGACCTTTCGGGGGCGAAGGACTGGATCCATGCGCTACATCCCTCACAGCCCGGAAGAGCAGGCGTCGCTCCTGTCGGCGATCGGCGTCCGCTCGGTCGACGAGCTTTTCGCCACCGTCCCGCCCGAGGTCCTCCTCCACGAGGCCCCGGATCTCCCGCCCCCCGCCTCGGAGATCGAGGTCCGAAGGACGATGGGCGCGCTCGCCGCGAAGAACGCGAATCTCTCCGACTGGACCTCGCTCCTGGGAGCCGGTCTCTACTCCCACCACATGCCGGCCTTCATCTCGCAGCTCCTGACGCGGGGCGAGTTCCTGACCTCCTACACCCCCTACCAGCCCGAGGTCTCGCAGGGGACGCTCACGGCGATCTGGGAGTTCCAGACGCACATGGCCCTCCTGACGGAGATGGACGTGGCGAACGCCTCGATGTACGAGGGGGCCTCGGCCTTCGTGGAGGCCGTGCTCATGGCCGAGCGCCTCGCGCGCAAGCGGACGAAGGTCGTCGTGTCGAAGGGGATCCACCCCGAGTACCGGCGGTGTCTGAAGACCTACCTCGCGAACTTCCCCTTCACGATCGTCGAGGTGCCCGTCGGCGACGGAGGCGCGACGGACCGTTTGGCGCTCGAGAAAGCCGTCGACGAGACCACCTTTGCCGTCGCGATCCAGTCCCCGAACGTCCTCGGCGTCGTCGAGAGCTGGGAGGCGGCCTCTGCCGCCGCACACGCGAAAGGTGCACTGGCGATCGGGGTCGTCAACGAGATGTTCTCCCTCGCGCTCCTCAAGGGACCGGGCGCGGCCGGGATCGACATCGCCGCCGGCGAGGCGGCCTCCTTCGGCGTCCCCCCGTCCTACGGCGGGCCTCTCGTCGGCTTCCTCGCCTGCCGCGACGCGATGAAGCGGCAGATCCCCGGGCGCCTCGTCGGCCGGACGACCGACGCGAACGGAAAGACGGCCTTCAGCCTGACGCTCTCCACGCGCGAGCAGCACATCCGGCGCGAGAAGGCGACGTCGAACATCTGCACGAACCAGGGGCTCTTCGCCCTCGCCGCGACGATGACCCTCT
>JBBIPB010000159.1:0-4526 GCA_037443065.1 Acidobacteriota bacterium | reverse complement strand
AGCTCGAGGAGCTGGTTCACGAGGTACGTCTCGGTGACGCCGCTCCGCGTGACGTCCTTCAGGACGATCACGTTCGCATCCTTCACGTCGAAGGAGGTGATGAAGTTGAGGTTCGTGACCTCCTCTTCCCCCTTCTTGATGACGTCGATGTACTCGCAGCGGACGGCCCGCGCGATGGCGCGCGCCAGGTCGGCGACGAAGAAGCCGGCCCCCTTGAGGACCGCGATCAGGACGATCGCGCCGCCCTTGTAGTCGAAAGAGATCCGGCGGCCGATGTCGCTGATCCGCCGCGCGATGTCCGCGGCCCCATACCGCTCGTCGTAGAGGATCGTCACGAATCCAGTCTATCAGGGGCGGGACGGGCCCGGCGTGATGCGAACGACCCGCGAGTCCGCCGAGAGACGGAGAGAGGCGAGGCTTTCGGAGAGCCGCGAATCGCCGCGGAGGAGACGCCCGACGGCGCGCGAGAGCTGCACGCGTCCCGGGACGCCGCCGCGCACGCCCGCCGCCCGGACGAGAAGCCGCGCCGCCCCCTCGGGACCGAGCCCCGCGACGAGGGCTCTCGGCCAGGGGCCTTCGGAACGGATCCCGGCCGCGGCGAGAGCCGCGTCGATCTCCCGGTCGAGAGCCTCGAGCCTCCGCGTCCAGGCGTCGCCGGCGCGGGCGAGACGGGCGGCCGTCCCGGGCGCGGCCGCTTCGAGGGCCGGCAGCTCCTGCCGCCGGATCCGGTTCCTGAGGAGCCGCTCGTTCTCGTTCGTCTCGTCCTCGCGCCAGGCGGCTCGACGCGAGGAGAGGAATTCGCGCAGGTCGGCGCGGGAGAACAGGAGGAGCGGCCGGACGACCCCGTCCTCCCGTTTCGCGCGGATCCCGCCGCGGGTCCGTCCGGCGTGCCGGTGGAGGTTCAGGAGGACCGTCTCGGCCTGGTCGTCGAGCGTATGCCCGGTCGCCACGAGCGTCCCCTCCCCGATCTCGCTCGCGAGGGCGAGGAGCGCCTCGTACCGGAGCCGCCGGGCCGCCGCCTCGAGGCTCTCCCCCTTCCTCCGGTTCACCGGGACGTCGACACGGCAAAGACGGAAAGGGATGCCCAGCGCGGCAGAAAGGCGCTCGCAGAATCGGGCGTCCTCTTCGCCCATCTCTCCTCTCAGGCCGTGCGCCACGTGGCAGACGACGAGATCGAACGGGGCACGGGTACCGGGGGAACCATTCTTCGAAAGGGAATCCAGGAGAAGGAGAAGCGCCGTCGAGTCTCCGCCCCCCGAACAAGCCACGATGACCGTCCGCGCCCCGTCGAGAAGCCGGGTTTCCTCGAGATGCTGCGAAAGGCGAATGTTGAGGTCCAACTCCCGGAGCCTACCCGTGGAGGGGGTACGGGGGAACCCGGGGTCGGGTTCCCCTGTCCATCGTGCCGCGAAAAAGAGCTTTCCCCTGCTGCCGAGAGTGGGAGAAGCCTTCCGGCGCAGGCCGGCTCGCACCTTGGAAATGGTGGCGGTGGGCGGATTCGAACCGCCGACACGGGGCTTATGAGACCCCTGCAACTACCACTGTGCTACACCGCCCGGCAAGCCGTGCGCCTCTCGGGCGCGCAGGCGCGAATCCTAACATCATAGATATGATCGTCCCATGCTCCTACGGGAGGACCCGGGAGACCCGACGGCGAGCGCCGCGTGCAAGCGATGCGGCGAGATCGTCCCCGCCAAGCAGCTCCAGCGCTGCCCCTGGTGCTTCCGCGACTTCTGCTTCACCTGCCGCTTCCCGCGCGGCGCTGCGGACTACTGCAGCCGCGCCTGTGCCGAGGCAATGTTCCACGGCGGCGACGAGGAGGACGGGGCCGAAGAGGACTGAGGTCCGGCTGCGGCGTCAGCGGCTTTCGCGGTCGATGATCCTCTCGATGGCCCTCCGGCAGACCGGGCAGAAGCCGACCTCGTCGCGCGTGAACATGATGCAGTCGGCGGCCGGCCGGTAGAGCCCCTTCGCCTCGTACGAGGCGCCTTCGAAGGCGCCGACTTTCCCGGCGAAGGGCGAGAGGAGCTTCGTGTCCGCCGCCTGGACGCGCCGGAAGAGCGCGTCGAACGCCCCGGGAGGCGCGCCCTCGGTCGCCAGTTTCTTCCGCTCGGCCTGGAACGCCCTGCTCTCGGCCTCGAACTCCGCCTTGGGCCACGCGGTCGGGAGCGGGGTGGCGGGGGAGACGAGCTCTTTCCATTTCAGCCGCGCGGGGTCCGCGAGCGCCGTGACGTTCGGCTCCCACGGCTCGACGTGTTCCGCCGCCCCGGTCTCGTAGGCGACGTCGGAGGTGTAGTACTCGTCGGCGAGCCCCGCGAAGTGGTGGCCGAACTCGTGGACGAAGACGTACTCGGCCCAGGCCGTCCCGGCCGCGGCCGTCGCGTGGCTGCCGAAGATCCCGCCACCGCCGTATCGCGTGTCGTTCACGAGGATCTCGACGGCGTCGTAGGGCGCGGCGGAGGCTATCTCGCGGAGCGCACGGTCATCCAGGGTCAGGACGTAGCGCTCCGAGCCGAAGATGCCGTACTCGGCTGAAAGGGACGTCCTTCGGAAGAGGCCGGAGAAGGGACGGGTGATGCCGCTCTCGGCCGCCGGGACGTGGAGGAGCCGGACGTTGAAGTCGCTTTTCCGCGACCTGAAGGGCTCGTACTTCCCGAAAAGGAGCCCCGTGAGCCGCGTCGCGTCGGCGACGAACTTCTCGCGCTCGGCCGCCGTGTACCCCTCGCTGATGACGAGGAGGTCGACCTTCGTCTCGGGCGGGCCGTTCACGAAGAGGGGGATCAGAGTCCCTGCGGGGGGGCGCGGGGCCCGATTCGTCGTCCAGGCGGCCGGGTCGACGAGGCCGGTCCAGACCTCATGGAAGAGGTTCCGCGCGTCGCGGCGCGAAACGCTCACCTGCACGGGGCCCTTCGGCCACGGAAAGCGGAGCGCCTCCCCGAGAGTCCGGGACGTCTTTTTCGCTTCGGGCGTCGACTCCCACTCGGCGTAGACCGAGGAATAGCCGCGCGAGAAGAGAGGGAGGTTCGTCTTCGGGTCGCGCACCTCGAAGCGGTAGGTCCCGAGGTTCAGGTCGTCGATGAGATTCGTCCGGCTGCCGGCCCAGGGTCCGTCGTCCACGGCTTTCTCGTAGGCGAGGACCTCTCCGGCGGGCCCGCCGGTGTGCCAGAGATCGACGCGCATCGTCCTTAGGGTGAAGGCGGCGTCGTAGGGAGAGGGGGGCGCGGCGGAAACGATGAAGAGGGAAAGAGCGGCGAGAAGAGGGAGGATCGCACGCTTCGGATTCATGGGAGGATTATCGTCTTTGAGGAGGAGCCGCCGCTCCGCGACGGCCGAGGGGTTTGCTTAGAAGGTGAATAGGATGGAAGGGGAGGTCGGTTCGTTCTCATGAGAGCGTTCCTTGCGGTGCCGGTCGTTGGCGAAGGGATTCTCGGGCCGCTTGGCGCCCTGCTTTCGGAGCTTCGCTCGATTCGCGGGCTCAAGACGGTGCCATCCGACCAGCTCCACTTCACGTTGAAGTTCTTCGAAGATCTGCAGGAGGCGAAGCTCTCCGCCGCAAAGGCTGCTTCGGCGAAGGCTGCGTCCGCATCTTCTTCCTTTTCGTTGCATCTCTCCGGTCTCGGGACCTTCCCTCCCCGGGGCCCGTCCCGCGTCGTCTGGGTCGGATGCGGGAGCGGAAGCGATTCGCTTGTCTCGCTCGCTTCGGCCGTCGAGAGGGAATTCGTCCTCGGAGGATTCGCGCCGGAGGCGCGCCCGTTTTCTCCCCATCTGACGCTCGCCCGCGTCAAAGACCCTCGGGCGGCGCGCGACGCCGCGAACTTCGTGGCTGCGAACTCGGCCTTTGATGCCGGGAGGATCGACATCTCGGGGCTGGTGCTCTATCAGTCCGTCCTCGGCCCGTCCGGCGCCGCCCACACGCCGATTGAAAAGGCGCGGCTCGGCTCATGAGCGACGCGGTCATCGAGGTTGCAGGCCTCCGGAAGAGCTACGGCGCCGTCGAGGCGCTCCGGGGGATCGATCTCTCGGTCCGGCGAGGCGGCCTCGTCGGGATCCTCGGTCCGAACGGCGCGGGAAAGACGACGCTCGTCGAGACGATCGAGGGACTTCGAACGCCGACGGCGGGACGTGTCACGGTCCTCGGCCTCGACCCGGCGTCGCAGCCGCGGGCCGTGAAGGAACGAATCGGCGTCCAACTCCAGACGACCATGCTCCAGACGGAGCTGAAGGCGATCGAAGTGCTGCGGATCTACGCCGCGCTCTACCGGAAGGCACGCTCGCCGGGAGAGGTCCTCGCCGCCGTCGGGCTTTCGGAGAAGGCCTCCGCGCGCGTCGGAACTCTCTCCGGCGGCCAGAAGCAGCGGCTCGCACTGGCTCTCGCCCTCATCCACGACCCGGAGATCGTCCTCCTCGACGAGCCGACGACCGGCCTCGACCCCGCCGCGCGGCGCGCCCTTCACGAGGTCGTCCGCTCCCTTTCGGCCGAAGGGCGGACGGTGATCCTCACGACGCACTACATCGAGGAGGCCGAG
>JBBIPB010000158.1:0-4556 GCA_037443065.1 Acidobacteriota bacterium | reverse complement strand
ACGATCGTCGTCATCGCCCACGACAACGAGACGCGGACCGTCTTCGGCCACCTCGGGAAGGTTCTCGTCCCGCGGGGCCGGCGGCTCCACCGGGGCGAGCCGATCGGGCGCGCCGGGCAGAGCGGCTTCGCCCCCACGCCGCGTCTGCACTACGAGGTGCGCCGCCTCGAAAACGGCGTCTTTCTCCCGGTCGACCCGCGCCTCTTCATCCTCGACGCCGACTGGATCGGCGCCTCCGAACTCCGGGACCGCCCCCGCGCCCCCGCCTCCACGGCGATGCCGCCGCTCGGATAGCGCTCTTCCGACACCCCTCCACTTCCGGGAAAACTCCTGAGAAAACCCGAGGACTTGTCCCTGCCCCGGGCCGACGTTGGAGGTGTCCATCTCTTCGGGAACGACTCATGGAGGTGATCCGATGAAGTCCCTTACGACGCTCCGGTTCCGGGGGGTGACGGCACGGCTGCTACTCGTGGCTCTGGCCCCATTCGCGCTCGACGGGTGCCTTTCGATCGACGTCGATCGAACGAGGGCCAAGACGGCCGTCGCGGACGCACGCGGGTCTCTCGAGGCCCGGCTCTACGAAACGAAAAAGGACTTCAAGAGCGACGTGAAGAGCAGGCGCGAGGTGACTTGGAAGCTCTTCCACCTCGACGCCTCGCCCGAGATTCCGGTTCGGGAGGGTACCGGCACGGTGTGGTCGGCGACAGACCTCAAAGCGGGAGAGTACCGGATCGCCGCCTCGTGGGGTCCGAAGTCGGATGTCCCGGGCGACGCCTCCGCAGGTACCGGCGACGACACCTTCTCGCTCGCGCCGGGAGACACAGCCCGGGTGGATGTGATCCTCAAGAAGCTTCCCGTCTGGGCGGTCGTCGCGCTCGTCCTCACCGTCGTCGGCGTCGTCGCGGTCGTCGTTTCACTCGCCGCGGTCGGAAACAGCTTGAAGGGCATCAATCTTTCTTCGGGAAACACTCCGAAAGTCGATTCGCGCCAACAGGAGACTCCGAAACCCAGATCGGACGCTGCTGCATCTCCCGAGGAATGATCGTCATGAGGTCATCCGGTTTCACGGCACCGATCGGTTCTTCCGCGCGGCCCACATTTTACGAGTCGCATCGACACCCTTCTCTTCGCGTTCGCCCACACGCTCGCCGCCCAGCCGCTGACAATCACGCACTTGGCCGGGTCGACCGGAGGCTCCGGTCGGTTCGACGGAATAGGGAGCGGGCTGGTCCCTCCGGAAAACAAGCGTGCCCTGGCGACCGCGCCGCAGAGCCTCGCGTTTTCCTCCGGTCGGGTCTCCGTGACCGTCGACCGGCGCAATCCCTACTCCGGCGAGACGGGGCGGGCCTACGGCATTCCGAAGGCCGACCCGTACGGTTTCTTCTACTACGCCGACACGGAGAACCCCGAGGTCTTCGTCAAAGTGCTCGACTTCGGTGCCGGCAGCACGCTGAAGTTCTGAGGGACCGGTACTCTGCCGGCTTCTTGGTCTGCCTGACACTCAGAGCACGTCGCGGAGGGCGGCGAGCGCCCGTTCCGCCTCTTCCTCGTCGTTCCCGACGTGAGGGGAGAAACGGAGGAAGCCCTCCCGCGCTGTGATGGCGATGCTCTTCGAGCCGAGTTCCTTCACGTAGCGGTGCGCATCCTTCCCGCGCGGGGGACGCGCCGCGTCGAAGCGTCGCACACCGCGAGAAGCTCCTCCGCCGTGAAAGCGCCGTCCCGTGTCGGAAGCCGCCGGACGGTGACACCCTTTCTTTCCAGAGCGAGCCAGGGCGTCAGGTCTGCCGGAAATTCGCTCGCGGTCGCGGTCGAGCACGCCTTTCGTACTCGCAGGGTCGCCGCCAGCCAGGCCGTCCATCATCGAGGGCGAGCTTATAAGATCAGTTCCTGATCTCTATCCGATGAAGACTGGTACGCAATGACTGCCTCCTCCCTCTACAGCTCGCGCCTCGATCGCTTCGTCGTGGATGGCTTTCGTGCCCTCAGAGAATCTGGTTATCGGCTTCTGGATCCCGCAGCGAGCGCCCTCCGCGTGGCCCGGGGGCTACCCGCGATGCCGCCGCTCTCGCTGCAGCGGCACGCGGGACCAGTGCGGGACTTCGAGGCTTCGATGCGGGAATTCTTCGCGCTTCTCTCGGGCCAGGGCCTGCTCCACGGCGGGCTTTCGATCCTGGATCTGGGCTGCGGCCCGGGTGCGGCACCGCTGCGGCTGGAGCTTGAGGGTCCTGCGGTACGTCGATATCTCGGGATCGACGTGCATGAGCGCTCGATCACCTGGTGCCGGCGTCGGTTCGCCACGACCGCCGCCTTTTCCTTCGAGCTGGCACGGGTGGCGGGGCCGTACGGGCCCTCGCCAGGCCCGGAATCAGTCGAGTACCGGTTGCCGGTCGACGACGGCACGGTCGACCTCGTCCTTGCGAAGTCGCTCTTCACGCACCTTCTCGTTGATGTCTCCGCACTCTATCTACGAGAGATTCGCCGGTCGCTCGCACCAACCGGCAGGGGCGTCCTGACCGCGTTTGTCTTCTCCGGTGAGCCTCCGATGTTTCCTTTTCACGGCCCGGACCCGCGGGTCCGCTGGTCGCGGCGCGTCCATCCACATGCCGCCGTCGCCTACGAAAGGACCTTATTCGAGGAGATGCTGGCCGGTGCCGGCCTCGCTGCAGACAACATGATCCCCGGCTTCTGGCCAGGGATCGCTCGCGCGATTACCGGCCAGGACACCTTCATCGTTCGTGGAACCGGCAAGTCGAATTACTAGAAGCCCCGCTGGGCTCTCACGAACCCGTCGAAATTGCGCCGGACCTCGTCCATCGAGTCGCCGCCGGTCTTCTCGAGAAGGGCGTCCGCGAGGATGAAGGCGAGCATCGCCTCGGCGATGACGCCCCCCGCCGGCACCGCCGTCACGTCGGATCGCTCGTACTGCGCGCGGTGTGGCGCCTTCGTGTCGATGTCCACTGAGGCGAGCCCGTCCCGGAGCGTGGAGATCGGCTTCAGGAAAAGGGTCGCGAGCACGTCCTCGCCGTTCGTGATGCCTCCTTCGAGCCCCCCCGCCTGGTTCGACGTCCGGAAGAAGCCGCGCGAAGCGTCCCAGGCGATCGGGTCGTGGGCCTTCGATCCGGGCCGGAGAGCGTTCGCCACGCCTGCGCCGATGGAAACCGCCTTCACGGACGGGATCGACATCAGCGCCTGCGCGAGCCGCCCGTCGAGCTTCGCATCCCACGACACGTGCGATCCGAGGCCCGCGGGAACGCCCCGCGCGGCGACGAGGATCGTCCCGCCGAGCGTGTCGCCCGCCTTCGCTGCGACGTCGACGGCGACGATCATCGCGGCCTCCGCGAGGCGGTCGACGGCGCGGAGTGGAGACGTCTCGTCCACCCGCTCCAGGTCGTCGAACGAGAAGCCTCCGGGCGGCTCCGGACAGGAGACGGCGCCGACGGAGAGGACGCCGCTCCTCACCCGGATGCCGAGCGAGAGGAGAAGCTGCCGGCAGAGCGCCCCCGCCGCCACGCGCGCGGCCGACTCGCGGGCGCTTGCCCGCTCGAGAACGTCGCGTAGGTCCCGCCGCCCGAACTTGAGCCCTCCGGCGAGGTCTGCGTGGCCGGGACGGGGCGACGAGAGGCGGCGCTTCGCGGCGGCGCCCGGGTCGACCGTGAGCGGCCCCATCGCCTTCTCCCAGACGGCGTGGTCGCGGTTGGCGATCTCGTAGGAGACCGGGCCCCCGAGAGTCTCGCCGCCGCGGAGGCCTCCGGTGAAGAGCGCCTCGTCCTTCTCGATCGTCATCCGCCCGCCCCGGCCGTAGCCGTGCTGCCGGCGGGCGAGGTCGGCGGTCACGGCGGCGGGGTCGATGCGCAGCCCGGCCGGAAGCCCCGTGAGAATCCCGGTCAGCTTCGGGCCGTGCGACTCCCCGGCCGTGACGAGCGAGAGACGCGGCATGTCGCGGAGTCTAAACTCCCGCGCGTGATCCGCGTCGATGGGCTGACGAAAGAGTACCGCGACCTGACGGCCGTCTCGGCGCTCTCCTTCGGCGTGGAGGCGGGGCAGGTCATGGGCCTCGTCGGCCCGAACGGAGCCGGGAAGACGACGACGCTCCGCTGCCTCACCGGAATCCTCCCGCCTACTTCAGGGCGGATCACGATCGACGGCTTCGACCTCGCCGCCCGCCCCGTCGACGCGAAGCGCCGGATCGCCTTCATGCCGGACGAGCCGCGCCTCTTCGAGCACCTCACGGTCGCCGACCATCTCGCCTTCACGGCGCGCCTCTACGGCGCCGCGGACGCGGCCGCCCGGACCGCGGCCCTCCTCTCGGAGCTGGAGCTGACCGGGAAGGAGAACGCCCTCCCGGCGGAGCTGTCGCGCGGGATGAAGCAGAAGCTCGTCATCGCCTGCGGCCTCCTGCACGAACCGAAGGTGCTCGTCTTCGACGAGCCGCTGACCGGGATCGACCCGGGCGGCATCCGCCGGCTGAAGCAGACGATCGTGGCGCGTGCGCGGGCCGGGGCGGCCGTCATCGTCTCGTCGCACCTCCTCCTCCTCGTCGAGGAGATCTGCGACCG
>JBBIPB010000157.1:0-4577 GCA_037443065.1 Acidobacteriota bacterium | reverse complement strand
CGCGAGGAGGATGATCGGCTGTCCGTCGGCGGTGATCTGGACCGACCCGAGCGCCGTCCCCTCCGACGGCATCTCCTCGATCGACTTCAGGTCGCCCCGCACGGCTGGCCCCTCCAGCCGGAAGCCGATCCGGTTCGACTCCGGACGGATCCGGTATGCCGACCCGTAGAAAGTCCGGACGGCAGCTTCGCCGAAGAGATCGGCCTCGGGGCCGGGAAGGACGCGGACGGTCGCTTCGTCCGGTACCGTCCGTTCGGGGAGCGCGTGATCGAGACGGGGGGGACGCGGCGGCATTCCGACGGGAAGGACGTCGCCTTTCCGGAGAGGCCAGCCATGGAGGCCGCCGAACCGCGCGACGACGCACGTGGCGCGGCTTCCGAGGATCTCCGGGACGTCGATCCCGCCCGCCACCGCGAGGACGGCGCGTGACGAGCCGCTCCCGGGCGCAACGGCCCGGAGGGCGATCGTCTCGCGGTCACGAAGCGTCACGGCGCGCCCCGGCGACGGCCCAAACGCGCCTCCCGCGACGGCGATGGTCACGTCGCCGCGTGCCTCGAGGACGGGCCCGAGAAGCGTGATCTCCAGCCCCGCAGCCTCCTCGTCGTTTCCGACGAGGAGGTTCGCGAGACGTAGAGCCTCCGCATCGAGCGCCCCTGAGGCCGGGATGCCGAGCGCGCCCCAGCCGGGGCGCCCGAGATCCTGCACCGTCGTCAGGAGCCCCGCCTCGCGGACGACGAGGGCCCGCTCGGTCACAGGACGAACCTCACAACGTCGCCCGGCGACAAGAGCGTCGGCGGTCGCTTTCCGGCGTCGAAGAGAGTCACGCCGGCCGTGCCGAGGAGGTTCCATCCTCCCGGCATCGCCACGGGATAGATCCCGACGTAGGGCCCCGCCATGGCGAGGCTCCGCGCCGGGACGGAGACGCGCGGCGTCTTCCGGCGCGGGCGGCGGAGGCGCCGCGGCAGGCCGTAGAGGTACGCGAAGCCCGGAGAGAAGCCGAGAAATCCGACCGTATAGGTCGCGGTGAGAAAGCGCTCCCAGAACGCCTCCGGCGAGACGCCGGCCGCCGCCGAGACTTCCTCGACGTCCTCCCCGTCCGGGGCGATCCGGATCTCGTGGGCGCGCGGCTCGACCTCCCGTCCCGGCAGACGGACCGCCTCGAGACCGACGAGGACGCCGGCGTCGAAGCGGGGGCTCCCCGCGACGAACAGAGTCCGCGCCGCCGGAATCAGGTCGAGGAGACCCTCCGGAGAAAGCCCTTTCAGCAGATCCGCCGCGGCGCGCGCGCGCTGGTTGGCCCGGTGCTCTTCCGCGTCATCGAACGTCAAGAGCCAGGAATACTCGCCGACCGCCCTCACGCGGTCCTCCGCTTTCGCACGCGGTAGACGGCGGCACCAAGAAGGACGAGGACGAAGCCCGGCCAGGTCGTCCGGGGGCTCCCGGCCGCGAGGAGGACGACGAGAGTCGATGCAAGGACCACGAATCCGCCGCCGGTGAGCGGCCAGGCGGGGGTCCGGAAGGGACGTGCGGCCCCGGGCTGCTTCCTCCGAAGGACGGGAACGGCCAGGACGAGGAGGATCAGGATGAGGAACTCCACGGCGACGACGTACCGGAGGAGCTCGGAGTAGGTGCCCGAAGCGATCAGGAGGGACGTCCAGACGGCCTGAAGGGCGAGCGCGATTCCCGGCACCCCCGCGCCGTTCAGACGGGCGGCCGGCGCCGCGAAGAGGCCGTCGGCCGCGAGCGCATACATGACGCGCGCTCCGGAGAGGATCAGTCCGTTGGCGCACCCGAACGTCGAGACGAGAATCGCCGCAGCCATGTAAAGGCCGCCGCGCCCCGGCAGGAGCGCCTCGGCCGAGGCGGTGCCGACGCGATCCCCCGCGGCGTACGCGACTCCGGAGATCCCGAGGACCTTCAGGTACGACACGTTCGCGACGACGTAGAGGATCGAGACGAGGAGACACCCCGCGATCAGTGAAAGCGGCAGCGTCCGCCCCGGATCGCGCACCTCGGCGCCCGGAAACGTGACGTTCGTCCACGCCGACTGGGCGAACGAGGGGCCGACGAGGGCCAGAGCGAAGGCGAGCGCGAGCCCCGCCGCCGAGGGGGCCGGGATCTCCGGCTGCGCCCCCGTCGGGAGGGCGACGAGCTTCGGCGTCAGGAGGAGGCCGGCCAGGGTCAGGCCGAGGAGAGCCGCGTACTTGATCACCGTCAGGACGTTCTGCGTCCGCGTCCCCGTCTTCAGGCCGAGGGCGTTGGTCCCCGTCAGGACGGCCACGACGACGACGGCGACGCCCTTCGCGGTCCATCCGGTGACCGACGGAACGAGGACGCCGAGGAACTTCGAGAAGGCCACCGCGACCGCCGCGATCGTCCCCGTCTGGACGACGAGGAGGAGCGTCCACGCGAAGAGGAAGCCGGCGACCTCGCCGTATGCTTCCCGGAAGAAGACGTACGGCCCGCCCGCCCGGGGGAACATGGCGGCCAGCTCCGCGCAGGAGAGCGCCGCGAGGAGTGTCAGGAATCCCGCCACGCCCCAGACCGCGAGGAGCCGTCCGGGTGTTCCGACGAGCCGCCCCGACTCGGCCGAGACGATGAAGATCCCCGAGCCGATCATGGAGCCGACGACGAGCGCCGTGGCGTCGAACGGTCCGATGACGCGGCGGGGCACGCCGGCTTCCGTCCCGTGCTGCACGGCGGGATTATCTCCATCTCGTCAGGAGCCTCGTTCCGCGGCAGAATGTCGCCCGCCTCCTCGGGACGAGGACGGTCACAGGAGGTTTCGCATGATCCTCGTGACGGGAGCCACCGGAAAGACCGGAGTCGACGTCGTTCGGGGCCTCGCCATCGTGGGCGCCGGTGCCCGCGCGCTGGTCCGGGATGCCGCGAAGGCGCAGTTCCTCCGCCGGCCCGGCGTCGAGGTCGTGGTCGGCGACCTCGAGAAGCCCGACACGCTCCGCGCGGCCCTTCGCGGCGTGGAAAGGGTCTTCCTCTGCTCGGCCGCCGATCCGAAGCAGGTCGAGCTGCAGGGAAACATGATCAAGGCCGCGAAAGAGGCCGGGATCAAGCAGGTCGTGAAGCTCGGGGCTCTCGGAACGTCTCTCGACAGCCCGTCCTCTCTCGGCCGCTGGCACGCCGAGACGGAAAAGCAACTCATCGCGGCGGGCCTCCCGTGGACCTTTCTCCGCCCTCATTTCTTCATGCAGAACTTCCTCGGCCTCGCGGCCGGAATCAAGGCGACGGGGACGCTCTCGCTTCCGATGAAGAACGCGAAGATCTCGCTCGTCGACACGCGCGACGTTGCGGCCGTCGCCGTCGAGACTCTGACCGGCGCGGGACACGAGCGGAAGATCTACGACATCACCGGCCCGGAAGCCCTGAACGGAACCGATCTCGTCCAGAAGCTCTCGAAGGCGACCGGCAAGCCGATCCGGTACATGGACGTCCCCCCGGACCGGGCGAGGAAAGAGATGCTCGCCGCGGGATGGCCCGAGTGGCTCGCGTCCGCAATGGTCGCGCTGCTTGGTGTCTTCGCCGCCGGACAGGCCTCGGCCGTCAGCACCGTCGTGGAGGAGCTGACGGGCTACCCGCCGCGTTCGTTCGACCACTGGGCGAAGGAAAACAGCGCGGCGTTTTGCTGAACCGGCTACGACCGGTGAGCGAGGAGGGCCGTGGCGAAGCTCCGGAAGAGCTTGGCGCCGTCCGTGTTGCCGAGCAGCTCCTCCGAGCAGCGTTCGGGGTGGGGCATCAGGCCGACGACGTTTCCGGCAATGTTGCAGATTCCGGCGACGTTCGCGAGGGAGCCGTTCGGGTTCCAGAAGGGCGCCTCGTTCCCGGCGGGGTCGACGTAGCGGAAGACGATCTGGTCGCGCTCCGTCATTTCGCGGAAGGTCCCGGCGTCGGCCGTCCAGTTGCCGTCGCCGTGCGCGATCGGGACGCGGAGCACCTCTCCGCGGTTCAGGACGAGCGTGAAGGGGGTCCGCTTCGTCTCGACGCGGAGGTAGACGTCCTTGCAGATGAACCGGAGCCCGGCGTTCCGGAGCATGGCGCCGGGAAGAAGCCCGGCCTCGCAGAGGATCTGGAATCCGTTGCAGATGCCGAGGACGGCGCCCCCTTTCCCCGCGAAGGCCGCGACGGAGTCCATCGCCGGCGAGAAGCGCGCCATCGCGCCGCTCCGGAGGTAGTCGCCGTAGGAGAAGCCGCCCGGGAGGATGACGAGGTCGGGGTTCCCGAGGTCCCGTTCGTCGTGCCGGACGAGGCGAGCCTCGGCGCCGATGACGGTGCGGGCCGCGAGGACCGCGTCTTCGTCGCAGTTGCTCCCCGGGAAGATGACGACCGTGACGCGGGGCGCCGTCATCGGGGAACACCGGGCGGGGCGACCTCCACGGTGAAGTCCTCGATGACCGGGTTCGCGAGGAGCTGGCCCGCGAGCTTTCGTGCGGCCTCGAGGGCCGCGGCCGCGTCGGCGGTCTCCATCTCGATCCGGAAGATCTTCCCGGCGCGGACGCCGGAGACCGCCCCGTAGCCGAGACGGTGGAGCGCGTCGTGGATCGCCTTTCCCTGCGGGTCGAGGA
>JBBIPB010000156.1:0-4659 GCA_037443065.1 Acidobacteriota bacterium | reverse complement strand
GGCGCTCTGGGGCTTCCTCTGCATGTGGGCGCTCGTCTTCGTCGTCATGCCGGGGTCGATCGCGATCCTCTCGACCGGCTTCGCCGAGTTCCTCGGGGCGTTCTTTCCGTCGCTCGGGACCGCCGCGCCGGCCTTCGCGATCGCCGGCCTCTCCGTCTCGCAGGGACAGCTCGTCGCCATCGCGACCGGCTTCGCTTTCTCGATCTGGAACATCCTCGGGATCAAGAAGGGGGGACGGCTGAACGACGTCCTGACGGTCGTGAAGATCGGTTCACTCCTCGCGCTCGTCGTCTTCGGGCTTTCTTCGCCCGGCGCCGTGCGCCCGTCGTTTGCGTTTCCTCCGCTCACCTCCCCGCTCCTCGTCTCCGCGGGGGGCGCGCTCGCCGGGATCCTCTGGGCCTACGACGGCTGGATCAACGTCTCGGCCCTCGGTGCGGAGGTGAAGAACCCGAAGCGTGACATCCCGGGAGGGCTCGTGGTCGGCGTCCTCCTCGTCGTCGCGCTCTACCTCGCCGTCAACGGCGTCTACCTCGGAGCGGGGCCGGCCAAGACGCTGGGCGCGTCCCCGCGCGCCGCCGAGACGGCAGTCCGGATCCTCTTCGGCGAGGGGGCCGCGCGCTGGCTCTCCCTCGCCGTCATCGTCTCGATTCTCGGCTCCCTCGCAGCGAACATCATCCCGGGGCCGCGCTTCGCCTACGCCGCCGCGCTCGACGGGCGCCTCCCCCGTCCTTTCGCCCGGATCCATCCCCGATTCTCGACGCCCGCGTTCGGACTGACGTTTCAGGCGCTCTTCGCGGCGGCCCTGACCCTCTCGGGTCACTTCGACGACCTCGTCGCCATGGTCTCCTTCGCCGCGACCTTCTTCTATGCCCTCGGCGGCGCGGCGATCTTCGTCTACCGGAGACGCGAGCCTTCAGCGCCCTGGACGATGCCGGGTTATCCGTGGGTTCCGGCCTTCTACGTCGCCGTCTCGGCCTTCTTCACGGTCGCCATCGCGCTCGACTCACCCGGCGACGCCATGAAGGGGATGGTCATCCTCGCGGCGGGCGTGGGGGTGTACGCGTGGGGAGCGCGGCGCCGGAGCTGGTGACGTCGCGGGGGCCGAAGCGCGCCTCTTCCCGGGCGCGCTCCTGCCCCGAGCAGGCGTGGCCGAATTCCGCGTCGAATTCGCAGCCGCATGCGGGCGTTCCCTTCCGGAACTCCGGCGGACGGCGGAACGTGTCGGGCCAGACGAGGCCGAGGAAGTCGGTCGTGTACGAGCCGAACTCCGCCACTGAGGGAAGGACCTCGGCGAGGGAGAAGAAACGTTCTTTGAGGGTTGGAGAGACGAGGGCGGCCACGTGCTGCCTTGCCGCGGGCGCGGCCTCTCCCGAAAACTGCGACATCCTCGAGGCGACGCGACCGTTCGGTCCTTTCCACAGGAGGCAGGCATCGGGTCGACCGACGTCCTCGCAACCCGCCACCGCCTCCCACCCGCTCAGGAGGATCCTCCGCTCCAGGGTCTCCCCCGTCGCCAGCCATTTCACCGATTCCGTCGAGTCGTTTCCCGTCGGATCCTGCCTTGAGGTGAACTCGAACCGTCCCGCCTCGCACCGGACGAGGAGGCGTGTCTCGTCTCCCCCCCGATCGCGCCGGAAAAGGACCGACATCTCCATCTCCTTCCCGAAGACAAAGTGCCAGCGGGCCCACGGGCCGGACGGGTCGGCCGGCGCCGCGACGAGGAGCACGAGAAGCGGGGGAAGGAGACTCACGGATGCACCGGCGCCGGCCACGGAGGCAGGACGACGCGGAACCGGGCGCCGAGGTTCCTCCCCTCGCTCGCCGCCTCGATCGTCCCGCCGTGAGCCTCCACGATCGCGCGCGCAATGGAGAGGCCGACGCCGAGCCCGCCGTACCGCCGGCTCGAGGAGCTTTCTTCCTGACGAAAGCGGTCGAAGACGTGCGGCAGGAAGCTCGCGTCGATCCCCGCTCCTTCGTCCTCGACGATCAGCTCCACCCCACCGTCCGAGGGCCGCGCCGCGAGCCGGACGGACTTCCCCGGAGGCGAGAACTTCAGCGCGTTCGTCAGGAGGTTCCAGACGACCTGCTGGAGCCGTGCGGGATCTCCGCTCACCTCGGGGAGATCCGCGGCGACGTCGCAGACGATCGGGACGCCCTTCTTCGCGGCCGCCGGCGTCACCGTGTCGAGCGCCGCGGCGATCGTCTCGCCGAGGCGGACGGCCGTCCGGCGCAGCTCCAGGCCGAAGTTGTCGATTCGCGAGAGGTCTATGAGGTCCGACAGCATCCGGGAGAGCGTCGTGGCCTGCGCGAGGATCGCCTCCAGTCCGCGGCGCGACGCCTCGTCCCCGGGCGTGCCGTCGAGGAGGACTTCCGTCCACCCGACGATCCCCGTCAGAGGGGTCCGGACCTCATGCGAGAGGTTCGCGAGAAAGTCGTCCTTGAGACGGTTGGAGCGCTCCAGTGCCTCGGTCACCCGCCGTTGTTCGAGCGCGACGCCGACGAAGTCCGCGAGGGACTGGAGAACGTCGGCATCCTCGTCTTCGAGGCTCCACGTCTCGGCCGGCCCCCCCACCGACATGATCCCGATGAGCCTCCCCGCGGCCCGCATCGGGAATACGGCCGTCGCCCCTACCCCCAGGCGCGACAGGAGCGTCTGCGACGCCACGGCCCGCGGATCGGCCGACACGTCGTCCACGACGACGGCCTGCCCCGACTCGAGGACCTGGATCGTCAGCTCCTTCGGGCCCCGAACGCTCGGGTCGAACCGTCTCCGCCAGATCATCGGGCGCTCCACGAATCCGGGCGCGTCCTCGGCGAACATCCCGAGGCTCACGGCCTCGTCGCCGGCCGGCGTCAGGACGCCGAAGAAGCCGGCCCTGAAGCCGAGAGTCGTCCGGAGCTTCTCGAGCGCCGTCCGGATGACCTCCTCGGACGTTCCCGACTGCTGAACGGCGGCAGCGACGTCGAGGAGAATCGAGAGACGGTCCCGCTGGAGCGAGAGCTCGTCGAGAAGAGCGGCCTGTTTGAGCGCCGCGGCAACGTGCCGGGCCGCCGACTGGAGGAAGGAGGCCTCCTCCGGCGTCCACTGTCGCGGCGCGAGGAGAGAGGCTGCCGAAACGAAACCGAGGAGCCGCTTTCCCGCGACAACGGGAACGACGAGGAGAGACTTCATCCCCAGCCGGGCGAGCCACGTCGAGATCGAGGCGAGCGCCGGATCCGATGCCGCGTCCACCGCCAGGATCGGCGCGCGGTTCTCAAGCGCGCGGGCCCAGCCTGCGGTCGTGTCGCTCGAGATGCTCTCCGGGAGGGGTGGAACCACGTCCGCGTGCCAGCTCGCGCGGGCCGTCATAATGCCCTCTTCCGGCGGGCCATCGAAGAGGAAGAGGCCGACGCGGTCGACCGCGAGGAGGCGGCCGATCTCGCCGACCGCCCAACCGAGGAGTCCGGACTCGTCCTGGGTCCCGACGAGCTCGAGGGAGAAGTCGGAAAGGAACTGGTCGCGCTCGGCACGCAGATCCATCGAGGCGGAAGCGGCCGGCGGACGGGGCGACTCGCTCACGGGTCGGATGGGATTATGCTTCGGCCCCCGGACGGCCCCCTCCTTCGAGAGCGCGGCCCGGGCTCAACCTCGATCTCAGGGAGCGAAGATGAACCTCGGTTTCTCCTACGCCGACCTTCACGACTCCGCGCGCCTCGCGGACCTCGACCAGCTCTTCCGGGAACGCCTCCGGACACGGGATCCCGGCCTCGCCACACGCTTCGAACGTCATCGGGCCGGCGCGACTTTTCCTCCCGCAGATCTCTCGGCCCTGCTCGTCGAGGCCGCGCGGGAGCTGTCGCGGTTCCTCGCGGAGCTCTTCGACGTCACCTCCGAGCGCGAGGCGCTGCTCGCCCGGACCGGCGAAGAGGGCGTCCTCTTCCGCTTCCGCTTTGCGATCCTCCAGAAGCGGATCGCGAAGAAGTATTCCGACGCGGCCTCGCTCGCGGGCGTGGACCGGGCGGCCGCGCTCCGGCGCGGGCTCGCGCTTCTCTCGCTCCTCGGCGAGGGAACCCCGGACGAAGAGCTGGGCGTAGCGCGCACCGGGTGGACTCTCCTCGATCTCTCGGCCTCGCTCGCCGTGCCTCGCGGAAAAGACGCTTCGTTTTCTCCGGACGCCGCGAGAGAGCGGGCGGAAGCCCTTCGGGCCGCCGCCCCAGGAACCGGCCTGCCGCTCCCCGAGGACGATTCCGCCCTCCTCGCGGCATGGACGGAGGCGTTCGACGTCTGGGTCGCCCTTCTTCGTCTCGATCCGGCACACCGCGATCGAACGAAGCACTGGGCCTCGTTCGTCCTGCCGAAGCCGTTCCGGTTCGACGCCCTCGTCCCGACGATTCGTCCCGATCCGGCGCTCCCGGAACTCCGGGCAGGCCTCCCGGCGCACGCCCGTCTTCGGGACGGCTTCGACCTGACCGACCGCCGGAAGTCCCGCCGCGAGGTGACGGGCGAGACCTTCTACTGCCTCCTCTGTCAGGAGCGGGACAAGGATTCCTGCACGAAGGGGCTCCGGAACAAGGACGGCGCCGTGAAGTCGAACCCGCTCGGTGTTCCGCTCGCCGGCTGCCCCCTCGAGGAGAAGATCGGCGAGATGCACGCGCTCCGCCGGGACGGGGACGCCCTCG
>JBBIPB010000155.1:779-4664 GCA_037443065.1 Acidobacteriota bacterium | reverse complement strand
GGGCGGTCGTCGTGGACGTCGGGATCAACCGGATCACCGACGCGGCGAGCGTCGCCCGTTTCTTCCCCGGCGATTCCGTCCGGCTCGCCGAGTTCGAGAAGAAGGGCTCCACGATCGTCGGCGACTGTGATCCCGTCTCGGTCGGCGCGCGCGCCGGCCGGCTGACTCCCGTACCCGGAGGGGTCGGGCCGCTCACGATCGCCATGCTCCTGGCGAACACGCTCGCCCTCGCCCGCGCGCGCCGGGGACTCTGAGGCACCGCCGGTGCCGCCCGGCCACATCCTTCGCGTGGGGCTGACGGGAGGGATCGCCTCCGGCAAGAGCACGATCGCGGTACGCCTGCGCGAGCGCGGGATCCCCGTCCTCGATGCCGACGGCGTCGTGCGGGATCTCTACCGCCCCGGGGGCGAAGGCGCCCGCGCCGTTGCAGAGGAATTCGGACCGGAGATGCTCGACCCGGCCGGCGGCGTCGACCGCGTTCGCCTCGCCCGGCACGTCTTCGCCGACCCGCTCGCCCTCGCACGACTGAACGCACGGATCCACCCGCTCGTCTTCGAGACGCAGCAGCGATGGTTCGCGGAGCGCGAGAAGGAGGGCGGGAGAATCGGCGTGATCGAGGCGACCCTCCTCGTCGAGAGCGGCGGCCGGGGACGGTACGACCTCGTGATCACGGTCTCGGCGCCCGAGGAGGTCCGCCTCGAGCGGGCCGTCCGCCGGAGCGGCGAGATCGAGCGCGACGGCCTGCGTCGCCGCATCGACGCGCAGATGCGAGACGCCGAGCGGGAGAAGGCCGCGGACATCGTCCTCCGGACCGACGGCACGAAGGAGGAACTGATCGAGAAGGTGGACGACCTCGCCGCGCGGCTGAAAGCGATGGCGGATCGGCGCGTCAGCGGCTGAGTGCCTCGCGGAGCGCCGCGAACGCCCGGGCCCGGTGCGAGTCGCGGTTCTTCTCCTCGTCCGTCATCTCTGCCCAGGTCCGCGTACCGCCGGACGGGACGAAGACGGTGTCCCACCCGAAGCCGCGGGAGCCGCGGGGTTCCGCCGAGATCGTTCCGTCGCGGCGTCCGACCGCGACGAGGACGTCTTCCGGGCGGTCGCCGGGATTCGCGAGGGCGAGCGCCGAGACGGCGGCGGCGCGCCGGTCGGGGAAAGGGTCGAGCATCCGGGCGAGACCCGCCGGCCCGAGCGGGCCAGCCGTGAGCCACTTCGTCATCGGTCCGGGGAAGCCGCCCCACGCGGAGACCTCCAGCCCGGAGTCCTCGACGAGGACGGGTCCTCCCACCGCCGCGGCGGCGGCGAGCGCCTTGGCCCGCGCCACGTCCGCAAAGTCGAGCGACTGGATCTCGGGGAGCTCGAGCGGTACGGCGTGGACCGGACGCCCAAGGAAGTGCGAGGCCTCGCGCGCCTTCCCCGGGTTGGACGTGACGAAGGCGATTCCCGGCGAGACCGGCATTCCCGCCCTCAGCTCCGGACCGGACGGACCGGGACGCCTTTCGGGTCGAGCGCGAGCCGGAAAGCGGCGAGCCCTTTCGAGAGCCCCTTGAGCTTCACCTCGCCGAGCGGGACGAAGGAGAAGTCGTCTCCGGCGAGGCGGGCCGTCTCCTCGCCGACGACGATCTCGTTCGGCCCGGCGACGTACTCCTCGAGGCGCGCGGCCACATTTACCGTGTTCCCGAGGACCGTGTAGTCGACGCGCTGGTCCGACCCGATGTCCCCGATCACGGCGTTACCGGTGTTGATCCCGATCCGGAGCGCGACGGGGGGCTCGCCTGCCGCGGCCCGGTCGACATTCCACGCAAGCACGGATTCGAGAAGGCGGGCCGCCGCGGCCACGGCCCGGCGGGGGTGGTCCGCCTGCGGGATCGGCGCGCCGAAGAAGGCCATGACGGCGTCTCCGATGAACTTGTCGAGCGTCCCCCCCTGGGCGAAGACGGCGTCTGCGGCGAACGTGAAGAACCGGGAGAGGAACGCGGAGACCGCATCGGGCTCCATCTTCTCGGCGATGCTCGTGAAGCCGACGATGTCGGCGAAGAGAACGCTCACGGGACCCGTTCTCGCCCTCTCGAGGGCCGAGCTCTCCGACGCGATCTCCTCCACGACGGCGGGAGAGTGATAGCGGGAGAGCCGCTCCCGGATCCGTTCCTCCCGCTCGATCCGCCCCTGCAGGCGCGCCCGCTCGATGGCGACCGCCGCGAAGTTCCCGAGGGCCGTGAGGAGGTCGAGATCCTCGGCCGAGAAACTCCCGGCCTTGAGAGGAGAATCGACGTGAAGGGCGCCGATGACGTTCTCCCGGTTCCAGAGCGGGACGCACATGGCGGAGCGGATCTGCTGGATCCGGATCGACTCCCCCGCGTCGAACCGGCCGTCCGTGAGCGCGTCGGAGGTCAGGACGGCCACGCGTTGGCGGACGACGGTCTCGACGATCGTGTGCGAGAACGAGTCGGCTCCCTCCTGCCCTTTCCTCCCCTTCTGGCGGGCGAGCATCGGGACCGGACGCCCCTTCTCGTCCAGGAGAACGACGGCCGCGCGCTCGGCCGGAAGGAGCCCGAACAGAAGGTCCACCACCTTCTCGAGGATCTCGTTCACCTCGCGGGCGTCGATGAGGGACTTGGCGACCTGGACGAGGATCTCGAAGAGCTTCTCGCGCCGCTCCGCCGGGGGAATCCTCCGGTCGAGGAGCTTCCCCGAGATCTCGGCGGCCGGCTCGTCGAGACGGAAGTCGCGGTTGAAGTCGACGAGCGAGCGGACGAACGTGGCGCTCGGGTCTCCCACCGAGGCGCCGTGAGGGCCGCGGAGAGAGGACTCCTCGTGAACCGTCAGCGTGAAGATGCCGACGTTCAGGACGTCCCCGGGGCGGAGAGGGGAACGCTCCACGTAGGCGCCGTTGACTCGAAGACCGTTCGTCGAGTTCTGGTCGGAGACCCACCACTGCCCCGCCTCGAGCCCGAAGAGGGCATGGCGGCGCGAGACGGAAAAGTCGTTCAGGACGATCCCGTTGTCGCTCGAACGGCCGAGCGTCATCTCGGATCCCGAGAGCGGGGTCCGAAGGACCTTCCCCCCGACTTCGTAGAGGAGCTCGAGCATGGAACCGGGCGCCGATTATCGCGCGGAGGAGGGGGTCGCCGGTGCCGGCTCGGCGGGCGGCGTCCCGCCCTCTCCCGGGGCCGGAGTGAGCGGGATGATCTGCGGGACGATCTCGCGGCGCGGACGCGGCGGCGGAGTCCCTTCGAGAGGTCCCGGTTGGAGGCGAATGGAGCGGGCCGGGACGAAGGCCAGGGGCGTCCCGTCACTCCGGATCCCGTAGAAGCCGGGCTCGACGAGAACGACCTCCACGGCCGTTCCCTCCTCCAGCGTCCCGGCGACCGGCGCTCCGTAGTCGGGCGCGAGGAGGAGCGGGCAGCGCTCGGTCACGACTCCGGGAGCCGCGGGGTTCTTCGAGGCCGCTTCGGCCTGCTTCGCGAGCGCGGTACGCGCCGACGAGGCGTCGAGAAGAGGGGGCGTGGCGCGGGCCGCCGGGGCCGCCGGCCGCGAGCGCGAGCAGGCCGCCGCCGAGAGAGCCGCCGCCGCGAAGAGAACCAGACGGAACCCCGCTCTCGTCATACCGTCCTCAAACCTCCTCGCGCACGAGCGGCATCGTGAGGCAGCAGATCCATCGTAGCAGGGGAACGGTGCTAACCTGACCGCGAATCGAGGAGGATCCGGCGTCGTGGAGCGGCCAAAATACTCCGGCGAGGTCGACTTCATCGAGTGCAAGGAATGCGAATCTCCCTGCTACAACTTCCAGCTCGACCTGCGGCGCGGTGTGATCGTCCAGGCTCTCTGCACCGTCTGCGGCAACGACGACCCGGCCGAGTTCCGGATCCCCGACGAGTCGGAGGCATG
>JBBIPB010000155.1:0-769 GCA_037443065.1 Acidobacteriota bacterium | reverse complement strand
CCCCCGCCGACCGGTACGAGAACCCCCTCAGCGTCCGCTACGCCTCGGCGGAGATGTCGACCCTCTTCTCGGCGCGTTCCAAGTTCGCCTCGTGGCGGCGGCTCTGGCTCTGGCTGGCCGAGTCCGAGAAGGAGCTGGGCCTCCCGATCCCCGACGCCGCGCTCGTGCAGCTCCGCGAGCACCTCGTCCCCGGCGATGCCGAGCTCACGGCGGCGGACCGCTACGAGCGCGACACGAAGCACGATGTCATGGCGCACCTCCACGCGCTCGGCGACGTCGCGCCGGCGGCGAAGGGAGTCCTCCACCTCGGGGCCACCTCCGCGTTCGTCGGCGACAACGCCGACCTCCTTCTCCTTCGCGAGGCCCTTCGCCTTCTCGCGCGGCGGACCGTCCGCGTCATGGCGCAGCTCGCGGCCTTCGCCCGTACGTGGCGCGATCTCCCCTGCCTCGGCTTCACGCACTTTCAGGCCGCGCAGCCGACGACCGTCGGCAAGCGCGCCTGCCTCTGGCTCCAGGACCTCTCTCTCGACCACCGCGAGCTGACACGCCGTGCCGAGGAGCTGCGCTTTCTCGGATGCAAGGGGGCGACCGGGACGCAGGCCTCGTTCGTCGCCCTCTTCGACGGCGACGTCGACAAGGCCGACCGTCTCGACAAGCTCGTCGCCGAAAAGGCCGGCTTCCCGGGGCGGCTCCTCGTCTCCGGACAGACCTACACCCGCAAGCAGGACGCCCTGATCCTCTCCGCCCTCGCGGGGCTCGGGGCCTCCGG
>JBBIPB010000154.1:0-4686 GCA_037443065.1 Acidobacteriota bacterium | reverse complement strand
TCTTCGCGTCCGCGAGGTAGAGCTGCGACCGCTGGGCCTGGTAGCCGGCGAAGACAATTTTCTCCAGGCCGTCCGGTCCGATGAAGACGGAGGGGCCGAGGGCCGACCCGATGACGTCGGTGTACTGGAGGAGCTCGCCCGTCGCGAGGTCCTGGCCGAAGATGTTGAAGATGCCGCCGCCGCGTGACGAGGTGAAGTAGAGACGCTTGCCGTCCGGGGAAAGGATCGGGTCCTCGTCGTTGCCGTCCCCCCACGTGACCTGCTCGACCTTCGACGGATCGTCCACGGGGAACCGGACGATCTTGGCGAGGCCCCCGACCCACTTGACGTGGTAGAGGAACTTCCCGTCCGGCGAGAAGACCGGCGCCTCGTCGTAGGAGACGTCGTCCGTCAGATTCCGGAC
Source organism: Acidobacteriota bacterium (assembly GCA_037443065.1). Lineage (GTDB taxonomy): Bacteria > Acidobacteriota > Thermoanaerobaculia > UBA5066 > UBA5066 > DAOMFB01. The sequence continues at coordinate 4,283 of JBBIPB010000154.1, read as the reverse complement.
CGTTTTCGTCGCGAGGTCGAGGGCGAAGATGTCGCGCTTGCCGTTCAGCGTCCCGGCGAAGGCGATCGTCTTCCCGTCGGGCGAGAAGGCGGGCGAGAGGGGCTGATCGGGCGGGACCGGAGTCCGCGAGAGAAGCCCCCCCTTCCGGACGGAGAAGAGCAGGAGCTCGCGTCCGCGCTCGTACCGGCCGAAGACGGCGATCTGGTCGCCGTCGGGAGCGTACGCGAGGTCCCGGCCGGCGGCGGGACCGGTCGTCAGGTACTGCCCGACGATGTATTCGTACTTCGTCGTCCGCCCGGACGAGAGGTTCTTGTAGAACTTCCGGTCCTTCACGGAGAGGAGGGCGATGTCGACCTGTCCCCCGATCGTCGTCAGGGTCGCGACGAAGTCCCCCGACGGCGAGGCGGCCGTCCCCACCTCGTACGAGAAGCGGTCCTGCTTCACGGTGAATCTCTGGCCGTACTCGGACGCTTCGCCTTTCTGCGCGAGGAGCGGCAGGTACTTCCTCCGGAGATAGCGGCGGAACTTCAAATTGAACTCGTCGGGGGTGACGTCGAAGGCGCGCCGGAGCGCCTGCGTCACGCCCCGGCCGAGGAAGGAGCGGAACTCGTAGACGAAGTCGCGCGGCGCGTCCTTCCCCCATTCGGCCTCGAGGAAGTCGAAGAAGGCGTGCCCGAACCGGTAGGCGGGATAACCCTCGATCTGGACCTTCGTGATCGGGGGGATCAGGTCGGAGTTGACGGCGTCGCGGACGAAGACCTTGTCCTTCTCGTCCTCGTCGTTTCCGAAGTAGGACGCCATCCCCTCCATGAGCCACGTCGGGGCGCCGGACGTCATCGCCCGCGAGAGGCTGCCGCCGAAGAGGATCTCGTACTGGAAGACGTGCGTCAGCTCGTGCTGGATCAGGGCCTGAAGCCTTTCGTCCGGCAGGTCGATCGGCAGAACCATCCGGTTCCGGGCCGGCTCGGCGAAGGCGCCGACGCCCTCCGGGATGAAGTCGAGGATGATGTTGTTCTGCTCGAACTCGGAGTGGGTCGCGTAGAAGATCAGGGGGACGCGCTTCGGGATCTGGTAGTTGAGCCGCCGCGACAGCTCGTCGTAGGCCGACTCGGCCATCGAGACGACCTTCGGCAGCGACCCCTTCTCACGCGCGTAGAAGTAGACGTCGAAGTGGGTCGAGCTGTAGATCGACCAGTCGAACGTGTCGTAGACGATCTTGTTCTGCCCTTCCGGCCGCGCCGGCAAAGCGACGAGAAGGGCCGAAAGAAGCGCGGCAAAGCCGAGGGTCCTCCTAATCAAATACATACCGGTTCGCCTCGCGTTCCCGCACGACGAAGAGACCGAGGAGCTGCCCCTCGAGCGAGAAGAGGTTCTCGAAGAGCCCGGCCATCTCGTCGGCGGCCCGCTTCGGCTTCTCCTTCTGGTCGTGGAAATTCTCGAGGAAGAGCTGGGCGCCCGTCCGCCCGTCGAGAGCAAGGACGCTCACGTCGAACGTGAAGCCCGTCGACTCGACGAGGACCTGCCGGGTGTAGATGCGGCCGTCGATCGCGCTCCGGTAGTCCTCGGTCCGGTAGCCGGACTTGTTCTCGACCCGGAAGTCGACGACGCCCGACAGGAGGATGTCCACCCCCGTCCGGGCGCCGAGGCCCCGCCAGAAACCGGCGTTCTCGGCGACGTCCCGAAGCGCGGCCGCCGGGAGCTTCACGTCCGGCGGCATCGTGACGAGCGTCATCTTCGTCCGCTTCGAGAGGAGCTTCGCCAGGTAGCGGCGGAACTCGCCGTCGAGGTCGACGCTGGCCACCCGCTGGGCGTCCCGCGCATCAGACGTCCGGGAGGCGACGAGGAATGGCGCGATAGAGATTCTCTCGCGCCCCGTCACCGCGAGCTTGGGACGAAGGGGGAGGCGGATCTTCGTCTCGAAGACCCCCGCGAGGAGAGGGGCAGCCCCCGCGGCCAGGAGCACCACGGCGGCAAAAGGCGGAAGCGCGAGGCGGCGGTTCATGGCTTCGGCGTGGGACGGGGCAGCGGCGTGGCGTCCGCTCCGGCGCCGGAACGCTGCGCCGCCGTGTAGTACTCCGCGAACCGCGCGTAGTTTCTCCGGATGTGCGTCTCCTCCGGGGCCAGCTCGAGGGCGCGGCGGTAGGCCGCGAGTGCCTTGGCCGTCTCGCCGACCGCCTCGTACGCCACGGCCAGGTCGCTTTGGATCTCGGCGTCGTTCGGGGCCTTTCGCCGTGCGCTCTCGAAGCGGAAGAGCGCCTCGCGCCAGAAACCCTTTTTCGCCATCTCGGCCCCGTACGCCTTCTCGGCGGCGGCGCTCGTGTCCGTCGGGCCCGAGGCACAGCCGAGGAAGCCGGAGAGCGCCGCGACGAGCGCCACCGGGAGAAGACGGGAGGAGAAGGACCTTCTCGCCACGTGCAGCGCGGGGATTATAGTCATGGCGATCCATCCAGAGGCGAAGCACGAGGGGTGCCAGGCGATTCAAATGAGAAACGTTCTCTCTGGAGGACAGGAGCGGGAGGAGGCCCTGCGGGCCCGGGGGGGACGGGAGATCTTCCCGGGGGACGCCGAGTACCCGGGGCTCCTCCGTGAGACTCCCCGTCCCCCGAAGCGCCTCTGGGCGCTCGGCGCCCCTCTCACCGCGGCCCCCACCGTCGCCATCGTCGGGGCGCGTCGCGCCTCCCGCGCCGGCCTCGCCGCAGCCCGCCATCTCGCGGCCGGGCTCGCGGCGGCCGGCGTGACCGTCGTCTCGGGGTTCGCCCGCGGGATCGACGCGGCGGCCCACCGCGGGGCGCTGGAGACCGGAGGGCGGACGGTCGCCGTCTTCGGCTGCGGCCTCGACGTCTGCTACCCCCCGGAACACCGCGATCTCCTGAAGGACCTCGTGGCCGGGGGGACGGCCCTCTCCGAATTCGACCCGGGCGAGCCACCGCTTCCCTACTACTTCCCGATCCGGAACCGGATCATCGCCGGGCTCTCACACCTCGTTCTCGTCGTGGAGGCCGCCGAGAAGAGCGGCTCTCTGATCACGGCGCGATACGCGGCCGACTTCGGCCGGGATGTGGCGGCGGTGCCCGGGCCGATCCGGACAGACGGGTGCGCGGGGACGAACGCCCTCCTGAAGGACGGCGCCATCCTCGTCCGGGACGTGGAGGACGTTCTTTCGGAGCTGCAGTCCCCGGCGCTCCTCCGGCCGGCGACCCGGACAGGGCTCCGGGCCCCCGTCCCGCCCCCTGATCTCGATCCGGACGCGGCGGCCGTCCTGGCCGCGCTCGATCCGGAGGACGCCCGCGACACGGACGCCCTCCTCGCCGCCACGAAGCTCACGGCGCCGCGCCTCTCCTCGGCGCTCGTCCGACTCGAGCTGGAGGGGCTGGCGACCGCGCTTCCGGGGGCGCTCTTCATTCGTCTGGCCAGCCGGGCTTGACAGACGTGGCATCGTAGGCCGCTTCACATGGGGAAGTCCCTCGTCATCGTCGAGTCCCCCGCCAAGGCGGAGACCCTCGCCAAGTTCCTCGGTAAGGACTTCACGGTCCGCGCCTGCTACGGCCACGTCCGGGACCTTCGGAAGAAGGGGATCTCCGTGGACAGGGAGAACGGGTACGAGCCGGTCTACGAGGTCCTGCCGGGCAAGGAGCGGGTCCTCGCGGAGCTGAAGAGGGCCGCGAAGGGGGTCGAGACCGTCTACCTCGCGGCCGACCCGGACCGCGAGGGGGAGGCGATCTGCTGGCACCTCGAGGAGGTGCTGCGCGGGAGCCTGAAGTCGTCCGACTTCCGGAGGGCCGAGTTCCAGGAGATCACGAAAAGCGCGGTCACCCGGGCCGTCGCGAGCCCGAGGTCGATCGACGTGAACCGCGTCGGCGCCCAGCAGGCGCGCCGGATCATCGACCGCCTCGTCGGCTACGAGGTCTCCGACCTCCTCTGGTCGAAGGTCTGGCGGGGGCTATCGGCCGGGCGGGTCCAGACGGTGGCCCTGCGGATCCTCGTCGAGCGCGAGACGGAACGGGAGAAGTTCGTCGCCGTCCCGTACTTCTCGGTCCCCGTCACGCTCCGGAAGGGGGAGTCCTCCTTCCCGGCCCGCGTCGCCGGGTGGCGCGGCGAGAAGCTGAAGTTCGACGGGACCGACCCGCGCCTCGCGACGGCCCCGGCCGCCGACGAGATCGTCGCCCACCTCATGCGGGCCGACCTTCGCGTCGTCTCCGTCGAGGCGAAGGAGCGCCGCTCCTCGCCTCCTCCGCCGTTCACGACCTCCAAGCTCCAGCAGGCCGCCGCGCGCGTCCTCGGCT
>JBBIPB010000153.1:0-4791 GCA_037443065.1 Acidobacteriota bacterium | reverse complement strand
TGACGAAGGACGGCGGCGCGGCGTGGAAGGACGTCTCGAAGGGGCTCGCGCCGGAGCGCTGGGTGTCGCGCGTCGTCGCGTCGGCCTTCGACGAGGGGACCGTCTACGTTACGCAGAACGGCTACCGCAACGACGAGTGGACGGCGTACGTCTTCCGCTCGACGGACTACGGCGAAACCTGGACGTCGCTCGCGAAGGGGCTCCCGCCCGAGCCGGTCAACGTCCTGCGCGAGGACCCGAAGGCGAAGAACCTCCTCTACGTCGGGACGGACCTCGGCGTCTTCGCTTCCCTCGACCGGGGCGCGACGTGGCTCGCCATGGCGGGGGGACTGCCGCACGTCCCGGTCCACGACCTTGCTGTCCAGCCGCGCGACGGGGACGTCGTCCTCGGCACGCACGGGCGGAGCGCTTACGTGGTCGAGGCGGCGCCACTCCGGAAGCTGACGGACGAGGTGCGGAAGAAGGATCTCCACGCCTTCGCGGTGAAGAGCGCCACGTGGGACCGCCGCCGCGGCTACGGCGAGCACCCGTGGGTTCGCTGGTTCCGGAACCCGCCCGTCGCGAAGATCGCGTGGTGGGGCTCCGCCGCGTCCGCCGGCCCCGCGATGCTGACGCTCAAGGACTCGTACGGAAACGTCTGGAAGGAGATTCCGGCGACCTCCGCGGCGGGCATGAACGTCTACGAGTACGACCTGACGGCCGATCCGGGGAAGGCCAACGCGGCCGAGGCCGACGTGAAGAGACGCCGCGAGGAGAAGGGGAAGGCGCAGGCGGAGCTGGACAAGAAGTTCGCGCCGCCGAAGCCCGACCTGAAGCCCGAGCCGGCCGGAGGCGACGACGCGGACGAGGGGAGCGGCGACGCCGGTACCGCGGAGGGAGGCGGGCCCGAAAAGCCGCTTCCGCCCGACCTCGAGGCGCTTCTGGCCGACCCGTACCGCTCCGCCCGGACGCGCTACCTCCCGCCCGGAACCTACACCGTCGAGATCCGCGCCGGGAAGGCGGCGACGGCCACGACGCTCGAAGTGAAGAAGCCGAAGAGCGAGCCGGCCTGGTTCGACGAGGACTGACGCGAGGCTTCGCCGCACGTGCCGCGCCCTTTCGGGACCGACCATCTCGACGTCGCCCCGGAAGGGAGGCTCGCGATTCACGCCACCGCCGCGAAGGGGTGGCACGGTGCGGTCGCGCCGACGCAGACCTCGCCGGCGCACCCCGGGACGGCGGTCCACTGGGAGGACGAGCTGTGGGAGGTCGTCTCGGCCCAGGACCTCCCGGGCGGCGGAGCCCGGTACGAGCTTTCACGCTGGAACGAGCGCCACGCGACGCGCCACGTCGTCCGATACGACGAAGCGAGCGAGCGGCTGCTGGCGGAAGGGCGAAAGAGGGACGGCCGGCGGGCGCGCGGGTGGGTGCGTGTTCTCCTGCTTTCTCCGCTCTACGGCCTGCTCCCGGCGTCGGCCCAGCATCGGATCGAGGACGAGACCGCGTTCCCGGCGACGGTGATGACGCTCGCCTCTGCGATTCCGCTCTTCGTCTTCGGGGTCTTCTCCCTCATCAGCCTCCTCGCCGGCGCCGTCGGAGGGGGCAGTCTCTTCCCGACCGGGCTCGCGGTCGCCGGCGTCTACTTCCTCGCCGAGTCTTCGGCCCGCCTGACCGTCGCCATGGCGCAGGGGCGTGCGATCGGGTCACTCATCGGCGAGACACTCGTGACGCTCTCTGAGGCGATCCGGAAGAAGGAAGGGGACTGACCGGGGCTCCATGGAATCCCTATCGGCGGCTCCTTCGGAGTGAAAGCGTGACCAGCCGTCCGCCGAACCGTCTCGCCGGCGAGACGTCACCCTACCTCCGGCAGCACGCGCACAACCCCGTGGACTGGTATCCGTGGGGGGACGAGGCGTTCGGGAAGGCGGCGCGCGAAGGAAAGCCGGTCTTCCTGTCGATCGGCTATTCGTCGTGCCACTGGTGCCACGTGATGGAGCGCGAGTCGTTCGAGGACGAGGAGCTGGCCGCGCTCCTGAACGAGCGCTTCGTCGCGATCAAGGTGGACCGCGAGGAGCGGCCGGACGTGGACGACGTCTACATGACGGCCGTCCAGCTCACGAGCGGGCGCGGGGGGTGGCCGCTCTCGGCGTTTCTCCTTCCGGACGGGCGCCCTTTCTTCGCCGGGACCTACTTTCCCCCGGACGACGGCCACGGGCGGGTGGGGCTCCGGACGCTCCTCCTCCGGGTCGACGAGGCGTGGCGGACGCGGCGGGACGACCTGGAGGGGACGGCAGGGCGCCTGGCCGGGGAGATCGCGCGCAGCCAGAATCTCTCCTCCGCCAGCGGCGCAGGGACGCTTTCGGCCGGGATGCTCCCGCCCCTGACGTCCGCCCTCGCGGCGGCGTTCGACGCGCGCCACGGCGGGTTCGGCAGCGCCCCGAAGTTCCCTCCCCACCTCGCGCTCGCGTGGCTGCTCGAGCGCGGTCTCGAAGGGAATCCTGCGGCGCGGCAGATGGCGGAGAAGACGCTCGCGGCGATGGCCCTCGGCGGCATCCACGACCATCTCGGCGGCGGCTTTCACCGTTATTCCACGGACGCGGAGTGGTTCGTTCCGCATTTCGAGAAGATGCTCACCGACAACGCGCAGCTCCTCGCGCTCTTCGCCCGGGCGCACGCGGCAACGGGAGACCTTTTCTTCGCGCGCGTGGCGCGGAGTACGGGCGACTATCTCCTTCGCGAGATGCGCGGGCCGGAAGGGGGCTTCTTCGCCGCCACGGACGCGGATTCCGAAGGGGAAGAGGGGAAGTACTTCGTCTGGGCGCACGAGCAGATCCAGGACCTTCTCGGAAAGACCGACGGGGATTTCTTCTGCGAATGGTATGGGGTCCGGAAGGACGGCAACTTCCACGAGGAGGCATCCGGCCACCCCACGGGCGCGAGCATTCTCTTCCTTTCGAAGAAACCCCCGGCAGCCGACGACGCGCGCCTTCTACCCATGAGAAGAACTCTGCTCAGGGCGCGCGGCCGGCGCGTCCCCCCCTCCCTCGACGACAAGCGGATCTCCGGGTGGAACGCCCTTGCGGTGTCGGGCTTCGCCGTGGCGGGAACGGTGCTCGGCGAGGCGAGCTACCTCGAAGCCGCGCGGGGGACGGCGCGCTTCCTTCTCGACACGATGCGCGACGGCGAGGGGAGGCTCCTGCGGTCGTGGAAAGAAGGGAAGGGAACGATTCCGGCCTTCCTCGAGGACGAGGCGTATTTCGCAAACGCGCTTCTCGACCTCTCCGAGTCCGTCCCGGAGCCGGAAGCGGCCACGTGGCGCTCCGAGGCGGCGAAAACCGTCGAGAGCCTCCGGCGCCGCTTCCGAAGGTCCGATGGCCCGGGCTTCACCCTCTCGGGCGAGGGGCACGAGACGCTCCTCTCAAAGAGCCGCGACTTCTTCGACAAGGCGACGCCCTCGGCCTCGGGTTCGGCCGTCCTCGCCCTCCTCCGCCTCGCGCGGAAGAACGGCGACGCTGCGCTCGCGAAGGAAGCCAGAGAGGCCATCGAAGAGGTCTCGTGGCTCATGGGCCGCTCCCCGCAGGGGACGGAGTCGTGGTTCTCCGCGCTGGCGGAGCTGCTGGAGTTCGAGAAGGAGCACCCGGAGGGAAGACCACCGGGGGTCTCTTCGAAGGCGAGAGAGAAAGAAGCGGAAGGATCGGCCGAATCGTCATCCGCAGACGGCGTGCTAACCGTCTCCCCGGCTGCCGTTCCGGGCACACGTGGCGTCCCGGGGCCGCCGAGGAACGTCGTCTGCGCCGACGGCGTCTGCGGGCCGGTGAACGAGGAGCCGCCGCCCGAGTCCGTCGAGAGGAAGTGACTCTGGAGGTCAGCGCCGGTAGGCGTCCGGCCGGCGGTCGGCGAGAGCGCTGAAGCGGGCGCGGGAGCGCGCGACCTCCTTCGGGTCGACGTCGACGACGAGGACGGTCTCGATCTCGGCGGCGGAGGCGAGGGTCTCGCCCCAAGGGGAGATCGCCGCGGAGTCCCCCGTGTGGTGCGCGCCGCCGCCGTCTCCGACGCGGTTCACGCCGAGGACGAAGGCCTGGTTCTCGATGGCTCGTGCGCGCAGGAGCGTCTGCCAGTGGGCGCGGCGCCGGTCGGGCCAGTTCGCGATGACGGCGTAGGTGTCGGTCTCGGACGCCGCGAGGCGGAACGGCTCGGGGAAGCGAAGGTCGTAGCAGACGAGGGGCGTGACGCGCGCCCCGGCGACCTCCCACGTCACGACACGCGAGCCGCCGCCGAAGACTTTCTCCTCCCCCGCGAACGAGAAGGGATGGATCTTCTGGTACCGCTTCACGTCCCCTTCGGGCGAGACGAGGAGGGCGCTGTTGACCGGAAGGGGCGTCCCCGTCTCGGCGACACCGGCCAGGAGGTGCATCGACATCTCGCGCGCGATCCCGAGCAGCCAGCGCTCCGTCGGCCCGCCGGGGGGCTGGGCGGTGTTCGCGACGTTCATCGAGAAGCCGGTGGCGAACATCTCGGGGAGGATCGCGAGGTCGGCGCCGGCTTCGGCGGCCCGCTTCAGGTGCGCGGCCGCGATCGCGTGATTGGCCGGCCAGTCCTCCCAGGCAATGTCCATCTGGATCAGGGCGGCGCGCATGGCGGGATTATCGACGAGGCGCGGGCGGACGCGCGTGCTAGCCTTTTCATCCTCATGGCGTCGACGCTCTACCGGAAAGTCTTCGACCTCCACACCGTACGGACGCTCCCGACCGGGCAGGCGCAGCTCTTCGTCGGGCTCCATCTCGTCCACGAGGTGACGAGCCCGCAGGCCTT
>JBBIPB010000152.1:0-4796 GCA_037443065.1 Acidobacteriota bacterium | reverse complement strand
AGCGCGAGACCGGAGCGGGCGCGCACCTGCCCCTCGAAGCCGGCCGGAATCTCGAGGACGAGGCCGGTCGGGACCACCGCGCGCCCGCCGGGCGGGATCGTCATCGGCGCGTCGAGAGCCGCGCGGAGGTCGGCTCCGGCCGCTCCGCCCGAGGCATAGAGAGGCGGCGCGAGGTCCGCGAATTTCGGCGTGACGCGGTACCGGACGACGGGACGCTCGGTCACGCGGCCAGCTCCCCGATCAGCCCTTCGGCCGAGAAACCGGGCCCCGGCGGGCCCGCCACGCCGAGGCCGACGGGGCCGAGCGCGCCGAAGAGGATCCCGGAGGCCTCCGCCGCGTCGCTGTCCGTCACGGCGTCGATCTCCGCGAGGAACTCGTCCGCCGGGACGGGGCGGCCGCGCATGAGCCACGCGCGTGCAGCCGCCTCGCGGCGGGCAGCCGTCGACTCGAGCGAGAGCGCCACCTCCGCGCTGATCTGGTCCTTCGCGCGCCGGAGCTCGGCGTGCGAGATCCCCGAGGCCGAAAGCTCCCGGAGGAGCCGGCCCGTCGTCCGGACCAGCCTCGCGAGGTTCTTCGGATGCGTCGCCGCCTCGACGAGAGCCAGGCCCGCCTCGCGGTGGAGCGTCAGCCCCGCGCCGACCTGGTAGGCCAGCCCTTTGCGCTCCCTGAGGTCCCGCCAGAGACGGGAGGAGACCCCGCCTCCGAGGACGGTGACCGCGATCCCGGCGGCGGGCCGGAGCCGATGGCTGAACGGGATCGTCGGCGCCCCGACGAGGAGGTGTGTCTGCGCGAGGTCGGCGCGCGGCACCTCGACCGCGCAGCGGTGCGCGCGCGGACGGCCGGCACTCCGCGGCTCGAGAAGCGGCGCGGACCTGCCGGAACGGCGGCGGCGCTCCCCGAGGTGGCGGACGATCGCCTCCGGGTCGCAGGCCCCCGCGGCCACGACGAGCGTCCGCTCCGGCCGGAAGATTTCCCGGAAACGCGCCGCGAGCCGGGGGCGGGTGAGACCACGGACGCTCTCCTGTGTGCCAAAGATCGGCGCTCCGAGCGGGTGTGCGGGCCAGAGGCGCCGGAGAAAGGTGTCGTGGAGGACGTCCTCCGGGACGTCGTTCGCCTCGGCCATTTCCTCGAGGATCACCTCTCGCTCCACGTCCACGTCGTCCCCGGTGAAGGAGGGAGCCTCCGTGAGGTCGAGGAGCAGGTCCAGCGCCTCGCCCGCCCGCTCGGCCGTCGTCCGCGCGTGAAAGGCGACCGAGTCCTTCGTCGTGTAGGCGTCGCACTCGCCGCCGAGCCGGTCGGTCAGGCGCGCGATGGCCGCGCCCGAGCGCCGGCGGCTTCGCCGGAAGAGGAGATGCTCGAGAAAGTGCGTCGCGCCGCGCTCCCCCGGGCTCTCGTCCGCCGACCCGGCGGAGACGTAGATCCCGAGCGCCACGCTCCGGACGTCCCGCATCGGGTCGATCCAGACGGCCGTCCCGTCCGAGAGGCGCCGGGTGAGCACGCCCGATTCTACCGGGCGAGCCGCGAGGCCCCCGCGCTCAATTGCCCTTCGGGAAGTTCCCGACGCCGGGACCGGGAACCCCGCCGGGGTTGTTCGACCCCGGCGCGCTGCCGGTCACGGTGAGAAGCGCCTCGGTAAAGCGCCAGTCGGCGTAGACGTCGCGTCCCTGGAAGATCTTGTACGCCTTCTTTTTCGATTTCGAGTAGACCCCCGAAATCGGCCCCATCGGCGCTCCGGCGGGCGTTCCGGCGGTCCCGAAGGGAGAGTTCGAGGCTGCCGAGGGCGTCGGCGTCGGAAGAGGAGTGAGGCCGGTTCCTCCCGGCGGCGGGCTCCCCGGTCCGGCGACGGGCTGACCCTGCGCGGGGGCGCCGGTCGTCAGCGAGATGAGCCCCCAGTCGTTCGAGTTCGTTATCGGGTCCTTCCAGAGCTTTCGGATCGTCCGCGGCCGGACGTCGTACATCTCCTTGAGCGACGATGGGTACCGGCCGTAACGGCGCCGGAAGTTGCGGATTCCCTCGGCGTACTGAAGCCCGCGGAAGATCAGCTCGTCCTCCTTGCTCCGCTGCGCCTCGGCCGAGGCGAGCGGAAGCACCGCGGCGATGAGGACCGACATCACCGTCATCCCGATCAGCAGGAAGACCAGAGTGAAGCCGCGGCTCTTCTTCCCTACCATGAGTTGATCGGGGTCCCGTCGAGGCCCAGCTCTTTCGACCCCGACTTCACGTCGATGATCCCGGGCGGGTGGTCGGGCGTCGTGTCGGAGGCGTCCGGCTCCTCCATCGTCACCTCCCACGTGTCGGCCGACTTCGTGAAGGGGTCCACCGGGACCCTCCGGATGTAGTGCTCCGACACGAGGACCTGGAGCGACTCCGGATACTTCCCCTTGTCCGCGAAAAACTGGTCGATGCAGGTGCGGAAGGTGTAGAGGTCCTGCCGGAGCGCCGCCTCGCGAGCCCGCTTCGGCGTCTTGGAGAGGTTCGGGAGCGCGATCGCCGTCAGGATGCCGATGATGGCCATGACGACGAGCAGCTCGATGAGCGTGAATCCCCTTCGTCGCGGTCTCATCTCACCAGTCCTTGTACTTCGTCTTGTCGAGCCCGGTTCCGTCCGAGAGGGAGTAGACGTCGTAGACGTTCTGGCGCCCCCACGAACGCGAGTCCGGCTCGTCCTGGTAGCTCCGCAACCCCCACTCGGCTTTCTGCGTCATCGGGTCCACCGGGATCTTCCGGAGGAAGCGGCGCTTCTTCTTCACCTGCCCGACGAGGTCGACGCCCTCGACGAGAACGTCGAGGCTCTTCGGGTACCCCTCCGACCCGAGGTCCACCGGGATCAGCCCCTGGTCGGAAAGCCGCTTGTAGTCGTCGATCGCCGTGCGCATCGTCCGGAGCGCCTCGCGCAGCTCCAGCTCCCGCTGCCGCTGCACAGAGAAACGGGTCACGGGGACGATGGCGGCGGTCAGGATCAGGATGCAGGCCACCACCATCACGAGCTCCGTGAGCGAGTAGCCGAAGGACCGGCGGCGCCGCACGAGAGTCCCCTCAGCTCCTCTCGGCCACCGTCACGGCGGCCGGGGAGACGACGGGCGCCACGGCGCCCTGCTTCGTGACCGCCTGTCCCGCCGAGGCGCGGAAGAAGGCCGTGCCGCCACCGTGGCCCCGGATCGAGAAGACGGCGAGGGGTCCGGAAGGCATTCCCCATTCCCCGTCCCGCCGGAGCATCTGGATCCGGGCGCGCCCGGGGACGCGGTCGGCGTCGAACCGGATCAGGTTCGCCCCTTCGGCGTCGCTCCAGGGTCCCGCCGCGATCCCGGTCACCTCGGTCACCTCGGGATTCCACTCGACGTTCACCTCGAGCATCCGCACGTCCGTGAGGCTGGAGTCTCCGACGAGGGCGAGCGTCCCCGTCTCCCCTTTCGCCACGGTCGACGCCGACGCGACGAGACTGAATGTCGGGGTACCGGGTGCCGACGGCGCCGAGGCCACCGCCGACGCCGGCGCGGCGGAGCCCGGAGGGACCGCGAGAGACGACGTTTCCGGGGCGCGGGTGGGGACCGGGATCGGCGTTGGGAACATGCCGGGCCCGGCCGCGGGACCCGTCTGGGGAGCGGGAGTCTGCGGCTGGGTCTGCGCCGGCGGCACCTCAGGCGTCGTCCGGCGGAAGGGATCGTTCGGCGCCGTGCCCGGCTGGATGAGGAAGGCCGGAGCTTGCGGGCGGGGGGCCTGGCGGCGGATGTTGGTCGGACCGCCGTCGAACGGCGAGCCGGTCGCGGACGGGGACTCGAGCCGCGCCCCCCCGCCGGAGAACGACACGTTGTTCTCCGTCCCGACCCAGATCGGCAGGAGATCCTCCTCGGTGATCTGGGGCGCCCGGATGATGTGCGGCGTCAGGGTCATGAAGATGTCGGTCGTCTGGTCCTGGGTCTTGACGTGGGTGAAGAGCGAGCCGAGAAGCGGGATGTCGGAAAGGAACGGGATCTTGTCCTTCGACTGCGTCTGGTCGCGGCGAACGAGCCCGGCGAGAAAATTCGTCTCGCCGTCCTTCAGCCGGATCGTCGTGTTGATCGTCCGCGTTCCGATCTGGGGCATCGAGGGCCCGCCCGGCTGCGTCACGTAGCCGCTGATGTTCGAGATCTCGAGGAGGAGCTTCATCGAGACCTCCTTGTTGTGGTGGACCCGCGGCTCGATCTCGACCTTGATCCCGACGTCCTGGTACTGGAACGACGTGATGGGGACGACGCCGACCGATCCGACGGACTGCGTCGTGTTGTAGGTCGAGACCGGGATCGGCACACGGTCGCCGATGATGAGCTGCGCCTTTTCGCCCTCCGCGATCCGGAGCTGGGGCCGGGCGAGGACCTGCGAGTCCGTGTTCTGCTTGAGGAAATTGAAGGTGACGTTCGGGATCGTGAAGCTGAGATCGCCGATTCCGAGGTTCTTGATCTTATTCCATGCGAGCGAGCCGACCGCCGCTCCGGTCGAATCGACGACCGATGCGTTCGTCCCGTACTGCGAGAGGAGCATCCCGAGGTCGGTCAAGCTGTTCTTCCCGATCAGGAGGAGCTCCACGTCGACGATGACCTCGGCCTTCGCCTTGTCGTTGATGTCAATCAGCTTTTCCGCGACGGCGACCTTGTCGGCCGTGTCGCGGATGACGATCGCGTTCAGCTGGGGGACCGGCTGGAGGCGCCGCATGTCGAGGACCGCGCGGACCATCCCCGAGACGTCCTTCACGTCGCCGTTCGAGAGGAAGAAGGTCCGGATGACGAGGTCCTCGTACTCGCGGCGGTTCTGCTGCGTGT
>JBBIPB010000151.1:0-4807 GCA_037443065.1 Acidobacteriota bacterium | reverse complement strand
GGTCGCCGAAGAGGAAGCCCGGGACGTTCATCATCTCGGCGAGGCCGAGGACGCGCGGCAGGTCGTAGAGCGGCTCGAGGTCCGGGGAGCCGAGAGAGGCGCCGGCCGTTTCGAGATGCGTCGAGGGGACGCAGGACGGAAGCATGACGAAGACGTCGACCGGGAGGCCCTCGGACGCCTCGAGAAAGGCGCGGATCCCCGTGACGCCCCGGACGTTTGCGATCTCGTGCGGGTCGGTGACGGCGGCGGCAGTCCCCCGGGCGGCCGCGAGGCGCGCGAAAGTGGCCGGCGTCGTCATCGTCGACTCGACGTGGAGGTGGGCATCCCAGAGTGCGGGCGCGAGGAAGGCGCCTCTGAGGTCGATTTCGTCCTCGCGCCGGGCGGCCCGGTAATCGCCGAACCCGAGAATCCGGTCTCCCTTCACGCCGACGGTCGACTCGTAGATCTCTCCGGTCAGGACGTTCACGACGCGCCCGTTCCTGAAGACGAGGTCGGCGGGGACGTTGCCGCGGGCGGCCTCGACGAAATCGGCGAGCGGAAATGCCGGTTGGAGTCGCATCGACGGCGAGCCTAGCCGAGGCCCTCCGGGATGGAAAGGCGGCCGGCGAAAGCCGGGAGGAGGACCCCCGACTCGCCGAGGAGACGCGCGAGAAGCCGGACGGGAAGGCCGATCACGTTCGAGGGGCTCCCCTCGACCCGTTCGACGAAGAGGCCGCCGAGCCCCTGAAGAGCGTACGCCCCGGCTTTGTCGTCGCTCTCGCCGGACGCCGCGTACGAGCGGATCTCCGCCTCGGTCAACTGCGCGAAGACGACGCCGGTCACGTCGCGCCCCGACCTTTCGCGTCCGTCCCGCGAGACGGCAAGGCCCGTCACGACGTCGTGCCGCCGACCGGAGAGGGTCCGCAGCATCCGGACCGCATCCTCCCGGTCCGCGGGCTTTCCGAGCGCGCGCCCGTCGAGAACGACGATCGTGTCGGCTGCGACGACGACCGCTCCCCTCTCCAATGCGGAAACGCGGGCCGCCTTCTCGCGCGCGAGCCGCTCGGCGGCGTCGTAAGGGCTCTCCCCGGGAGCGAGCGACTCGTCCACGTCCGCCGCCCGGACTTCGAACACGAGATCGAGCGACTCGAGGATCTCCCGCCGGCGCGGGGAAGAGGAGGCGAGGACGAGGCGCGGGGCAGACACATGAAGAGAATAGCCGGACCGTGACTTCATCTCCCTTTTGGCGCGAGAATGCGCACAATGACCGACCATCCAGGCGATCCCCCGGCCGCGCCCGGCGAGGACCCTGACCTGAGCACGGGGGAAGTCCGGCTCAGGCGGATGGTGGACGAGCCCCCCGCTTCCCTCCTCTCGCAGATCCTCCGCCGACGCGAGGCATTCGAGCAGCTCCTTCTCGGAATCACGGCGGTCCTCGTCCGGGCCCCGACGGCCGGCCTCGACGGAGAGCTGTCGCGCGTCCTCGAGCGGGTGGCCAGGAGCCTCGATCTGCCAGGCGCGGGCCTCTGGCTCCTCTCGGAGGACGGAAAGCGGGTCCTCCTACGTTTCGGCTGGGTGAGGCCTGACGCGCGGAGCCCGGCTCAGGTTCCCATCGCCTCGCAGCGCCTCGACTGGCTCCTCTCCCAGCTCGACGCCGGAAAAGCCGTGATCGTCCCGAATGCCTCCTCTCTTCCGACCGAGGCCGACGGGGAGCGCGAGCTCGTGGGGCAGGCCTCCTCGCTCGCCGTCGTCCCCCTCCGGGCCGAGCAGACCCTCCTCGGGATCCTCGCGCTTCCGGCCTCCCCGGCCTCCCCGTCCTGGCCGCCCGATCTCGTCGCGGCACTCCCCCTCCTCGGCGAGATCCTCGGGCACGCGCTCGAGCGCCGGCGCGCCGCGGCTTTGCAGGGAGCGCTGGACCGGATCGCGGCCACGGCGAGCGGAGCGGCCGATTTCGGGGGCCTCCTCGCGACGATCCACGCGACGGTGGAGGACCTGATCGAGGCGAAGAATTTCTACGTCGCCCTTTGGGACATGGAGAGCCGTCTCCTCCACTTCCCCTATTTCGCCGACGAGTTCGACCCGGCCCCCGCTCCCAAGCCCCTCGGCCGCGGCCTGACCGAGTACGTGATCCGGACCGGCCGGCCGATCCTCGCTTCGCCCGAAGTCTTCGACACGCTCATCGCGGCCGGCGAAGTGGAGCTGATCGGCACGCCGTCGCTCGACTGGCTCGGCGTCCCCTTGAAGGCCGGGAAGGAGACGTTCGGCGCCCTCGTCGTCCAGAGCTACGACCGCGAAACGCGCTTCGGCGACCGCGAGATGCAGCTCCTCTCCGCGGTCGGACACCACGTCGAGTCCGTCCTCCGGAGGCGGAGCGCCGAGGTGGCGCTCCGGCGCTCCGTCTCGCTCCTCGAGTCGACCCTCGAGTCGACGGCCGACGGCATCCTCGTCGTCGACCTCGAGGGGAAGGTGGCCTCCTGGAACCGGCGCTTCGCCGAACTCTGGCGGATCCCGCTGGAGATGCTCCAGGCGCGGAACGACGAGGCGCTGCTTCGCTCGGTCCTCGAACAGCTCGAGACCCCCGAGTCCTTCCTCACGAAGGTCCGGGATCTCTATGCGCATCCGGACGCCGAGAGCTTCGACGTCCTCCGCTTCAAGGACGGCCGCGTCTTCGAGCGCCTTTCCGTCCCGCAACGCCTCGACGGGAAGGCCGTCGGCCGGGTCTGGAGCTTCCGGGACGTCTCCGAGAGGGTCCGCGCCGAGGCCCAGATCGAGCATCAGGCCTACCACGACGCGTTGACGGGGCTTCCGAATCGTCTCCTCCTGAAGGACCACCTCGAGCTCGCCCTCGCGCAGCTCGAGCGCGGCGGAAGCCCGTTCGCCGTCCTGTTTCTCGACATCGACCGGTTCAAGCCGGTGAACGACTCGCTCGGCCACGCCGCGGGAGACCGTCTCCTGCGAGCCGCCGGCGAGCGGCTCCGTGCCGCAACCCGCGCGGGCGACACCGTGGCCCGCGTCGGCGGGGACGAGTTCGTCCTCCTTCTCTCCGGGCTCTCGAAGGAAAACGTCGGCGCGGTCGCCCAGAAGATCCTCGAGGCCTTCGCCGAGCCGTTCTTCCTCGACGCCCACCCCATCTTCGTCACGACGAGCATCGGCATCGCGATGGCCCCCGGCGACGGCGGGGACGCCCAGACGCTCCTGAAGAACGCCGACAGCGCCCTCTACCGGGCCAAGGAGCTGGGGCGAAACAACTTCCAGTTCTGCACGCCAGCGCTCACGGCCGCCGTGCAGGAGCGCGCGCTGCTGGAGTCGGGCCTCCGCAGGGCGCTCCACGACGAGCAGTTCCACCTCCATTACCAGCCGCAGATCGACCTTTCGAGCCGGGAGATCGTCGGGATGGAGGCCCTTCTCCGCTGGGAGCATCCCAAACTCGGGCTCGTTGGCGCCGAGGAGTTCATTCACCTGGCCGAGGAGACGCGCCTCATCGTGCCGATCGGGGCGTGGGTGCTCCGCGCGTCGTGCCGCTTCGCGGCCAAGCTGGAGCGGCGCGCCGGGCGGCGGATCCGCGTGGCCGCGAACCTCTCCGCCCGCCAGTTCGCCCGCGGCGACCTCGTGACGACGGTCGAGGACGCCCTCACGGCGAGCGGCCTCCCGCCGCGCCTCCTCGAGCTGGAGATCACCGAGAGCGTCGCAATGAGCGACGTCGAGCTGACGATCTCGACACTCCGACGCATTCGCGAGCTGGGCGCTTCGATCGTCCTCGACGACTTCGGGATGGGGCACTCCTCGCTCTCGTACCTCAAGCGCTTCCCGTTCGACGCGCTCAAGATCGACCGCTCCTTCATCCGCGAGATCCCCGGGAGCGGCCCCGACACGGCGCTCGTCCAGGCGATCGTGAGGATGGCCGGGAGTCTCTCGCTCCGCGTCATCGCCGAGGGGGTGGAACGGGAAGACCAGGCCGCGTTTCTCCGGGAGCTCGGCTGCCCGCTCGCGCAGGGCTTCCTCTTCCACCATCCGCTCCCTCCGGCCGAGGCGGAAGCCCTCATCGCCGGCGCAGCCCCGGCTCCTCAGGGGTAGTAGCCGCTGATCGTCCGGGCCACGAGGTTCGAAGGCGTCATCTTCACTTCGATCTTCCGCCACGTGTTCCCCGGCGTCTTGTTCTGCGGGAGGTACGAGAGAAGGTACTGGCTCCGGAGCTCCTCGTTGATCTCCGCGTAGATGCGGGCGACGCCGTGGGCGTCGGCCACGAAGTAGGCCGCGCCCCCCGTCTCGCGCCCCAGTTTCGAGAGCTTCGAGCGGACCGAGAGCTGCGTCCCGGAGATCTTCAGGCCGATGAAGTAGAGCGCGACGCCGGACTTCTTCGCGTAGTCGAGCGCCGCCTCGAAAGGAAACTTCGATGAGCGGTCCTCGCCATCGGTCAGGATCACGTAGGCCTTCCGCCCCCGGACGCCCTGGAACTGGAAGAGGCCGTAGACGACGGCGTCCCAGAGCGCCGTCGAGCCACGCGCCCGCATCCCGGCCATCGCCTGCGCGAGGCGGTCGCGGTCCGTCGTGAACCGCACGACGAGCTGCGGCTCGTTGTCGAAGTTCAGGAGAAAGCAGCGGTCCCGAGGCGTCATGACGTCCTTGAGGAACTCGTTGGCCGCCTTCTGAGCCTCCACGAGCGACTCCTCCATCGAGCCCGACGTGTCGATCCCGACGCCGATCGAGAGCGGAAGGTCCGTGACGACCTCGAACCCGTCGAGAGTCTGCGGGACGCCGTCCTCGAGGATCGTGAACTGCTCCTTCGAGAGTCCCGTGACGGGCCGCCCCTTGGCGAGAACCGACGTAA
>JBBIPB010000150.1:0-4808 GCA_037443065.1 Acidobacteriota bacterium | reverse complement strand
GCCCCGCGCCGCCCCGACCGCGCCGCCGAGAGGCGGCGCCAGAAGGACCTCGCCCGCGTCGAGGCGCTCGAAGCCGAGATCGCCGCGCTGGAGAAGGAGATTTCTTCCTTCGAAGAATCCTTCGCAGACCCTGTTGTGAGCCGGGACGGCAACAGGGTGCGCTCGGTTCGTTCCGAGATCGAAAAGAGAAAGATCGTCCTCTCTGAGAGGATGGGCGAGTGGGAGGGGCTGTTGCGTAAGCTCGGCGAGGAGGAGCCGGCCGTCCGATGAGCGAGTCCCTCCCGCGCACCGCCTCGGTCCTCGCCGTCGGGAGCGAGCTGCTCGGGACGATGCGTCTCGACACGAACTCGCTCTTTCTGACGGGCGAGCTGGAGACGATGGGGCTCCGGGTCGTCCGGAAGGCGTGCGTCGGGGACGAGTGGCCGGACCTCGAGGCGGAGATGCGCCTCGCCCTCCCGCGAGCGTCGCTCCTCGTCGTCTCGGGGGGGCTCGGCCCGACGGCCGACGACCGGACGAAGGAGGTCCTCGCCGCCGTCCTCGGCCGGAAGCTGATCCGCGACGAGGAGATCCTCGCGCAGCTCCGCGAGCGCTTCCGCCGGCGCGGATACGAGATGCCGAAGGTGAACGAGAAGCAGGCGGACGTCATCGAGGGAGCCGTCGTCCTCCCGAACCGGCGCGGCTCGGCCCCCGGCTTTTTCGTCGAGACGGGGGACCGGGCGGTCGTTCTCCTTCCCGGCGTCCCGGCCGAGCTGAAGACGATGTGGGCCGACGAGGCGGCCCCGAGACTCGCCCGCGTCTGGGGCACGGTGGGCGTGCACCGGCGCATCCTGAAGGTGGGGGGGCTTCCCGAGAGCGTCGTCGAGGAGCGCATCCAGCCCGTCTACGCCGCCCACGCGGACTCTCCGATCACGATCCTCGCGAACGGAGGGGAGGTCCAGCTCCATTTCGCGGCCCGGGGATCGTCCGAAGATGTCGCGAAGATCCTCGACCGGATCGAAGCAGACTTCCGGAAGGTCCTCGACGACGACATCTTCGGACGCGACGCCGAGACGCTGGAAGGAAACGTCGGCACGCTCCTCCGGAGCCGGGGCGAGACGCTGGCTCTGGCCGAGTCGTGCACGGGCGGGCTCGTCGCGGCGCGGCTGACCGACGTACCGGGCTCGTCGGACTACTTCCTCGGCTCGGCCGTGACGTACGCAGACAGCGCGAAGGCAGGCCTCGTCGGGGTGCGCCCCGGGACGCTCGAGCGGTTCGGCGCGGTCTCGGAGGAGACGGCGCGCGAGATGGCGGCCGGCGCGCGGTTCCGGTTCGGCGCGACGATCGGCCTTTCGACGACGGGGATCGCCGGGCCCGGGGGCGGGTCGCCCGAGAAGCCGGTTGGGCTCGTCCACCTCGCTCTCGACGCGGCGGACGGCACGCGCCTCCACCGGAAGGGGCTCTTTCCCGGCGACCGTGCCCTCGTCCGGCGCTGGACCGTCTCGGCGGCTCTCGTCATGCTCCGCAAGCACCTTCTCGGGCTCGAAGGGGGAGGAGGACGATGACGGGGCTCTGGCGGGAGGAGACGGCGCTCGTCGCGGCATACCTGATCGGGTCGCTGACGTTCGCGACGATCCTCGTCCGCGCAACCCGCGGCATCGACATCCGGACGGTGGGCTCGGGGAATGCGGGCGGGACGAACGTCCTTCGGACCTCGGGAAAGGGGCTCGCCCTCGTCGTGGCCCTTCTCGACGTCCTGAAGGGGGTGGCGGCCGTTTTCCTCATGAAGTCCGTCACGTACGACCCTCGCTGGCTCGGCGCGGCGGCCGTGGCGGCCGTCCTCGGGCACATCTTCCCGGTCTTCTTCGGCTTCCGCGGGGGGAAGGGCGTCGCGACGGCCGTCGGCGCCTTCGCCGTCCTCTCGCCCTGGTCCGTCCTCGTCATCGCGGGTGTCTTCGTTCTCGTCGTGGCTCTCACGCGCTACGTCTCGCTCGGGTCCGTCACGGCGGCCTGTCTCCTCCCGGTCACGCTGGGGCTCGTCTTCGGCGCTCCCGAAGGGGTCGTCGTCGCCGGTGCCGGGGCCGCGCTCCTTCTCGTCTTCTCGCATCGGACGAACATCGGCCGGCTCCTCTCCGGGACGGAGCGCCGCCTTGGAGGGAAGGACGAATGACGAAGATCGCGATCGTCGGCATGGGCGCCTGGGGCACGTCCTTCTCCATGCATGCCGCGCATGCAGGGCTCGAGGTCGCGCTCCTTTCCAGCGGGCGGGATTCCGTCGAGAAGATCGCCGCGACGCGATTGCACCCGGCGCTCGCCGGAGCCCCTCCCATCCCGGAGGGCGTCTCGCTCACGGCCGAGCCCGGCGCCGCGTTTTCGGGCGCCTCGGCCGTTCTCTGGGCCGTCTCGGTCCAGGGGACCGCTGAGGAGGCCGCGCGCCTTCGCGACACCGTTCCAACGGGTGTCCCGCTCGTCGCGATGGCCAAGGGGCTCGAGATCGGGTCGAAGCGGCGGCCGACGCAGATTCTCGGCGACGTCCTCTCCCGTACGCGAGGCCTCGCCGTCCTCTCGGGCCCGACGTTCGCCGCGGAGGTGGCCCGGGGCCTCCCCGCCGCGGCCGTCGTCGCGAGCGCCGAACCGGAGGTCTGCCTCGCGGTCCAGGGGCTTCTCTCGTCGCCGACCTTCCGTCTCTACCGCTCGTCCGACGTCGTCGGAGTCGAGATCGCCGGCGCCGCGAAGAACGTCGTCGCGATCGCGGCCGGGATCGTGGATGGGCTGAAGCTCGGACACAATATGCGCGCGGCCCTCCTGACACGCGCGCTTGCCGAGATCCGCCGTCTCGGAACGACCCTTGGCGGCCAGCCGGACACCTTCGCCGGCCTCGCTGGAGTCGGGGACCTCCTCCTGACCGCCACGGGAGACCTCTCGAGAAACCGGCGGGTGGGCCTCGCCCTCGCGGCGGGGAAGAGTCTCTCCGAGGCCGTTTCGGCTCTCGGCGGCGAGGTGGCGGAGGGCGTCGCCACGGCGGCCGTCCTCGTCGAGCTGGCCCGCTCCGTGGGGGTCGAGATGCCGATCGCCGAGATCGTCGGCGAGATCCTCTCGGGACAGGTCTCCCCGCAGGATGCTTGGCGCGCCCTCATGACCCGCCGCCTGAAGCAGGAAAACGTCTGACGGCGCTCGCTCTGGCAGAATCCCCGCCTCGATGGAGCGTTCCTACCAGCGTGTCGCGAGCATCTGGGTCCCCCCGGGCCTCTCGGTCTCGTACGAGCGCGTCGACGCGCCAGGCGACGAGCCCGCTCCCGAGCGGGGGACCCTGGACGTCGCCGTTCTCGACATGCACCATGGCTATCCGAATCTCGGGCACCACTCCATCGTCGAGACGGTCCTGAACATCGCGCACCGGGAGCGGCAGGAGCGCGAAGGGGCTTCAGCCGTCCGCGTCATCAGCTACGACGTTCGCGGCCGCGGGGCGGTCCCGTCCCTGCCCGCCTCCCGGTTCGCCCTCGTCGTCGGCTCCGGGGGCCCGGGCGCCCTCGACCCGCGGGAAAACGACGGCCTGTCGTCCGGCTCGCAGGGGATCTGCGAGGACCCATCGTGGGAGGCGCCGCTCTTCCGCTTCTTCGACGACGTCTCCCGGAGTCCCGGGACGGCGCTCTTCGCGATCTGCCATTCCTTCGGCGTCCTCGTCCGTTGGGCGGGGATCGCCGAGGCCGTCCTGCGAAGCGAGCTGAAGGGGGGGAAGAGCCAGGGGGTCGTCGGAAACGTCCTGACGGCAGAGGCGCGCCACCACCCGTTCTTCTCAGGCTTCTGGAATGACAACGGCGGCCCCGAGATCCGGGTCCTCGACAGCCGCCTCTACGACCTGATTCCCACGGGCCGCACGGGCGTTCCGTTCCTCGCCTATGAAGCGCCGGACCCCGAGCGGATCTCCGACGCCGTCACGATGTGCGAGTTCGTCCGGCACGCGGACGGCGTCCTCCCGCGCGTCTGGGGCGTGAACTGCCACCCCGAGATCGGCGACAAGGGGCTCCAGCGGGAGCGGCTCGACCGGATGGCCGAGCGGGGCGAGGTGAGCGAGGAGTGGGTCCGCGAGCGCACGAGCGCGCTCGACGCCTGGGACGACTCGGCTCACAACGAGCACTCCCTCCAACGGACTTCGGCCTGGACCTTCGAGATGCCCGTCCGCGCCCACCTCGGCCGGGCGCTGGACGAGAGAACGTAGGTCAGCCAGAATCAACCTCACAAATCCTCGTGGAAGGAACCGCCCATGGAGAGGACCTCGGGACCGGAGTTCTCCGCAGCCACGCCGGCGCCCGCCGCCCGGACGGAGGTGAGAAAGACGCTTCGCCCCGGGCAACGCGGCACGAGGAAGCTCGTGAAGATCCACGGCGCCGACCTCGTCTGCGTGCGATACCGGTATGACGAGCGTGCCCGCCTCCGCCTCACGACCGTCGAGGTCGTCGTCGCCCGCGCCCCTCTGAAGCGGTCGCGCCGGCTCCCCGACAGCGCGCTCGTCTCGGTGAAAGTAGAGCCCTGGGAGAAACCGCTTCACGAGCGCCTGAAAAAAGCTGGCGCCCGCTGGGATCCGACCCTACGATTGTGGCGGATGCGATACGACAAGGCTCTCGAACTGGGGCTCAGGAGGCGGGTTCTGAAGGCTCTCCCCAAGCCCGAAAGTGGCCACCGGTAGGAACACATATGCACCTACTGGTAGAAACTTCCGCGTCAAACGGCCAGAAAGCAGCTACCGGTAGCCGCTTGGGGCTGCCGTCTAATACTGGTTAGACGGCGATGGAAACTGGGACCCCGGACTACGCCCTGTTCCTGGCTCTTAT
>JBBIPB010000149.1:0-4960 GCA_037443065.1 Acidobacteriota bacterium | reverse complement strand
TAGGGTCAGGTCTCGCATCTGTAGTCTGCTCACGGGCTGCGGGGGCGGCCCGGCGCCTCAGACGACTTACTCCAGCGAAGAAGGCGTTGGACGGCTTCTCCATTCCGACGTCACGGCCCCCGTCGGCCTACGGGTAACGATCGGCTACTTCAGGACCCTCCGTTGACCTTCCGCGTTTCCGACGACCGGCGCGGAGACTTCCGGGGACGACGCTATAGTCGGGCCTGTGACGGGTCGCCCGTTTCGAATCTTCCTCGCGGCGCTTCTCGTTCCCGTCTCCTGTCGACCGGCCGAAGCGCCCCCGCTTGCACAACAGGCCGCCACGCCCCCGCTCGTCGTCAAGCTGTCCGCCGAGGCAGCCCGCGCCGCGGGCATCGAAACCCGGGTCGTCGGCGAGGCCGGGCTCGCACCCGTGCTGGAGCTCACCGGGACGCTCGCCGCCAAGCCCTGGATTCCCGAGGAGCAGACGGCGCTCTCCGACGCGGAGAACGCCGACGCACGGCTCCGCCTGGCCGAAGCCAGCTTCGCCAGAACGTCCCGTCTACATGCCGAAGGGATCGTCGCCCGCCAGGATCTCGATACGGCCCAGGCCGCGCGGGACCAGGCCCGCGCCACGGCGGCGGAGGCTGACGCCCGCCGGGCCAATCTCGGCCTCTCGGTGGACGCGAGGACCCTCGAGAGCCAGGCTGGAATCTGGGGGCTGGCCAGTCTTCCGGAGACGGACCTTTCGCGTGCACGGGCGGGCGAGAACGTGGAGGTGACGACCCCCGCTTTCCCCGGTCGCCGGTTTTCCGCCAAGGTCATCGGCGTCTCGCGCTCGGCGGACCCGGAGACCCGCAATTTCACGGTCCGGATCGCCGTCGACGATCCCGCCGGGCAGCTCCATCCGCAGATGCTCGCGACCTTCGCGATCGCGCTCCCCGCGCCGGCGGGGCTCGCGGTCCCTCGGTCGGCCGTCCTGCTTGAGGGAGATGGCTCTTACGTCTACGTCGCCGAGGAGAGCCTCTTTCGCAAGCAGGCCGTCCGCACCGGCGCCTCGACGCCCGACGCGGTGGAGGTCGTCGAAGGGCTCTCGCGAGGCCAGCGCGTCGTCGTGAAAGGCGCCCAGATCCTCGAGTCGGAGCGGCTGAAATCGCGCTTCCGCCCGGCGGAGGCGGACTGACGTGCTGGGCCGGATCGTCGGCCTGTCGCTCCGCAATCGATTCGTCGTTCTCGCGCTGGCCGCCGTTCTTCTCGGATTCGGAATCGTCACCGCACTCCGTTCACCGATGGATGTCTTCCCGGAGTTCGCGCCGCCCCAGGTCACCGTCGAGACCGAAGCCCCCGGCCTCTCGACCGAGGAGGTGGAAGCCCTCGTGACCCACCGACTGGAGCTGGCGGTCAGCGGGACGCCGGGGCTCAGGACGCTGCGGTCGATCTCGATGCCCGGCGTTTCGAGCCTGACCGCCATCTTCGTGGAGAGGAGCGACGTCTACCGCGACCGGCAGCTCGTCGCCGAGCGAATCGCGACGGTCCAGCGCGATCTGCCGGAGAGCGTCGTCCCTTCCCAGATCGCTCCGCTCACCTCCGCTTCGAGCACGGTCGAGGTGATCGCGCTCACCTCGACCGGCCCGTTCGACCCTCTCGCCGCCCGGACCTTCGCCGACTGGACGCTCAAGCCGCGGATTCTGGCCGTGCCGGGCATTTCCAAGGTCGTGACGTACGGGGGCGGCGTGGCGCAGCTCCAGGTCGTCGTCCATCCAAGCGCCCTTCGCGACTACGACGTCACGCTGGCCCAGATCGAAAGCGCCGCCAAAGGCGCCACGGCGGTCGGGCCCGCCGGGATGGTCGAGACGCAGGGGCAGCGCCTTCCGATCCGGTCCCTGGCGCAGGCGGTAGATCCGGGTGACCTGAGGGAGGCCGTCGTCGCCTACCGGGACACGACCCCGATCCCTCTCTCACGAGTGGCCGAGATCGGTATCGGTCCCGCCTTCCCCATCGGCGACGCGACCCTCGACGGCGCTCCCGCCGTCGTGATGCTGATCGCCCGCCAGCCCGGCATGAACACGCTCGCCGTCACCTCGAACCTGGACGCGGCCCTCGACGAGATCTCCCATCACCTGCCGACGGGACTCGTCCTTCGCCGCGATCTCTTTCGCCAGGCCTCGTTCATTCAGAACGCGATCGCGAACCTCCGTCTCGCTCTCGGGATCGGCGCGGCGCTGGTCACTGCCGTTCTGGTCCTCTTCCTTCTGGATTTCCGGACCGCCGTGATCAGCCTGATCGCCATCCCGGTCTCCCTCCTGACGGCCCTCGTCGTCCTTCGGGCCTTCGGGGCGACGGTCAACGTCATGACGCTCGGCGGCCTCGCCATCGCGCTCGGAGAGGTCGTGGACGATTCGATCATCGACGTCGAGAACATCCATCGCCGCCTCCTTCTCGACCGCCGGCTCCCGAATCCCCGCCCGGCCGACGACGTCATCTTCGGAGCCTCTCTGGAGGTCCGGAGCGCGGTCGTCTACGCGACCTTCCTCGTCGCTCTCGTCTTCCTTCCCGTCTTCTTCCTCTCCGGCGTGGCGGGGAAGATCTTCATGCCCCTCGCCGGGGCCTACGTCCTCTCCACGCTCGCCTCTCTCGGGGTCGCCCTGCTCGTGACGCCGGCCGCCTGCTCGGTTCTCCTGGGCCGACCTAGAGAGGAGCGTCCCGCGAGCCGGCTCGTCGCTCTTCTGAAACGCGCTTACGCAGCGATCCTTCAGCACACCCTGAAGCGGCCGGGCCTTCTTGCGGCCGTGGCCGCGGGGCTCTTCGTCCTCGCCGCGGCGGGGATGTCCTTTCTCGGGGGCGAGTTCATTCCGGCGTTCGAGGAGCGGAACTTCATCGTTCACATGGTCGGCCTCCCGGGGACCTCACTCGCCGATTCCGTCGCGGCGGGAAAGGAGGTTTCGCGTCGGCTCCTGGCGATCCCCGGCATCCAGTCGGCCGCGCAGCGGGCTGGACGGGCAGAACTCGCCGACGAGGTCGCCGGCTCGGAGGCGAGCGAGTTCGACGTCCGCCTCTCCTCGAACATCCGGAACCTGGACCGAGTCGTCGGGCGGATCCGCGCCGCCCTGGCGGACTTTCCGGGGTTCTCCTTCGCGGTCACGCAGTTCCTCAGGGAACGGATCGAGGAGGTCGCCGGGGGCGAGGCGGCCCCGGTCGCCGTCTCGGTCTCGGGACCGGATCTGGACCGGCTCGGCGAGTTTGGTCGCGAGGTCGAACAGATCATGACGTCGATTCCCGGCGCCCGCGACGTCCGCGTCGAGCCGCTTACGAGAATCCCGCAGATCGTGATCACCTTCGACCGCGCCCGGGCCGCCCAGCTCGGGGCGACGATGAACGACCTGCAGGGAGCGGTGACGACCGCCTTCGAGGGGAGAGAGGTCGCCGAGGTCTTCCGGGACCAGCAAATCGTCCCCGTCGTCGTCAAGTTTCCCGACTCCAGCCGGAAGGACCTCGAGAGGATTCGGAACCTGCCGATCCGGGCCTCCTCGGGCATCGTTCCGCTCGAGGCTCTTGCGAAGGTCGACGTGCAAGATCTTCCGGATCGGATCACGCGTCAGGATGGATCCCGGCGGATTCTCGTGACCTGCGACAGCGCCGGAGGCGTCGGCGCCTTCACGCGCCGCCTGAAGGCGCGTCTCGCTGGTCTGCCGCTTCCGGCCGGCTATTCCGCGACGATCTCGGGCGACTACGAGAGCCAGCAGCGCGGCCTGCGCGAGCTTCTGCTCGTGGGTTTCGCGTCGATGATCGGCATCTTCCTGCTTCTCTACACCGATTTCCGGTCCGGGCGCCTTGCGTGGCTGACGCTCCTCAATCTTCCGCTCTCTCTCGTCGGGGGCGTTGCGGCCGCGCTCCTCTTTCGGGTGACGCTCTCGCTCGGCGCGCTCGTCGGATTCGTCACGCTTTTCGGAATCACCGCTCGCAACGCCATCATGCTGATCTCACATTACCGGCATCTCGAGGAAAGTGAGGGAATGGCCCTCGGCCCCGATCTGATCCTGCAGGGCTCCCTCGACAGGCTCACCCCGATCCTGATGACGGCGCTGGTGACCGGCCTGGCCCTTCTGCCGCTCGCCGTCAGCGGCGCGAGGGCGGGTCAGGAGATCGAGCATCCGATGGCCGTCGTGATCGTGGGCGGTCTCTTCTCGTCCACGCTCCTCAATCTCCTCCTGATGCCCGCTTTTTATCTTCGCTGGGGGAAGGCGGCCCGGCGTCCCAAAGATGGGGCTCCGCAACTCTCTTGATGTGGGGCCGCGTCTGCCTTGCCCAGCTACTTCTTCTTCAGCGACCCCGAGAGGAACGGGGTGAAGTCCTTCCCCGCCGGGGCAAGGTCGAGGGAGAGGCCGAGGGACCCGTCGGCCTTCCGCGTGAAGACGCGACGCGATCTCGCGCCCGCCTCGTAGTTCGAGAGCGCCCCGGCGGTCATCCGGAGGCCGCCGTCCGGAAGAACCTCCACGTCGTACGTCCCGAAGACGCCGGTCGAGAAGAAGTAGGTCGCCACGTACTTCCTCTTCTCACGGTCGTACGTCACGTAGCCTGCTTCGTCGAAGGTCTCCTCGGGCCTGCCTTCCTCGGCCGGAAAGACCGTCGTCGTCCGCTCCACGAAGACCGTCCCGGCCAGCTCCATCGAGAAGCGCGCGACCTCTCCGCCGATCCGCGCCCCCGAGGTCGCCGCCCCCGACCAGGATCCGATCAAAGGCGCGAACTCGGCGAAGGGACGCCATGCGGGAGCGGGCGCGGGAGGTGGCGCCTGGGCGGCCAACGGGGCCGCGAAGAGCGCCGGAAAGAGAAGCAGCCCGAAAATCGGTCTCACCGACATCTCTCCGTCTTCCTGATCGACGAGTATAGACTTGCGTCCGCAGGGTGGGTACCGGCGCCCGACCGCTGGGGAACCGAAGTGCCGCGTTTATCGTAACTCCCTCCGAGAGCATGCCGCCTGCCC
>JBBIPB010000148.1:0-4992 GCA_037443065.1 Acidobacteriota bacterium | reverse complement strand
AAGTACCTCAACGGCTATCCCGACACCGCGCCGTCCAACTACATCCCGCCCGGCTGGGACGAGTGGTACAGCCCCGTCAACGGGGACCCTTATGCCGAATACGGCTACCAGCTGAACGAGAACGGGACACCGGTTTCCTACCAGACCGCGGCGACGGACTATCTGACCGACGTCATTTACGGCAAGGCGACCGACTTCCTGCAGCGCGCCGCGAGCACGCCCAATCAGCCGATCTTCATGTACTTCGCGACCTACGCGCCGCACTCTCCCTACACGCCGGCTCCGAGGCACGCGGATCTCTTCCCCGGAATGACGGCGCCGAAGCCCCCGTCATTCAACGAGGCGGACGTCAGCGACAAGCCGAACTACATCAACTCGAAGCCGCTCCTCAAGCCGTCGGACGTCACGACGATCGACGCGGATTACCGGATGCGGATCCAGGCTCTTCAGGCCGTCGACGAGGCCGTCGCGGGCTTGATCGACACGCTCGCCGCGACCGGCCGACTCGCCAATACCTACTTCATCTTCGCGTCGGACAATGGCTATCACATGGGCGAGCACCGGCTCGGCGAGGGGAAGTACACCCCCTACGAGACGGACATTCACGTCCCTCTCGTCATCCGCGGTCCGGGGATCCCCGCCGGCGTCGTCCAGACTCAGTTCACGGCCAACCTGGATCTCGCCGAGACGTTCGCCGACTTCGCCGGCGTCCCGCCCCTCGAGTTCTCGGACGGACGCTCGCTGAAGCCGCTCCTGAGCGCGACCCCGCCCTCCACGTGGCGCCAGGCCTTCCTGCTGGAGCAGTTCACCCTCGGGAGCGGCCCACCCTCGAGCGCGACGACGCCGACGGCCGCCCTCGCGGCCGGCGCCGGCAATCCCGCGTCGACCGCCAGCCTTCGGGAGCCGCCCGATCCGGACGATCTTCTCTTCGCCGCGGGGCTGACGACGCAGACGGCCGTCCCGGCGTTCTACGGGTACAAGACGCCCGCGTACAAGTACGTCGAGTACCACACGGGGGAGAAGGAGCTCTACGTCGATTCCGACCCGTACGAGCTGACGAACGTCGCCTCGCAGATCGGCTCCTCTCTCGCCGCCTCTCTCTCGGCCTACCTGAACTCGCTCAAGGGCTGCCAGGGGGGCGGCTGCCGCGCAGCCGAAGCCGTCGCGCCCCCTCCGCTCCTGACCGCCTCCTTCACGGTCACCCCCCCGTCACCCCCGAGCGGAGCCGCCGTCACGCTCGCGGCGACGGCAAGCGGCACGGCGCCCTACACGTACTCCTGGACGGTCGACGGCTCGCCCCAGATCGGCGCGAGCGTCGTCCTCCATCCGTCCGGCGGGAACCACACCGTGACGCTCGACGTCCACGATTCGATCGGAGCCGAGGCCATCGTCACGAAGACCGTCACCGTCGGCACGCCGCCCGTCGTCCAGATCCTGAATCCTGCTGCCGACCTGAGTGTCGAGGCGGGCGTCTCCGTCCCGTTCGAAGCGGGCGGGTCTCCCTCCGTCCCGGGGGGAACCCTCGGATTTTCATGGGAGTTCGGCGACGGGATGCCAGGCACCGCGGGAGCCTCCACGAGCCACTTCTATGGCGTCACGGGGACCTACACGATCACTCTGACCGGAACCGACGACCGCGGCGCCGTCGCGGCTGCCACGAGAACGATCGTCGTCACCAGGCCGACGCTCACCGGGGCCTCGCTCCTGCTTCCCGTCGTCGTCGAGACGCCTGGAGCGGGCGGGAGCTACTACACGTCCGAGGTGACGATCGGCTCGCGCCTGACGACGCCGGTCGACGTCCTCTTCACCTACACCGCGTCGAACGGCGGCGGCTCCGGATACGCGCGTCTCACCCTCGCGCCGGGCTCGCAGCAGATTCTCACGGGAGTCCTCGGCTGGCTCCGGAACGCCGGACTGCCAATCCCGGGCGGGACGACGACCGTCCGCGCCGGGACGCTGATGGCCACCTTCTCGAGCGCGTCGTCCACGTCGGGGCTCTTCCTCGGCGCGCGGACGTACACGAACGACCCGGCCGGCGGGACCGGAACGTTCGGCCTCTTCTACCCCGCAGCCCCTGTCGTCACGGACTCCGTCACGATCTTCGGGCTTCAGCAGACCGGTGCGCAGCGCTCGAACCTCGCCCTCGTCAACACGAGCGACGCTCCGATCACGCTCCGGACCATTCTCTACGGCCCGACCGGAGCGCAACTTTCATCCACAGACACCGGCCTTCCAGGATACGGATGGACGCAGATCGGAACTCCTCTGAACGGCTCCGGGGCCACCTCCGGCTTGGCGGTCGTGTCGCGCCTCTCCGGCTCGGGGAGCTTCTCGGCCTACGGAGTGCTGAACGACGCCATCACGTCGGACGGCTCGTTCCTTCCCCCCTTCGTGGCGGACACGTCGGCTCCCGACCGGCTGATTCCGGTCGTCGTCACCGCCGCCGGGTACACCTCCGAGCTGACACTGACGAATCTCACCTCCTCGCCGCTCACGCTCACGTTGACCTACACCTCCTCGCCGCAGATCGGATCGGGGGCCGGTTCCGGGACCGGGACCGTCACGCTCGGCCCGAACGAGCAGCGAATCGGGGACGCCATCACGACCCTGCGTTCTGCCGGCATCCCGATTCCGACGACCGGCGACGTCGGTGGATCCCTCGACCTCCGCGCCGGAACCGGCAACGCCTCCTCCTTCGCGGCCGGGGCGCGAACCTACGCGTCGGCGAGCGGGGGGGGCACGTTCGGCCAGTTCTACACGAGCCTGACGATCGCCGATTCCGCCACCTCGGTCGCGTACGTCGAGGGGCTGCAGCAGAACGGCGCGCAGCGCTCGAACCTCGCCGTCGTCAACCGCGGCGACGCGAGCGACTCAATCACGCTCCAGGTCACGTACTACGGCCCGGACGGAACGCAGGCCGGCTCCGTCAAGACCTACACGCTCGCCCCCGGCCAGTGGGCCCAGGACAATCACCCGCTTCTCTCCCGCGGCGTCGCCGCCGGCTCCGCGAAGATCCAGAAGACCGCCGGCAACTCACGCTTCGTCGCCTACGGCGTCCTGAACGACCAGAAGAACAACGATGGAAGCTACGTCCCGATGAGCCAGTAGATCGCGCCCCCCGGCGCCGCATTCCGGGTTCCTTGCGGACGGGGGGCGGAGTCCTTATCGTCGCGGGATGAGCTTCTCGCGCCATGCTCCGGTTCTCGCCGTTCCAGCCCTCGCCGTCCTTCTCGCCTGCTCCCCCGGCGGCCAGGTCGCTCGGCCGCAGTCTCTCCCTGCCCCGGGGGGCGGGATCGACCTCGCCGGGATCGACCGCTCGATCGCGCCCGGTGACGACTTCTTCCGGTATGCGAACGGGACCTGGCTGAAGAACGCGGAGATACCGGCCGACCGCTCCGTCTGGGGCACCGCGAGCCACCTCGAGGAGCTGACGACGAAAAGAACGGCGGAGCTCATCGCCGCGGCGGCCGCTTCCTCCGCACCTGCCGGCTCGGACGAGAGGAAGATCGGCGACACATTTGCGACCTTCATGGACGAGGCCGCGATCGAAGCCAGGGGGCTCGCGCCGCTCACGCCCGCGCTCGACCGCATCGCCGCGATCGCGGACGAGGCCGGCCTCGCCCGCGCACTCGGGGAGACGCTGCGGGCCGACGTCGACGTCCTGAACGCGACGAACCTCTACACGCCGAACGTCTTCGGCCTTTGGGTCGCGCAAGATCTCGACGAACCGTCGAGATACACGCCTTTCCTCCTCCAGGGCGGCCTCGGGATGCCGGACCGCGACTACTACCTCGACCCCTCGCCTCACATGGCGGAGATCCGGGCGAAATACCAAGCGCACGTCGCGGCGATGCTGATGCTCGCCGGGAGCCCCGACTCGAACGCGAAAGCCGCGCGGATCTTCGACCTCGAGAAGAGGATCGCCTCGGCGCACGTGAGCCGCGAGGACTCCGAGGACGTCCGGAAGGGGAACAACCACTGGTCACGAGCGGACTTTCCGCGCAAGGCCCCCGGCCTCGACTGGTCCGCGTACCTCGCCGCGGCCGGCCTTGCCGGCCAGGAGTCGTTGGTCGTCTGGCAGCCGGCGGCCGTCGCCGGGATCTCCGCGCTCGTCCGGGACGTTCCGCTCGAGACGTGGAAGGAGTACCTCGCGCTCCGCACGCTCGAGCGCGCGGCGCCATTCCTCCCGAAGGCCTTCGTCGACGAGCGGTTCGCGTTCTACGGGACGACACTCACGGGGGCGCCGAAGCTTCGCGAACGCTGGAAGCGTGCGGTCTCCGTCGTCGACGCGGCCCTCGGCGAGGCCGTCGGCCGGTCGTACGTCGCGAAATACTTCCCGCCGTCCGAGAAGGCGCGCGCCGCCGAGATGGTGCGGAACGAGATCGCGGCCTTCGCCCTCCGGATCGACCGCCTCGACTGGATGGCCCCCGGGACGAAGGCGCGGGCGAAGGCGAAGCTCGCGGCGCTGAAAGTCGGCGTCGGGTACCCGGACGCCTGGCGCGACTACTCCGCTCTCGAGGTCGTGCGCGGCGACGCGCTCGGGAACGCCGAGCGCGCCGCGCTCTTCAACACCCGGTGGAACCTCGCAAAGCTCGGGAAGCCCGTCGACCGCGGCGAGTGGGCCATGAACCCTCAGCTCGTAAACGCCGTGAACCTTCCCGCGATGAATGCGCTGAACTTCCCGGCGGCGATGCTCCAGCCGCCGTACTTCGACCCGTCCCGGCCCGTCGCGATGGACTACGGCGCCTCCGGCTCCGTGATCGGCCACGAGATCAGCCACAGCTTCGACGACCAGGGCGCGCTCTTCGATTCAGAGGGCCGCCTGAGGAACTGGTGGACGAAGGAGGACTTCGAGCACTTCACCGCCTCGGCGCAGGCGCTCGTCCGGCAGTTCAGCGCCTACCGGCCATTCCCCGATCTCGCCGTGAATGGCGCGCTCACCGTGAGCGAGAACATCGCGGACGTCGCGGGACTCGCGGCCGCGTACGACGC
>JBBIPB010000147.1:0-5151 GCA_037443065.1 Acidobacteriota bacterium | reverse complement strand
CTTCCGGTTTCCGTAGAGGACGGGGAGGGTGCGGCAGCCGCCGGCCCGGTCCCCCGCCGCGTCCGAGAAGTCCTTCGTCGAGGTCGCCCCGACGAGGAAGAGGGCGAAGAGAAGGCCGATGACCCACGGCTCGGCGCATCCGGCCGAAGCGACGAGGGTCCAGCCCGCCACCTTCAGCCAGCAGCCGCGTGGAAGCGCGATCGTGATGTTCGCCCAGATTCCGAAGCGCTTCGTCCGCCCGAAGGCGGGGACCGAGTAGACGAGCGTCGCGAGGAACCCGCCGAGGAAGAGGAAGAAGCACTCGTGGCGCGAGAGGGGTGCCACCGCCCGCTCCCAGAAGGAGCCAACCGACGGGACGACGATCCACCAGACCGGGATGAGGGCGAAAAGGTAAAGGAGCCACGCGAGGCGCCAGGCTTCCGGAAGGGAGGCCTCGCCCGCCACGAGCGGCCGGTCGGGCTTGTTGACGCGGTCCACCTCGAGGTCCGTGATCTGGTTCAGGACGTTCGAGGCCGCGTTCAGGAGAGACGCGCAGAGCGAGCCGAAGGCGACGACCGAGAGGAGCGCGAGCGTGACGCGCCTCTCCGGATCGGGGTTGTGCGCACTGCCGAACGCACAGACCGCGCCGGAGAGGATCCCCAGAAGCGGAGGAAGAAGCGTGAAGGGGCGCGTCAGACGGATGGCAACGGCGAGCCTCACCGGACGCCTCCCGCGCCGGAGACGAGGAGCGCCGTCCCCGCCCCGACGAGCGTGTTGACGAAGTTGAGAATGTGTCCGCTCGAGACGCGCCACGGCGCGCCGTCCCGCCCGAGGAGGCTCTCGACGACCGTCCCGACGCTCGCGGCGAGAACGACGACGCCGATGCCCGGGCGCGGAATCCAGCCGGCCGCGGCGGCGGCCCCTCCGAGGACGACGGCGCCCGTGAGTCCGGCGAGCGTCCCGGCGATCGAGACGGCCCCGTCGGTCCCCGGCGCCACGGGGCGAAAGTCGGGAAGAAGGACCGTGGCCGAACGGACGGCCTGCCCGACTTCCGTCCCGATGGTGTCCATCATCGCCGTGGCGAAGGCCGCCGCCGCAGCGAGACGGAAGGGAGCCGCCCCGGCCGGGGCGAGGAACGCGGCGACCACGAAGAAGGCGGGGACCGTCACGTTTGCGAGGACGTTCGCGGCGCCCCGCCGCCCGCCGGCTTCCTCGGCCTTCCCCATCGCCTCTTTCCGCCGGTGCCCCAGGCGTGTCGCGAGCGTCCCGGCCGCGAAGAAGAGCCAGAGGAGGCCGTACGCGGGAGTCCCGCCGAACGCGAGGACGATCGTGCCGAAGACGAAGCCGGCGAGGGCGCCCGACGGACGGACGATCCGGAGGGCTCCGGCGAGGAGGGCGATCGCGACGTTGATCGCGGCGCTCGCCAGGAGCGTCCGGAGGACGCCGGGTGTGCCGAGAAGCGTCCAGCCCGGAATCGTCGCGAGGAGAACGGCGAGCGCTCCGGCACCGACGAGCGGCGGCAGAAGGTTGTCGTTCAGTTCGGCCGGAAGGCTCTCGACCGCGGCTCCCGCGATCGCGGCGAAGAGGATCGCGAGCAGCTCCGAAGGGGACGCCGGAAGGCGGCGGACGAAGCCGAAGAGAAGCATCGCCGTGAGGCTCCCGACGAGGACGTAAGCGAGGAGGCCGGCGACGCTCTTCTCCCTGTTCCAGGGGAGGCGCGCTCCGCCGAGGGACATACCCGCGAGCGCGGCGGCCGCGTCGCCGAAGGCGAGAAGGGCCCACCCCGCCGCGGCGATCTCGAGGTGGTCCCGGAAGAGGACGATCATCAAGAGGACGACGACCGGGTAGGCGAGGATTCCCGCCGAGTGTGTCCGCCCCGCCTCCGTCTCGCGGAGGAGCGAGCGCCCGCCGAGCCGCGGGAGGGCGAAGACGTTGAAGAGGATGGCGGCGAGGGCGGAGGCCGCAGCCGCCTCCCACGAGAGAACCCGGAGGAAGATCGCGAAGAGGCCCGAGCCTCCGTGGACGGCCTTTCGCGCCCATTCGACCCGTGGCACGTTCACTGGATGCTCCCCCGCACGTCGAGGAAGTTCCCGATGTTCTTCAGGTTGAGCCCGATCCGGAAATCCCGCGAGGGGATCGTGCCGACCCGAATGTCACGGTATTCGGCGAGGATCTTGTAGCAGGAGCCCTGGAACGTGAGGAGATAACGGGACTCCAGCATCTTCCCGTTCGTCATGTCGTAGTTGGCCGCGACGTCGAAGCGAAGGAGCTTCTTGAGGATCGGGGAGCCACCGTAGAAGCGGATCTGCGAAGAGCTCGAAGACGGCACGTCCACGCCGGGGGGGGGCGGGAGAGTGACGGGGTTGCTGTAGAAATAGGAGAGTGCGACGGAGGCGTCTCCCCTTGCCCAGTTTCCCGTGATGCTCGCGGCGGTGAGCTGGTTCGCCTTCATGTCCCGCGACGCCCGCCCGTCGAAATTGAAGCCCGACCCGGCGACGATGCGCAGGATCGCGTCGAGCGTGCCGAGCTTCGTGACGAGCGGACTCGGACCGAAGCTGGTCCCGGCGCCCGGAAGCGTGAAGTAGTAGTTCTGTCCGATCTCGAGCGAGGCGACCTCGCGGGCGCTCCCCTTCTCTGTTTTCGCAAGGAGACGTTGCACGAGCGCGTACCGGACGGTGTTCGTCGCGGTCACCGCGTCGATCTCGTCGAAGAGAGGCGTCCGCGCCAGGTTCCCGGGGTCGCTCTGGTAGGCGTAGTCGATCCGCGGCTCGATCACGTGCTTGATCTTCGTGACGTCACCCCAGTCCACGTTGAAGATCCGGGAGAAGGAGGGTCCGGTCAGCTCCAGCCCGGCGATACCGTAGAGGCGGTTGTACGAGTCGGGAAGGAGGATGGTGCCCGTCGGGTCGAGGGACTTCCCGTAGGACGTCAGCCGGGCGCCGCCGCTGGCCTGCGCCGAGAGCCAGGGCGCGATCGGAAGCGGGACGGAGGCGCGCGGAAAGAGGTCGAACCGGCCGTACGTGCCCGAGGGTTGCCCCACTCCGCGGTCGGCATGGAGGAGGCCCGCCTGGCCGCTGGCCTCCACGAACGCCGACTGCGAAAAGACAGGAATGGGGCGAATCACGGCCTCGAGTGTCGGCTCACGCTCGAGGATCACCTCCGTGGCTCCGAGAGCCGCCTTCTCCTGGCTGTAGCGGAAATTCACGGAGAACGGGTCGGGGTTCCATGTCAGGAAGGCGTCGGAGCCGACGCTCCGGAGGGAGGCGAGATTGAAGCTCGTCTCGAAGCCCTGCCAGAAGTTGAGGTCGGAGTACTCGAGCCAGTTGACGACCCCGCGGAGCCGGGGGCCGATGTCGTCGCTGACGAGGGTCCCCGAGGACTTCCACTGCCAGGTCTGCGCGAGCGGATCCCGGACCGTGTAGTAGAGCCCGTCGAAGTGCGTCCCGGTGCTCGGGCGGGCGCGAAGCTCGGCCCCCAGGCCGTACCACCCTTTCGTGTAGAGGTCTCCGACGAACGTTGCATCGACCGAGCGCGAGATCGCCCAGTAGTAGGAGAGGCCGAGGTACCCTCCCCGGTTCGAGTTGTAGCCGATGACGGGGATCATGAAGCCGGAGGCCCGTTCACGAAGGACTGGCCAGACGAGCCAGGGAAGGTAGAGGAGCGGGACCCCTCCCATCCGGAAGGTGGTGCCGGAGAAGTGCGCATACTCCTCGAGCGTGAAGCGTCCCCGCCGCGTCGTGAACTCCCAGGCGGGCTTCTCCCCTTCGCACGCCGTCATCCGGGCATCGGTGAGCGTGAAGCTGCGCGGCCCGACCTTTGCGAGGAGCGCGCTCCTGAGGTGGACGCCTCCCTCGAGATCGAGTTTCGCGTCCGTGACGACCCCTACCTTTTCGGCGAGGTCGAAGTCGATCCTCTCGCCGCGAAGCTTCGACGCCCCCTGCTCGAGGACGGCATCCCCTTCGGCCACGACGGTCTTCTTCTCGCGGTCGTATTTCACCTTTCGCGCCGTGAGCCGGATGTCCTGATAGGTGACCGTCACGGACTTTCCGGGGGGCGCCTCGGCCTCGTACGTCGACTCTCCGACGTAGATCTGCCGTCCGGGCGGCCCTTCCGGCCCTCCTTCGGGCACCGTGACCTTGATCTCGCCCCCCTTTTCCGGCGCGCGGAACTTCAGGTCGAAGTTCGCCCGCTCCCGGAAACGCGCCGCGAACGGGTCGGATTCGAACGATGACTGTGCCGCGACCCGGAGGGGGGAGGCCGCGAGAAGAGCGAGAAGGACGGCGCGGCGCGCCGCCGCACGGCTCAGAGACGCATCTCCGGAACCTCGCCGCCGACCTCGAGGCGTGGCTCGGTCGCCGCCCGGATCTCCTCGACCGAAACGCCCGGCGCCCGCTCGATGAGCGTGAGGCCGCCCCCCGGCCTCACGTCGAGGACGGCGAGGTCCGTGATGATCCGGTGGACGCAGGCGCGTCCCGTGAGTGGGAGCGTGCAGCGGTTCAGGATCTTCTTCTCCCCGTTCTTCGCGACGTGCTCCATCGTGACGACGACACGCCGCGCCGCGGCGACGAGGTCCATGGCGCCCCCCATCCCCTTGACGAGGCGCCCCGGAATCATCCAGTTCGCGAGGGAGCCGCCCGCGTCGACCTGCATCGCGCCGAGGATGCAGAGGTCCACGTGGCCGCCGCGGATCATCGCGAACGACTCGGCCGAGGAGAAGAACGAGGCGCCCGGCAGGACGGTCACCGTCTCCTTTCCGGCGTTGATCAGGTCGGCGTCGAGCTCGGCTTCGGTCGGATACGGGCCCATGCCGAGGATCCCGTTCTCGGACTGGAGGACGACCTCCATCCCGGGGGGGATGAAGTTGGAGACGAGGGTCGGCATTCCGATGCCGAGGTTCACGTACATGCCGTCGGCGAGCTCCTGCGCGGCGCGCCTGACGATCCCGTCCCGGTCCAGCTTGGGCATGGCCTACCCCTTCCTCACGGTCCGCCGCTCGATCCGCTTGACGCGCGGCGCCACGACGACCCGGTGGACGTAGATGCCGGGGGTGTCGATCTCATCCGGGTCGAGGGCGCCGGCAGGGACCAGCTCCTCCACCTCGGCGATCGTGATCCGGCCGGCCGTGGCCGCCATCGGGTTGAAGTTCCGCGCCGTCTTCCGGTAGACGAGGTT
>JBBIPB010000146.1:0-5225 GCA_037443065.1 Acidobacteriota bacterium | reverse complement strand
TCGCCGAGATCGGCGCGGCCACGGGTCTGGACGAAGGGACGATCAAGTCCCACCTGTTTCGCGCAGCGCGCAAGCTGCGCGCGCGGCTGGAGGACCTCCGATGAGAACGGCCGAGGATCGCCATCTCACCCCTGACGAGGTCGTCGAGCGAGTCTTCCCGAACGACGACCGCCCGTCCGCCGTTCCTGCGCATCTCGCGCTCTGCGAGGAATGCCAGGCGAAGGTGGCGCGCCTTCGAGAGGCTTGGCTCCTCGACCGGGGGGCGGTCGACGGATTCGTGGACGGCCTTCCGGAATCGTTCTGGGAGACGCAGCGGGCCGCCATTCTCGCCGCGGCCGAAGGACATACCGCGCCGGAGCGCTTTGTGGCGAGCGGCATCGTTCCGTTCCCGGCGGCCGCCCGCAGAGGCCGTCTCCTGCGCCACCCGTTCCTCGCGCTCGGGAGTCTCGCCGCGGCGCTGGCTCTCGTGGGGGTCCTTTCCGTCGACCGCCTCGGCTCGCAGCCGAAGCCGGCACCGGTGCCCGAGGCTGTGGCGACGCCGGCCGTCGCGGTCGTCCCGGCCCTCCCGGCCGGCGACAAGGCCGACGACGAGCTTCTTCTCTCGATCGAGCGGGTCCTTCGCGACGAGCCGGATTTCGCGACGCTCGTCCCGGACGAAACCACCTGAAGGAGATTCCGATGCGAGCAAGAACCCCGGTTCTCACCCTGTTTTCCGCGGCCCTGCTTGTCTCGGGCCTGGCCGTCGCGCAGATGCCCGAGGTCCCCCCCGGGAAGTGGTGGAAGCGCCCGCAGGTCGTCCGGACGCTGGGTCTCGCCTCCGAGCAGCAGGAGAAGCTGGACCAGATCTTCCAGAAGAACCGGCGCGATTTCGTCGACCTGAAGGCCGACGTGGAGAAGAAGCAGCTCGACGTCGAGGACCTGATGACGAGGAAGGACAGCGACCCGAAGAAGGTATCGGCCGCGATCGACCTCCTCGAACAGTCCCGGGCCAGGCTCCGGAAAGCCGTCGCGATGATGGTCCTCGACATGCGTGGCGTCCTGACCGAAGCGCAGTGGAAACAGGTCGTGGAGCGCCGCGACACGTGGCGGCAGGAGCGTCGGGATCAGATGCGGGAGTCCTTCCGCGAAGGGCGGCCGCTTCGACGGCCGGCCGAGGGAAACGCCCCTCAGCCTCCTGCGCCCCGGTCCCCTCCCGACCCGAAGGAATAGGGCGAAGCGGTCAGGGGGCGGGGGAGCCGAGAGCTTTCGGCGCCCCGCCCCGCCCCGGCGACACGGCGAGCGCGGCGAGCGCGAGAAAGGCCGGGAGCGCCACGAAGAAGGCATACGGGATGGCGGACGAGCCGGCGGCCTGCAGGCGCACCTGAAGGGCGGAGGCGGCGCCGATCAAGAGAGAGGCCGGGAGAAGCCGGAGCGGCTTCCAGCGTGCGAAGACGACGAGGGCGAGCGCGAGAAAGCCGCGGCCCGAGGTCATTCCCTCCACGAACGTCGGCGAGACCGTGACGACGAGAAGCGCTCCGGCGAGCCCCGCGGTCACCCCCGAGAAGAGCGACGCCCCCGTCCGCACCGCGACGACGGAGATCCCCTGCGAGCGGAGGGCCTCGGGATTCTCCCCGGCGGCCGCGAGCCGCAGGCCCGGGCGCGTCAGGCGGAGGCCCAGATGGACGGCGACGGGAAGCGCGAAGACGGCCAGAAGCGCGCCGGTGACCCCCGCGAGAGAGCGCCCGAGCGTCGGGACCTCGAGGACGGCGCCCGTCGCGCCCGCGAGGAGGCGGTAGCCGAACGCCGTCCCTCCGAACGCCACGAGGTTCCACGCGGTTCCGGTGAGAATGGGGTCGGCGCGGCCCGCCACGGCGACGGCCGCGAAGACGCCCCCGGCCACGGCTCCGCCTCCGGCTCCGGCCGCCAGCGCGAGGGCCGGGCTCCCGGTCTCGAGGCCCACGGCGAAGGCCGAGAAGGCGCCGATCAGCATCGTCCCCTCGATTCCGATCTGGATCAACCCGGCGCGTTCGAGGACGAGTTCGCCGCATGCCGCGAGGAGGAGCGGCGCCGTGAAGAGGAGAGCGATCTCGAGAAACCCGCTCATCCGCCGGCTCCGGTGCGCCGTCTCTCGAGAAGGAGAACCGCGAGGACGAGCACTCCGGGTACGACCATGGCGACCGCCGAGGGAACGCCGGTGTCGCGCTGAAGCGCCCCGGAGCCTGCGCCGAGCGCGGCGAAGAAGAGGGCCGCGGCGACGGCCCCGCCCGCGCGCGAGCCGCCGAGAAGCGCGGCCGCGATGCCGAGATAGCCGGCGCCCGAGCCGAACGGGTCGAAGAGGCGCCCCGTGACAGCCGCCACTTCGAGTCCCCCCGCGAGGCCGGCGAGAGCGGCCGAGCCCAGCAAGGCTCCTGTCCGGAGGGGAACGTCCGCCACGCCGATCGCCCGTGCCGCGAGCGGCGCCGCACCGGAGGCGCGGAGCCTCAGGCCAGAGGGTGTGCGCGAAAGAAAGAGTCCGACGCCCCCCGCCGCGAGGAGCGCCAACGGAAACGCGGCCGTCGTCCGGAAGTCGGGGGCGAGCGGCGCGAAGCGCACCTCGGCCCGGAGCGGGCGGCTCTGCGGGTAGTCGGCCGAGGGGTCCTGAAGGGGGCCACGGACGAGCCAGGTCACCGCGGCGGCGGCGACGAGGTTCAGAAGCAGCGTCGAGAGGACGGGCGGGACCCCGCGCCGCTCGGCGAGCCATGCGGCCGGGGCGGCGAAGAGGGCGCCGGCGGCCCCGGCGGCAAGAAGAAGCGTCACGCGCGCGGCGGCGGGCACCCCGGGAAAGAGCGCCCCCGCGGCCGCGGCCGCAGCGGCCCCTGCGAGGAGTTGTCCGTCGAGCCCGATGTTCAGGACGCCGGCGCGAAGCGCGAGGACCGCCCCGGCCGCGCAGAGGACGAGAGAGGTCGCGCGCGTCAGGGTCTCTCCGAGAGCGGCCGTCGATCCGACCGACCCGCGGACGAGCGCGGCGAGCGCGTCGGCGGGAGAGGCCCCGGCGAGGAGGACGAGCGACGCGAGGAGCGTGACGACTCCGGTCACGAGGACCGCCGCCAAGAGCGCGCGGCGGGCTGCCGCGGCGCTCACGCGGCGAGCCCCGCCATCCGCCGGCCGAGGGTCTCGAGGGGAACTCCCGCAGGGAGCGGCTCCGAGAGGGCACCGCGATAGACGACCCGGAGCGTGCCGCCGAGGAGCCGGGCCTCGTCCGGGTCGGCGCTGACGAGGAGGACCGCGGCGCCGGCCTCCCGCACCTCTTCGATCCGCCCGAGAACGTCGGCCGCGGCGGCGAGGTCGAGGCCGCGCGTCGGGTGGATGGCGACGAGGACCCAAGGTGCGCCGAGCCGCGGGTCGAGTTCGCGGGCGAGGACGAGTTTCTGCTGATTTCCGCCCGAGAGGGTCCCGGCCGCGACCTCGGGCGAGGCCGCGCGGACGCCGAAGCTCTGGATTCGTTCGGCGGCGTTCTCCCGCATTGCGTCGCGCGCGAGAAAGAACCGCCCCGGGGGAGCCGGGAGAGCGAGATTCTCCGCGATCGTGAGCGGCGCGACGAGGCCTTCGGCACGCCGGTCGGCGGGGACGAACCGCCCGCCGAGAGCGCGGAAGCTGAGAAAGCCTCCGGAGGAGACCGGCTCGCCGCCGATTCTGACGATACCCGAAAAAGGCCGGAGCCCTGCCACGCACGCGGCGAGCAAATCCGCGCCATTGCCGTCGATGGCGAGCAGAACCACCATCTCTCCCACACCGAGAGAAAGTGAGACAGACGGCACTTGCGCGCCGGACGGAACGAGGTCCCGGATCTCGAGAGCAACCGGTAGCCCCCGGCCGGCCGCATCGCGGCCGCCGCCTGGAAGAAGAATCTCTTCGGTCGTCTCCTCTCTCTTCCTTTCAGATCTTTCAGCGCTTCCAAGCAGAAGCGATCCGATTTCATCCGGCGTCGTTTCCCTGATGAGACAGGTTCTCACTGTCTGGCCTCTCGCAAGGAGGGTCAGGCGGTCCGCGGCCTCGAAGACCTCTGCGAGGCGGTGGGTGATCAGGACGACCGCCTTCCCGTCGGCCGCGTGCCGCTTCAGGGAGGCGAAGAGCGCCGACGCCTCGTGCGGCGCGAGAACGGCCGTCGGCTCGTCGAGGACGAGGATCGCGGGATCGGCGGCGAGCGCCCCGGCGATCTCGATCCGCTGGCGCGTCCCGACCGGAAGCTCCGCCACGGCCGCGTCGGGGTCGCCGAGGTCGAGGTCGAACGTCTCCGCGAGACGCCGGACACGGCGGCGGCGGGCCCGGGGCGACTCGACGAACGGGGCCGTGGGGTCGAGAAGCGCGAGGTTCTCGGCGACGGTGGCCGCTTCGACGAGGAGGTCGTGCTGCGGGACGAGGGCGACCCCGCCGCGCCGCGCCTCGCGCGCCGACCGGAACGCGACGTCCCGGCCGGAGAGCCGGACCGTGCCGCCGTCGGCACGAAGGAGGCCCGCGGCGATGGAAACGAGCGTCGACTTGCCGGCGCCGTTCTCTCCGAGAAGGGCGTGGATCTCGCCGGACAGGACCGTGAGCGAGGCACCCGCGAGGGCCCGGGTCTCCCCGAAGCTCTTCGAGATCCCGTGAAGCTCGAGCAGCGTCAGAAGTTTCCCCGGGGCACGGTCCGCGCACCCGAGGCGATCTCGGCTTTCACGCGCGCGACCTCGTCGATGACGGCCGGGGGAACCGAGGCTTTCTGCGTCGGGCTCCAGACGAACGAGATGACGCCCGAGGCGAGGCCGTAGCGGAGAGGCGTCCCGTCGAATCGCCCCTCCTTCACGCGGCGCGCCGTCTCGACGAACGCGCGCGGCATGTCGATGACCGCCGACGCGAGGATCGCGGGAGAGAGCGCGTTCTGGTCCATGTTCGTCCCGAAGGCGCGGATCCCGCGCTCGGTCGCCGCCGCGAAGACTCCGAGCGCCGCGTTGTCCGCATTGTGGAAGAGGAAGTCGCACTTCTGGTCCGCGAGGGCGAGGGCGGCGGCCTCCGCCCCGGCCACGTCTTCGAACGAGCCGGTGAAGACGGTGCGGACGTCGGCGGAGGGATTCACGCTCTTCATCCCCGCCTCGAATGCGAGGAAGGTCGACTTGATGGAGGGAATCTCGACGCCGCCGACCATCCCGGCGCGCCCGGTCCTCGAGAGGCGCCCCGCGACGAGGCCGCAGAGGTACGTCGCCTGCTCCAGCTCGAAGACGATCGGCGCGAGG
>JBBIPB010000145.1:0-5261 GCA_037443065.1 Acidobacteriota bacterium | reverse complement strand
TCGCGAGGCCGTCCCCGATGGCGTGCGGCGTGTTCGTCGTGTGGACGAAGAGCCGCCCGACGCCCCCCGTCGCGAGAACGGTGAAATCCGCGAGGATCGTGTGGACCTTCCCCTTCGCGTCGAGGACGTAGGCCCCGAGGCAGGGATCCTGGAGGGCGTAGCGCTGGGCGACGTCCCTCGAGTGGTGGCGCGCCGTGATCAGGTCGATCGCGGTCGCGCCTGCCCAGATCGTGATTCGCTTCTCCCGCCGGACGCGGGCGAGAAACGCGGTCTCGATGGCGAGTCCGGTCGCGTCGGCCGCGTGGACGATCCGCGCGATCGAGTGCGCTCCCTCGCGCGTGAAGTCGAGATCGCCCCCGCGGGTCCGGGAGAACGGGACCCCCGCCTCCTCGAGGAGGATGCTCTTCACGATCCGGGGCCCTTCGACCGCCAGTTGCCGCACGGCGTCGGGATTGCAGAGGCCGGCTCCCGCCTGGAGGATGTCCCGGCTGAGGGCGGCGGAGGAGTCCTTTTTCCCGAAGTAGATGATTCCCCCCTGCGCCCAGGCCGTGTTGCAGTCGGCCGGGTCCGCAGCCTTCGTGACGAGGAGGACCCTCACGCCGCGCCGCGCCAGAGAGAATGCCGCCGAAAGGCCCGCGATCCCGGAGCCGAGGACGA
This sequence comes from Acidobacteriota bacterium, assembly GCA_037443065.1. Lineage (GTDB taxonomy): Bacteria > Acidobacteriota > Thermoanaerobaculia > UBA5066 > UBA5066 > DAOMFB01. The sequence goes on along the minus strand of JBBIPB010000145.1, from coordinate 4,604 downwards.
GGACCGGAACGCGAAAGCGGTCCGGAAAGGACGGGCCGGTCACGGGCGGCGCGCTTTCGGCGGTCGCACGGCGGGGACGACGTCGAGCGCGACGTCGACGGCCCGCGCCGAGTGCGTGAGCGCTCCGGCCGAGACGAAGTCGACGCCCGCCCGTGCCGCCGCGCGGGCCGTCTTCGGGGTCATGCCGCCGGACGCTTCGATCGAGACGGCGCGCCCCGTTGCCTCGGTGAAGAGCCGGACGTCCCGGACGGCGCGGCGCATCGCCGGAAGGGACATGTTGTCGAGGAGGACCCGCTCGGCCCCCGCGTCGAGCGCCTGGTGGACCTCGTCGAGCGTTCGCGCCTCGGCCTCGAGGAGGTGGTGCCGAAGCCGCGGGTTCAGGGCCCGGAAGTCGGCGACGCGCCGGGTCGCCTCCCAGACGCTTCCCGCGCCGTCCGCGTGGTTGTCCTTCACGAGAAAACCGTGCGCGAGGCCGAAGCGGTGGTTCGTCCCGCCGCCGCAGCGGACGGCGTAGCGTTCGAGGAGCCGGAAGCCGGGCGTCGTCTTACGCGTGTCGAGAAGGACCGTTTTCGTGCCGCCGAGGGCGTCGACGTATGTGCGGGTGAGTGTTGCGATCGCGGTGAGGCGCTGAACGAGGTTCAGCGCGGTCCGCTCGGCGGCGAGGACGGTGATCGCCGGGCCTTCGATCCGCGCGAGGATCGTTCCCTTCGCCGCGCGCGCCCCGTCGGGAACGAGGACGTCGACGGCGGCGGGGGGATGGAGGAACGTGAAGAGCCGGGGGAGGAACGCCGTCCCGCAGACGACGGCCCGCTCGCGACAGACCATGGCCGCCGAAACACGGGCCTTGGGCCCGAAAACCGCGAGGGAGCTGACGTCCTCGCCGTCCTCGGCGAAGGCCCGCGTCAGAAGGTCGTCGAGCGCCTCGCGCAGGTCGCGCGGGAGGGCGTGCGGCGTCACGGGAACGATTGTAGGCCCTGTCCCGCGGCGAGCCGCGCCAGGAGAACCAGAGAGAGCGCAACCATCGCGGCGAGAAGGGCAAACGAGACCGCCGAAAAGAGGCGCCAGAATCGCCCCGAACGGACCCGGCCGACGAGATCACGATGGCCTGAGAGGTAGAGACGGGCGCCGATGAGGTTCGCGATCGAGGCAATCGGCGTCCCGCATCCCCCGGCGTTTACGCCGAAGAGAAGCCCTGTGAAGGCGAGCGGATCGGCAGAGGCCGCGGCTTTCGGCGCGAGGAGGAGCGCAGCCGGGACGTTCGAGACTCCCTGCGAAAGAAGCGCGCCGGAGGCGGCGAGGCCGGCGGCCGAGACGCCGAGGAGAGCGGTCGGGTCGAGGAGGTGGGCGAGCGGGGAGCGTGAAAGCCCGGCGACGCCGACGAAGAGGGCGGCGAAGAGGCCGACGAGGGCGAAGTCGACTTCGAGGGCCCGCTTTCCAAGAAGGCCGCCGACCGCAAGGAGCGCGGCGAGGGCCGGGACGAAACGGGGGAGGCCGCCGAAGAGGGCGGCCATCTCGAGGACGAAGAGGACGACGGCGGAGGCGGCCATCCTCGGCTCTACCGCGATCGGTGAACCCGTCGGCGTCTCGAGCGTTCGTTTCGGGACGAGAACGGGGATGAGCGCAAGGGTCAGCAGCCCCGCCCCGAGAGCCCACGGTCCCTGCGCGGCGAAGAAGCCGCTGGCGGTGAACCCGCCCCGGACGAAGAGGAAGAGATTCTGCGGGTTGCCGGTCGGTGTGAGGCAGCCGATCAGGTTTGCCGCCGCGATCTCGAGGACAACGACCGGGGCGGCGTCGAAGTCGTGGGCGGTGGCCTCGAAGGTAAGGGTGAACGGGACGACGAGGAGGAGTGCCACGTCGTTCGTCACGAGGGCGGCGGTCGCCCCCGTCAGGAGGACGGCGGCCGTGGCGAGGCCCCGGGAGGACCGGGTGTGTGTCAGAACGGCTCGCACGAGCCGTGCGAAGAGGCCGGATCTCCGCGCACACTCGACTGCGACGATCAGGACGAAAAAGAGAAGGAGGATTTCGAGGTCAAGGAGGCCCGGAACTTCGGCCGGAGAGACCCAGCCGAAGACGAGGGCGACGGCGGCGAGGAGGAGGGCAGCGCGGAGCAATTCATTCTGATCATAGAGACCTCGCACGCCGCGACGGCATAATCATTCGCCCCGTTTCCGGGGCGGAGGGATTGATGAAACGCCTTCTCATCGTCATGGTCCTCGCCCTCGCGGCCCTTCCGGCCGTGGCCGACGAGGGGATGTGGATGCCCCAGCAGATCCCGGCGCTCGCCGACCGTCTCAAGGCGATCGGGTTCACAGGGGACGCGAAGAGCTTCGCCGACCTGACCGGCTTCCCGATGGGGGCCATTGTCTCGCTCGGCGGCTGCAGCGCGTCGTTCGTGTCGCCCGACGGGCTCATGGTCACGAACAACCACTGCGTGCAGGGAGCCCTCCAGTACAACTCGAAGCCGGACCGGAACCTGATGGTCGACGGCTTCCTCGCGAAGACCAAGGGCGAGGAGCTCTGGAACGGGCCCGGCTCCCGAGTTTTCGTGACGGTCTCCGTGAAGGACGTCACGGACGCCGTGATGGGGAAGATCGACCCGAAGACGACCGACCGGGTGCGGTACGACGTCGTCGACCAGCGCGTCAAGGCACTGACAGCCGCCTGCGAAAGGAACGGCCTCCGCTGCACGGTCGCCCCGTTCTTCGAGGGGCTGAAGTGGTACGAGATCGGGCAGCTGGAGATCCAGGACGTCCGCCTCGTCTACGCGCCGGCGGCCGGAATTGGGAACTTCGGCGGCGAGACGGACAACTGGCAGTGGCCGCGCCAAACGGGCGATTTCTCCTTCTACCGCGCCTACGTCTCGAAGGACGGCAAACCGGCCCCCTTCTCGAAGGAGAACGTCCCGTACAGACCGAAGCACGTCCTCAAAGTCTCCCCGAATGGCGCCTCTCCGGGTGAGTTCGTCATCGTGGCCGGGTATCCGGGCCGCACCTACCGCCTGAACCCGTATGCGGAGGTCAGGGAGACCGTCGAGTGGAACCTGCCGCGCACGATCAGGCGGTACACGGACCGCATCGCGATCCTCGAGGCGCTCGGGAAGGACGACAAGGAGACGGCCCTTCGCGTGGCGCAGGCGATCCGGGGTCTCAACAACGGCCTGACGAAGTACAAGGGCGTCCTTCAGGGGATGGTCAAGGGCGGGCTCCTCGGCGACAAGGAAACGATGGAGAAGGACTTCCTGAAATGGATTGACGCCGACGCCGCCCGCAAGGCGAAGTACGGCAGCGCCCTGCCCGCCATCAACTCCGTCATCGCCGACCGGGCGAAGACCCGCGAGCGTGATGCGCTCCTCGCGGAGCTTTCCGGAATCATGGGCTCGGGTCTTTCTTCCGCGCAGACGCTCTACCGCTTCTCGGTCGAAAAGCCGAAGAAGGATGCGGACCGCGACGCCGCCCTCCAGGAGCGGAACTGGTCGCGCCTGCATGACAGCCAGGAGCGGGCCCAGCGGACCCTGTCTGCCAAAGCAGACCGAGCCCTGATGACGTATGCCCTCACGGACATCGCGAAGCTCCCGGCCGGCCAGCGGATCGAGGCCCTCGACAAGGAGATCGGCCTTGCGCCCGGCATGACCGAGGCGGACGCGGCCAGGGCGACGAGCGCGTGGCTCGACAGGCTATTCGCCGGGACGAAGATCTACGACAAGGACTTCCGGATGTCGCTCTTCGAGAAGTCGACGGCCGATCTCGTCGCGACGAAGGACTCGATGCTGACGCTCGCGGCCGCGCTCTATCCGATGCAGGAGGCGAGCCGCGAGAAGTCGAAGGAGCGCGCTGGAGCGCTGTACCGCCTCGGGCCCGCGTACGCCGAGGCGCTCCTCGCGAAGGGGGGCGGCCTCGTCTCTCCCGACGCGAACTCGACCCTCCGCATCACGTACGGAACCGTGAAGGGAGTCGAGCCGCGTGACGGGATGTTCTATCAGCCGCAGACGACCCTCCAGGGGATCGTCGAGAAGGCGACCGGTGGGGGCGAGTTCAACGCTCCGAAGGCCGAGCTCGCCGCGATCAAGACGCTCCGCGCGGGAAAGACGACGCCTTTCCTCGATCCGAAGCTGAAGGACGTCCCGGTCGACTTCCTCTCGAACGTGGACACGACGGGAGGCAATTCCGGTTCGGCCACGCTCAACAGCAAGGGGGAGCTCATCGGCCTCCTCTTTGACGGCACGTTCGACACCGTGGCGGCCGATTACCTCTTCGACAAGGAGAAGACCCGCTCCATCCACGTCGACACCCGGAACATGCTCTGGGTCATGGCCGAGGTGGACAAGGCGACGAACCTCCTCGACGAGATGGGGATCACGGTGAGGTGAAGGCAGCCCCGGCGGTCGTTTCCATCACGACCTGACCTGAGTCGAGGTGCCCGGGAAGATCTCGGAATAGCGGGCAGGCCCCGGCCTTTCGCTACGTGAGGTGTCGTCTGATCGTGAGAGCGCCGCCGGTGCCGATGAGAAGAGCCAGCGCCGCGAGCCCGGCGATGGAAAGGGCGGGAATCCCGCCCGCGGTGGCGTCCTGCTGCAGGATCACCGGGCCGCCGGGATCGGTGATCAC
>JBBIPB010000144.1:0-5295 GCA_037443065.1 Acidobacteriota bacterium | reverse complement strand
GGCAGCAGCGGGCCGAGGCGGTCCGCCGGTACCTCGCCCGCGAGCACAAGCTCCCCCTCCCTCGGATGTCGACGATCTCCTACGGCGACACGCTCCCGATCGCGTCCAACAAGACGAAGGACGGGCGGGCCCAGAACCGCCGCGTCGTCATCGTCGTCCTCGAATAGCGCGGGTGCGAAGCGCCCGCAGGAGCTCCTGGAAATCGGGAGGCGGCTCGGCCTCGAGCGAGACTTTCTTCCCGTCAGGGGAGACCCACCCGAGCCGCCCCGCATGGAGCGCCTGCCGGGGGAACGGCACGGGAAAGGGGGGACGGCGGACGTCCCGGTAGACCGGGTCGCCGAGAAGCGGGTGGCCTGCGCTCGCGAAGTGGACCCGTATCTGGTGCGTCCGGCCCGTCTTGAGACGGGCTTCAACGAGCGTCGCGATCCCGAATCGCTCGAGGACCCGCCACTCCGTCACGGCGCGGATCCCCTTCTCGCCCGGTTTCGCGACGCCGCGCCTCCGGTCGCCCCGGTCCTCGACCAGGTCCTGGTCGAAGGTGCCGGCGTCGCCGGTCAGGTTTCCTTCCACGACGGCGATGTAGCGCCGGTCCATCGCGTGCGCTCTCAGCTGGGCCTGGAGCTGGACGAGGCCGCGCCGTGAGCGGGCGAAGACGAGGATGCCCGACGTCTCCTTGTCGAGCCGGTGAACCACGGAGACGTAGGCACGCCCGGAGCCACGCCCGAAGCGGTGCTGGGCCCAGAGCGAGACACGCGAGAGAAGCGTCTCTTTCTCCTTCGCCTCGGTCGGGTGCGTGAGGAGCCCGGCGGGCTTGAAGACGGCGACCGCGTCCTCGTCCTCATAGAGGACCGTGATCTTCCCCTCGGCGCGCCGCCGGACCTCGCGGTCCCGGTCCCAGACGGCACGGGAGGTCTCGCCGACGAGGGCTCCCGGGTCGTTCACAACGGTGCCGTCCACGGTCACCTGTCCCTCGAGGACGGCCCGCTTCAGGCGCGACGCGGAGACGCCCGGGTGCTCCTCCTGAAGCCGGCGGACGATACGCACGGGACTCATCGCGCGGATCGTCGCACGGCGCCGGGCCGCAGTCCGTTTAGACTTCGCGCGTGGCACACGACGTCTTTCGCCGCCGCCGCGAGCGCTTCTACACACGGATGGGGGAGGGGATCGCGATCCTCTTCTCGACGCCGGAGCAGTCGCTCGGCTGGGACCTCCACCACCGCTACCGCCCGGACCCCGACCTCCGGTACCTGACCGGCTTCTGCGAGCCGGAAGCGGTGGCCGTTCTCGACGCGGACCGCCGGCGCCTGACTCTGTTCGTCCGGCCGAAGAACCGGGAGCGCGAGACGTGGGAGGGGCGCCGCGCGGGGCCGGAGGGGGCGCAGCGCGACTTTGGCGCCGACGCGGCTTTCCCGATCGGCGAGCTGTCGAAGCGCCTGCCGGAGTTGATCCGGAGGCACGCCGTCCTGTTTCACGCGCTCGGCGTCGGCGAGGCCGCCGACCGGCGGGTGGCGGAGCTTCTCGGCCGGTTCCGGCGCGAAGCCCGGAGTCCGAAGCGCGGACCGGTCGTCGTCAAGGACCCGACGGAGATCCTCCACGAGATGCGGCTCGTCAAGGAGCCCGGCGAGGTCCGGTCGATGGAGCGCGCCGCCGCGATCGCGGCCCGCGCCCACCGCGAGGCGATGGCCCACGCCGTCCCGGGGAGGTACGAGTACGAGCTGGCCGCCGTCCTCGAACGCCGCTTCGTCCGGGAAGGGGCGGCGGGGCCGTCGTACCCCTCGATCGTCGCCTCGGGGGTGAATACCACGATCCTCCACTACAACGAAAACCGCGCGAGGATCGCCGCGGGAGACCTCGTTCTCGTCGACGCGGGGTGCGAGTTCGACGGGTACGCGAGCGACATCACGCGCACGTTTCCAGTCTCGGGGCGCTTCACGCGCCCGCAGAGGCGCCTTTACGAAGCGATCCTCGGCGCGCAGAAGGCGGCGATCCGGAAGGCGGTCCCGGGCGCCCGTTTCACGGCCGTCCACGACGCGGCGCGCGAGGTCCTCCTCGACGCGCTCTTCGACATGGGCCTCCTCCGCGGCCGCCGTGCCGTCCTGAAAAAGAAGAACGCAGCCCAGCGCTTCTGTCTCCACAACACCTCGCACTGGCTCGGCCTCGACGTCCACGACCGCGGCCGGTACGTCGACGGGGACGGGAAGTCCCGTCCGCTCGTTTCCGGGATGGTCCTCACCGTCGAGCCCGGGCTCTACATTCGTCCCGACGAGACGAAAGTCCCGAAGGAGTACCTCGGCCTCGGCGTCCGGATCGAGGACGACATCCTCGTGACCGAAGGAGAGCCCCGGGTGCTGACCCACGGCGCGCCGAGGGAGCCGGAGGAACTTCTCGCCGCGGTCGGGGGGCGCCGCTCCTAACCGCTCCGCGCCACGACCGCACCGACGAAGAAGTCGGGGTAGTGGTGGGCGAGGTGGTCGACGTCGGGGATGACCTCGACGACCGGAAACCCCGCGGATACGAAGGAACGCCGCCACGCGTCCGGCGTCAGGAAGCCGTGGGTGGGACGGAGGATGGGATCCGTCTTCACGTTCGTGAAGCTCTCGAGGAAGTCGAAGACGAACTCGACGTGCGTCGGCCTGCCGTGGATCGAGGGGCGGATGCACTCGGAGATGACGACGGCACCTCCCGGCCTGACGGCGGCTTTCGCCTCGCGGAGGACGAAGCCGAGGTCCGGGGCGACGTGGAAGCAGTTGACTGAGTAGACGGCGTCGAAGGAGCCGGGCGCGACGCCCTGCTCCGCCCACGGCTTCGTCATGTCCAGACGGGCGGCCTCCACCGCCGTCGCGCCCGACGCGGCAGCGCGGGCCGTGCGCTCGCCTCTCCGGGCGAAGGAGGGGACGATCTCGGTGAAGCGGTAACGGGTGATGCCCGGGCCGAGCCGGTGAAGAGCCGCCTCAGCCGCGCTCCCGCATCCCCCGCCCACCTCGAGGATCGCCGCCTTCTCGGGAACCGTGCGGGAGAGAACTTCGGCGCCGAGGGTGTTGTTGATCGCGTAGAGGACGTTCTCGTTCGAAAAGTAGCGGAACCAGAGCGGGAGGCGTACGGGGGAGAAGAGGATCTCCTCTCCGGTTACGGTCCCGGCGAAGAACCCCGGCGCCGCGTCGACGAGGAGCTTCACGATCTCGGCACCGACGGCGGCAGCCGGCTCCCTCGCGGCGAGCTCGGTCGCGAGCTTCTCGATGGACTCCGGCGGCGACCCGCGGCGGAGGAGAAGGCCGTCCCGCTCCTCGAGAAAGGCCGAGGAGATCAGCTTGTCGAACAGGTAGCGGAGGGCGGGCCGCGCGCGGGCGGGGAGTGCCGAATCGTCGCGAAGGGTCGGCCCGGAGCTCCTGTCCGAATCCGGCAGCCTTCCGATCTGTCCGAGAATCTGCCAGCAGGCGGTGTTCACGAGGTCGTCGAAAATCTCCGCCGCCGCCATGAAGCGCTCGGAGAAGAGCGCGTCGAGGCCGTCTGAGGCGAGAAGCGCCGTAACCTCCTGGTGGCAGAGGGCACGATTTTCGACCATGCGGCGAATCATACGAGAGCAGTCCTAGAATCCGTCCGTGCGCCTTCACATCGTGCGGCACGGGGAGAGCCGCGGAAACCTCGCCGGAATGCTCCAGGGCTCCCGGGTCGACGAGCCGCTCTCGCCGCGCGGCGTCGGGCAGGCGCAGGCGCTCGCGGCGCGGCTTGCGCCCGCGCCGATCGATCGCGTCTTCGCGAGCCCCCTCCTTCGGGCCCGGCAGACCGCCGAGATCGTCGGCGGTGCGCGCGCCGTGCCGCTGACGATCGATCCGGACCTCGTCGAGTTCGACTGGGGCGTCTGGAGCGGCCGTCCTCTCGACGCCGGGATGGAGCGCGAGGTGGCGGCGATCCGTGCGCGATGGCGGGCGGGAGACGTGGACGCCGGCCCGGAAGGCGGCGAGTCGCCCTCCGCCGTGAGCCGCCGGGCGGGGCGGTTCCTGAAGCGGCTTCACGAGGCCCGGATCGCGCACGTCCTCGTCGTCGCCCATGGCCGGTTCAACCGGATCCTGATGGCGACACTTCTCGCGCGCCCGCTCTCGCGAATGGACGAGATCCGCCAGCGGAACGGCTCGCTCTCCTCCTTCGACTGGAACGGTGACAGAAGCGTCGTCCCGGTCCTCCTCGACGACGTGGGCCACATCCCGGCCGACCTCCGTTCGGTCGGCGGAGGCTCCGACTCGCTCAAGTAGCGGGCGCGGCTTTCGAGCCGGATTCGAGCCGGATTCCTTGACGTTCCGGGTCCCGGGCGGTATCTTCGCCCGCCCCGGAGAGCGCTCCGGGCCGGTCTTTGCCACACGTCTCCCGGAAGCCGCGGGAGGTTAGCTCAGTCGGTAGAGCGCCTGCTTTACACGCAGGAAGTCATCGGTTCGAGTCCGGTACCTCCCACCATCAGGAGGGCCGGGCCGCGGCGCGAGGGGAGACGGGTCACGCATCACGCGGGGTCGTAGCTCAGTTGGTTAGAGCGCAGGCCTGTCACGCCTGAGGTCGCGAGTTCGAGCCTCGTCGGCCCCGCCATTCTTCAGATGAATAGAGAGCGGCTCCAGGCAGCCGCTCCCGGTCCGGAGCGTTCTCCGGTCCGCATTCCGGGCCCAGGCTTTTCGGAGGGGCCGGACCGGCCCCGTCAGATCCCTCACGTCCCCCCTTCGAAGCCGATCGAGACGACCCCGCTCTCCACGATGACCGGAACCGAGCGGCTCCCGTTCGAGACCTTGAGCATCTCGTCGAGATGTTCGCGAGATTCCCGGGCGTTCCGGTAGTCGACGACGTAACCCCGATTCGCGTAGGCCTCACGGGCCGCCGTCGTGTGGGGTCAGGTGTCCTTGCCGAAGATGACGACGTGCTTCATCGCGGTCATGGCGCGATCTCCTTCGCCGTGAGGTCCCCGAACTCCTTCGTGACGTCGTCCAGCTCGCGCTTCAGGGCGTCGATCCGCTCCACCTGGTAGCGGGCCGGCTTTCCTTCCCACCCGAGGAGCGCCGAGTAGAGAAGGTCGGCGTGCTCGCGGATCCGCTCCTCTCCCGTGATGGCGCCGCCTTCCTTCGTCGCGACGATCTTCTTCCGGACCTCTTCGAGTTTTCCGGAGAGCGCGAGGAGCTTCGACTTCGACGGATCCGAGTCCTTGAGCCCCCTGGCTTTCGCGCCGGCCGCGGCGCGGGCGGCCTCGATCTTGTCGACGAGCACGCTCATGTCGCCGAAGAGGGCGTGGACGCGCATCGCGGCGTCGAACTGCTCCTT
>JBBIPB010000143.1:2368-5325 GCA_037443065.1 Acidobacteriota bacterium | reverse complement strand
CCGAGCGCTCGACCCACGCTCCCGGCGTCTCCTTCGCGGCCGCGAAGTCCCACTGGCTCTTCCCCGCTTCGTACGTGGTGTGGCAGGTCGTGCAGGTGGGCGCCCACGCGGCGTGACAGGCGCTGCAGGTGAGCCGCTCGTGCCCCTTCAAAGTGTGGTTCGCGTCGCGTGGTGTCTGTTTCACCAGCAAGGAGACGCCGTCGAGCTTGCGGATGAGAGTCCAGGTTGAGGAGGAAGAACTTCTTAGAAGGTTGAGAAGGGGGGTGCCGCGGCGCCCGAGGCGGGTCGGCGCATTCGGGGCGCCGTCCCCACTCTTACCCTTTCTAAGAAAATCCCCTTCTTCTCTTCTCTCTAGCCAGAATTTCCCTGCTGATCTGGTCCGTGACCTCGCGCCACGGGATTTCGCCCCCCTCGCGGACGGGACCGTGGCAGGCCTCGCAGGTGACCTCGACCTGATCTTCCTTGTGCGCGCGGCGGCGGCCGTCGCCCATCAGCTCGGTGTGGAGGTGACAGTCGATGCATGCCATCCCGGCAGCCTGATGGACGTCGCTTTCGACGCGGCACGCCGGGCGGCCGTCGTGGAGCGCGACCGGCTCGGCGCACAACGTCCTGCCACCGGCGAGCTGATGCGGCTCGATCTCGGCCAGTCCCTTGTAGGAGAGGGCGATCCGGCCGCTCCGGCTGTGGCAACCGAGACAGCGGTCGTCGGAAACGCGCGAATCGACGGCGGGGTGCGACCGGGGGGGGTCGCCCCGCTGTCGGGGAGCGACGTGGCACGCCGCGCAGCCCGACCCGTTTCCCCGGATCGCGTCGTCACGGCTGGCTCTCCGCGTCCCGAGATGACACCCCCCGCAGAGTTTCCAGAGGTGCGATTCGGCCGGGGTCGGATGCGCGGCGGCGAGGACGTCGGAGATCGTCTCGGTCCCCTTCGGCGAGGGAATCTCTCCGAACGCCCACCGGTCCACCGCGACGATCCCGCTCGCGCGGACCATGAGCGACGTCGCCAGCCGCGCCGCCTCACGCGGGTGGCACCCCTCCCGGCCGCAGGTCGAGGCGATGGTCGTGAGGGCCCCCGGCTCGCGCTCAATCCCCGCGTGCGCCCCTCCCGGGTCCTCGTCGGGGCGGACGTGGCACGAGACGCACCGCTCCGTCCGGCCGCCGGCCCGGTCCGGTTCCTGCATCCTTCGCGCGCCGGGCTTCGCGTCCCCCCGCGACGAGAAGGCCGAGAGCGGCCGCCAGGAGCGTCGTGACGAAGGAGAGGGTCCGGAACATCTCAGCCTCGCGAAAGAAGCAGCAGTCGGACCGTGAAGAGAAGGTAGGCCGCAGCGCAGGCCCCCGCGAGAGCCACGAGGCCGGTGCGCCAGCGTCCCTCCGCGTGTCGGACGGCACCGAGGAGGAGAACGAGGCCGAGCGGCGCCGCCCACCCGGTGGCCACCTGCAGGTCGACGAGCGCTCCCTGCAGGCCGAGGAGGTACCAGGGACCGAGCAGTAGATGTGTCGAGGCCGTCCCCGGATGCGCGCCGAGTGCGACGGGAAGCGCTCCGGCGAGCCCGATCGAGACGAGCGCGGCAAAGACGGCCGACCGGAGGTCCGGGACGAGCCTCGCCCCGTGCTCGGCGGTCAGGAGCCAGAGGAGGATCGTGAAGGTGCCGGCATGGTGCAGCGCCGCGGCGGCGAGGTCGCCCGGCACGCTCCCGAGAGTGAAGCACGCGATCTCCGTTCCGCCGAAGGGAACCGCCTCGAGGATCCGCCGCCAGATCGAGAGAGCCGCCACCGCCCCGGCGTCACCCCGGAGGACGAATCCGCCGAGGAGAGCGCCGATGCCGAGAGGGAGAAGTCCGACCGACCGCCACCAGACGCCCGCGGCGAGCTGCCGCTCGGTCCGTCCCTTCAGCACTTGAACGAGGTGAAGAACCGTCGCCACGAGGACGCCTCCGCTCGACCAGGTGTGAAGAGCGCGGAGGAAGAAGCCCCAGGGCAGCCCTCCCTCGATCCGCTCGAGATCCTCGAAGGCCCGGGACGGGGAATAGAAAGGGACGAGCGCCGCGCCCGAGAGGACGCTGACGGCCAGAAAGCCGAACGCGATCCGCCCGAAGCTCCCGGACGGCAGGCGGCGGCCGGCGAGATCACCGGCTACGGCATCCGCGCGATCCACGAGGCTCCTCGACGCTCGAGCGGCACGCGGGCGAGCGAATGCCGGGCCGGACCCTGGACCGGATTCCCCTGGCGGTCATACCGGCTCTGATGACAGGGACAGAGGAATCCGCCTCCGGCCGCGGGAGCGACGCGGCAGCCGAGATGCGTGCAGGCGAGCGAGAAGGCCACCGGCGCATCCGCGCTCCCCGCGACCCAGAGATCCCCCAGAACGCCGCCTCCCGCCCCCGCCGCTTCAGCAACGGCGCCGGCGTCGAGAGCCGTCTCGCGCGGCCGGAGCGCAGCGCCCCGAAGGGCCCGGTGCAGAACGAGGAACGTGCCCCCCGAGGCGGCGGCGCCGGCTCCACGCCAGAGGTCGAGGAGAAGGTCGCGGCGCGAGCTCACGAGATGCCCAGGTCGGGCATCCGCCTCCAGAGCGTGCTCCGGGAGAGGCCGAGCGCCTCGGCCGCCCGCTGCCGGTTCCAGTGGTACCGCTCGAGGACCGAGACAATCCGCGCCCGCTCGGGCGCGCCGGCCTCGACGGGGACCGGCACCTCGAATCGCGGAGATGTCCGTATTTCCGTCCGCGAGCCGGGGACCGGGCGCTCCGCCGCCCCGCCTCCGGTCCGGATCTCCTCCGGGAAGTCCTCGATCTGGAGCGTCTGGCCGGAGCAGAGGGCCACGGTATATTCGAGACTGTTCTCGAGCTCCCGGACGTTTCCCGGCCACGGGTACCGCTCCATCGCCGTGAGCGTGTCGGGCGAGAGCCGGACGGCGCGCCCGGCCCGGCCGCCAATGTGGGCGAGAAGGTGCTGGGCGATGAC
>JBBIPB010000143.1:0-2268 GCA_037443065.1 Acidobacteriota bacterium | reverse complement strand
TGGACGATCCGGAGCATCGCCGGCGAGCGGGAGACGAGCCCGTGCGACGCGAGCATGCTCTGGAGGAGCGCGTCTTCGTCCTCGGCCGGCCGGACGACGATCAGGTACCGCGCACGCGGGTCGCAGTGGTTCGACACGTGCCGCGGCACGGGTGCCGCCGTCAGCGAGACGAGCCGCGCAGTCGACGCGCCGCACCGGAGGACGGCCCGCCGCCCCTCCTCGCGCCCGCCGCGCGTCAGCGTCTCGCGCAGCGTGTCCGACGGGCCGAAGAGCTTGGCCCCCACGAGATCCTCGATCGGCTTTCCGATCGCCTCGCCGGCCATGCCCGGCTCGGCGATCTGGTCGAGCGTCCGGCTCGCCCGGATGATCCGGAACTCCCCGTCGAGGACGATCAGCGCCCGCCCCAGCGCCTCGAAGACGGTTTCGAGAGTTCCGAAGCCGGAGTGCTCGAGTGTTTCGCCAATTCCGGCACTCGCCGCCGTCTCCATGAACGTCATGATCGTCGTTCTCCCGTCCGGACCGGCGCGGATTATCCCACCCGTCCGCGCTCCGGCTCCCCCGCCGTTGACGGATCGAGGGCGGGCCGTCAGGCTTCGCGCGTGCACGACCATGCGCGCCCGACGCGGCAGGAGAGCCGCCGGCGCCTCGGCCTCGTTCTCGCGCTGACGATCGCGCTCCTCGCGTTCGAGGCCGCGGCGGGCCTGCTCACGCACTCCCTCGCCCTCCTCGCCGACGCCGCGCACCTCCTCGGCGACGCCGCCGCGATCGGCCTCAGCTTCGTCGCCCTCACGATCGCGGGCCGTCCCGCGACGCCGCAGCGGACGTATGGCTTCCACCGCGTCGAGATCCTCGCCGCCCTCGCGAACGGAGTCCTCCTCGTCCTTCTCTCGGGGCTCATCCTCTTCGAGGCGTGGGAGAGGCTGCGGAGGCCGGCCCCCATCCACCCCGGCCCGATGCTCCTGGCCGCCGTGATCGCTCTCGCGGTGAATCTCGTGAGTCTTCGGCTGTTGAAGGCCGGGGCACGCGGCAGCCTGAACCTCCGGGCGGCCTATCTCGAAGTTCTCTCCGACGCGCTCACGTCGGTCGGGGTCGTCGTCGCGGCGGTCGTCATCCTCGCGACGGGCTGGCTCGCCGCCGACGCCGCCGTCTCCGCGGTCATCGGCCTCTTCCTCCTGCCACGGACGTTCCTTCTCCTGCGCGACTCTGTCGACGTCCTTCTCGAGAGCACGCCGGCCGAGGTCGACCTCTCACGCCTCCGCACCGTCCTCGCGGAGATTCCGGGCGTCGCGGAGGTCCACGACCTTCACGTCTGGTCCCTCACCTCCGGCCTCCACGCCATGAGCGCCCACGTCGTGCGGGACCCGGAAACGGGGCACGACGACCTCCTCCGCCGCGTGCGCGAGAGGGTCCTCACCGGCTTCGAGATCCACCACGTCACGTTGCAGGTGGAATCGGCCGGCTGCGCCGGCTCGGCCCACGCGTAGGGGTGGGAATTTACTAGACTGCGTCTCAGTATCTCCGCTAGGATACCCACCGGCACGCCCCGAGCCGTCACCTTGAGCAGCTCTCCCTGCGGCATCCCCACCACCGCGCAGGCCGTGGCCGTCAACATCACGATCTTCAACATCACCGGGGCCAGCGGCAACGGCGTCTTCAAGACCGGAAACGTCTCTCCTGCGACCACGGCCTGGATCAATTACCCCTCCACCGAGACGCAGCGCGGAAACGCAGGCGTCGTCCCGGTCGAAACGAACGCCGTCCTCCACGTCCAGGTCAACCAGGGCGCCGGGAGCGTCGACTTCACCGTGGACGTCTTCGGCTACTTCGCTCCGTTGACGGAGGCGCAGGCTGTCGTCGCGAACCCGCTCCAGGTCGCTCTTCTCAGGTGGTATCCGGCCAACCAGAGCGGGGCGACGTTCGGCGTCGGAGCAAACCCACGCGGCGTGGCGTTCGACGGGGCCAACATCTGGGTTTCGAACCACGGCAGCAGCAACGTCACGAAGCTACGGGCCAGCGACGGGACGAACCTCGGCACGTTCAACGTGGGAGCATCCCCGCAAGGCGTGGCTTTCGACGGCGCCAACGTCTGGGTGGCGATCTACGGCACCAATAGCGTCACGAAGCTCTAGGGAGAACTCCGCGGGCGTGGCCCTTGGCTCGGCGGGGTCTGCGCCGTCGCACGGTGCCGATTCGGATTAACTGCCTTGAAAATGAGTTAGTTGGTGCGCCCGCCGCGATTCGAACGCGGGACCTTCAGATCCGGAGTCT
>JBBIPB010000142.1:0-5332 GCA_037443065.1 Acidobacteriota bacterium | reverse complement strand
ACGCCGGCCGAGGCCGTCAGCCGGGTCGTCGCGAGAATCTCCGCCTTCAGCCGCCGGGCCACCGTGACGCCGAACGGTTCGTGCCACGCGTTCTCCGTTACGTCGAGGTAGGCCTCGTCCAGGGAGAGCGGCTCGACGAGCGGCGTCACGGAGCGAAAGAGGTCGAAGACCTGCCGCGAGACCTCGCGATACCGGCCGAAGTCGGGGCGGACGATGACGAGAGAGGGGCAGAGGCGGACGGCCCGGGCCATCGGGATCGCCGAGCGGACCCCGAAGGCGCGCGCCTCGTAGCTCGCCGCCGCGACGACCCCGCGCCCCTTCGGGTCGCCCCCGACGGCGACCGGCCTCCCCTTCAGCTTCGGGTCGTCGCGCTGCTCCACGGACGCGTAGAACGCGTCCATGTCGACGTGGAGGATGCGGCGGAGGGCGTCACCCACGTCCCCATTCTGCAACCTTCGCGGGCTACCGAAGCCAGGCCGCCGGGTCGACGGAGGCGCGGCTGTCCCGGATCTCGAAGTAGAGGCCCGGGATCTCGTCGTCGGACGACGGAGGCGCGAGGACGCCGACCGTTTCGCCGAGAGCGACGCGCTGCCCGCGGACGAGCGTGGTCGGAGTGAGCCGTCCGTAAAGCGAGAAGACGCCGTCCCCGTGGTCGAGGACGACGAGGTTGCCGTAGCCCTTCAGCCACTGGGCATAGACAACCTCTCCCGCGAAGATCGCCCGGACGACCGAGCCCTGGGGCGCGTCGATCGTCCAGCCCGACGAGCGGAGAAAGGTCGTCGGGAAGTTGGGATTCGCGATCCGACCGAACGGAAGGGCGACCTTTCCCTTCGCGGGCCAGTCGAGCGCCCCGCGGTATTTCCGGATGGAGGTCGCGCCGGGGGGGAGCGTCCGCCCATGGCTCTCGAGGAGGTCGAGGAGCGCAGAGAGCCGCTGCGACTTCTCCTCGAGAGTCGAGACGGCCGTGCGCTCCTCCTCGGAGCTCTTCCGGACGCGCGTGAAGAGGGCGGCCTGCTCGGAGCGCGCCGCGGCGAGGTCGCGCTCGCGGCGGCGCTCCTCGAGGGCGAGGGCGGCCAGTTCGCGCCGCCGGTCCGAGAGCCCCGACGCGAGGGCCGTGAGAGACCGGAGCGCTTCCTCGTATCGCGAGAGGAGCGCCGCGTCCCGCCGGACGAGGTGGGCGAGGATCTTGATCCCCTCGAGAAGATCCGGAGCGCTCCGGGCCGCGACGATCGGGCGGAGGTAGCCGAGCCGTCCGAGCCGGTAGAGGGCGGCCATCCGGGCCGCGAGGTCGGACCGGAGCGTCGTGACCGACGACGTCGCGGCGTCCATCTCCGATTTCGCCCGCGCCGCCTCGCGCTCCGTCTCGGCCTTCCGGAGCTCCACGACGCGGCGCTCGGCCGTCTGGATCTCGAGGTTCAGCTCCGCGGCGGCAAGGGCCTCCTTCAGGTCCTTCTCCTTCTGCCGCGTCACGTCGTACCGGACCTTCAGCTCCGTGAGGCGCCGCCGGAGGGCGAAAAGCTCATGCTTCCGATCCTCGACCGCGCCCGGCTCCTCGGAGCGCGGCGGAGGCGTCTCGGACGGGAGCGGGACCGGGGCGTCCGCCGGGGGCGCCTGGGCCCGGAGGGTCGCGGCGCCGGCAAGGAGAAGCGCGGCGACGAGAACTCGTCTCAGAACAGAGGCTCTCCGTCGAGCCTCTCGGGCGGCGTGACGCCGAGGGCCTTGTAGATCGTCGCCGGCACGTCCGCGATCGCGGGCGCCCGCCCCGGAGCGATCTTCCGGCTCGAGAAGAAGATCCCGGGGACGACGTCGGGGTCGAGCGAGCAGTGGTCGCCGGACCAGACCTGGTTGTTCTCCTCGAACATCGAGGGGGTCACGACCCCGAGGCTGCTCTGCCAGGAGACGCGGTAGCCGCGGGAGTTCGAGACGAACAGGTCGGGGATGATGTCGGCGTCGAAGGCTCCGTAAGCCTCCTCGCGCGTGAAGACGCGCGAGACGGGGTGCTCGCCCGTCGCCGGGTCGACGACGGCGAGGAGCCCGGCCGTGATCGCGCGGCGCACCTCCTCGTACTCGGCGCCGGGAGCCACGATCCCTCTCCCCTCGCGCCCCTTCAGGTTGATGTAGATCTCCCCGAGTCCCATGGAGTAGGCCTTCGTCCGCGACCAGTCGACGTTCGGCCAGAACTCCCCCTGCCCGAAAAGCTGCTCGAGGTCGGCCTGCTTTCCTTCGTTCCCGGTCAGCACCATGAAGCCGTTCTCGACGAGCCAGGTGTCGTAGTTCACGGACCGCCGCCACGTGGAGAAACCGTGGTCGGAGACGACGAGGAAGAGGTCGTCCGGGCCGAGGCGCTTCATTGCGTCGCCCACGATGTCGTCCATCTGCTCGTAGGTCTTCTGAATCGCCGGCGCCCAGCGGGCCGCCTTGACCGGGTCGTAGGCCGGGTGCTTCGGGTCGATGAACCGCCAGAAGCAGTGGGCCACGCGATCGGTGTACTCGTAGATCTGGACGAAGAGGTCGAGGTCCCTCTCCGCGAGGAAGTCGTCCATCATCCGGCGGAACTCCTCCCGGGTGAAGTCGACGTCCTCGAGGAAGGTCTTCTCGTCGATCGTCTCCTCGCTCATCGACCAGGTGTCGTCCTTCCACCCCATCGTCTTGTAGAGGCCGTACGTCTTCGCAAGCCTCGCCGCGAGGGCGCCGGGGGCGGTGATCTTCACGGACGGAGGGAGGTCCGACGGGTTGAAGTGGATCGGCGAGAGGTAGAGCTGGACTTCGGGCGCGAGGGTCGCGAGATGGAAGCGGCCGATCCCCGTTATCTTCACGATACTGTTGAAAGGGAAGGTAAGAACGACCCAGCCGGACCACTCCCCCGGCTTCAGCGTAACCGGGTCCGAGCCTTTCGGCTCGATCCGGAGCGCCTTGCCTCCCTCGAGGACGGTGAGAGTCATCGGGATCTTGAGGACCGGCGGCTCCTTGAAGAGCTTGTTGTACGGGCCGAAGACCTCCGTCCGGATCGTGCCGACGTTCGACTCCAGCCGGACCAGCTCGACGGAGAACTCGTTCTTGTTCCTCGGCGCGAAGAACGGGTCGGAGGTGTAGAAGCTGGGCGTCCCGATCCGCCCCCGGATGTCCGGGACGCCGAGCCCCGAGAGGAGCCGGCCGTGGTCGTAGTCGACGGCGGGGAACGTGACCGGGACGTGCATGACGACCGATCGGATCCCCTGCTTCCCCGCCGCTTCCCAGAACGGGACGCCGCGCCGGTTGTTCGTCACCGTCGGGATCTGCTCTGGAAGGTAATGCGCGAGCCGTAAGGCGCCCACCGCCGCGAGAGCCGAAAGAACAGCGACCGCGCCGAGTCCCGCCCGGCTGCCTTTCGCGACGAGCCGGACGACGACGAGGCCCAGCACGAGGACGAGCGCGGCCGCGATCGCGGGAAGGGCCGCGCGGTTGCTTGCTCCGAACAGGAACGGCCGGCGCCCTTCCTCGGCGATGGCGAACTCCGGCCGGTAGGTCTTCGGGTCGCGCTTGAGGAAGTCGAAGATCAGCGTCCGCCCCGGGGAGAGCCCGGTCGAGAACGTGGACCAGGAGACGGGCGTCTGGGCGGGAATCGTCGGACGGAGCTTCTCGAAGCTTCCGGAGGCGGCCAGGTGCGAGAGGTTCGGGAGCTTCCCCTCGGCCATCCACTTCGCCACGAGCTCGTGGTCGGCGCCGTCGAAGCCGAGAACGACGACCTTCCCGCGCGGGGCGGCTCGAGCCGCCGTCGCGGCCAGAGAAGAGACGAGGAGCAGGAGGAGCGCAGCGGCGGCCCGGCTAGACTTTCGCGGATTGATGAGCACGCGGAATTCTAGCCTCTGCGTTCTGGTGGCACTGCCGCTCGTCCTTTCGGCGGGCTGCCGGAGGGAGGCGGCGGCCGGACGGGGCGTCCTCGTCGTCGCGATCGAGGCGAGCCCGATCAGCTTCGACCCGCGTGTCGGCACCGACGCCGCGTCCTGGAGGGTGCACGACGTCCTCTACGACGGACTAATGAAGAAGGGGGCCGCGGGCGAGTACCTTCCCGATCTCGCCGAGAGCTGCACGACCGGTGACGCCCTGCTCTGGCGCTGCCGGCTCCGTGAAGGGCTCTTCTTCCACGACGGCCGACCCGTCACCGCGGCGGACGTCGCGTTCACCTACAGGAGCCTCCTCGCGCCGGGCCTCGCGACGAGCAAGCGCGAGCCGCTGAAGGTCATCAGGGAGATCCGGACGCCGACGGCCCGGGACGTCGACTTCCTCCTCGAGGAGCCCTACGCCTCGTTCCCGCTCCAGCTCCTCCTCGGCATCATCCCCGAGGGGACGACCCCCGAGGAGGCGAAGGAGCGGCCCATCGGAACGGGGCCGTACCGGCTCATCGAGTTCCGGCCCGACGACCGCCTCGTCTTCGCCCGCTTCGACCGGTACTTCGCCGGACCGGCCCGGACAGAGAGGCTCGTCTTCCGCGTCATCCCCGACTCCACGACGCGTGCCCTCGAGCTCCTGCGCGGGTCGGTCGATCTCTCGGTCAACAACCTCCCGGCGGATCTCCTCCCCCGCTTTCGCCGCGACCCCAGGCTCGCCGTGACGATCCGTCCCGGGACGACGTATGCCTACCTCGCGTTCAACCTGCGCGATTCCGTCCTCTCGAAACGGGAAGTCCGTCAGGCCCTCGCTCTCGCCCTCGACCGCGACGCTCTCGTCGACGGCCTCTTCCGCGGAACCGTCGAGACGACGGAGACGCTCGTCCCTCCCGGCCACTGGGCGCGGGACGATGACCTTCCGCGTCTCCGGCGCGATCTTCCGCGGGCGCGGGCCCTTCTCGCCGCGGCCGGATTCCCCGACCCCGGAAACGGCACCCCGCGCCTTTCCCTCACGTACAAGACCTCCACGGACGAGACGGCTATCCTTCAGGCAACGGCGATCGCGGAGATGTGGCGAGAGGCGGGGGTCGAGGTCGCGATCCGGTCGAACGACTTCGCGACCTTCTACGAGGACGTCGTCCGCGGCACCTTCCAGCTCTTCTCGCTCCGGTGGCAGGGAATCGCCGACCCGGACCACTACCACGAGGTCTTCCTCTCCACGGCCGTCCCGCCGAAGGGGTGGAACCGCGGATTCTTCTCGGACCCGGACGTCGACCGCTGGATCCTCGGCGCCCGCCGAACGGTCGACCAGGCCGCCCGCCGCGAACTCTATTTCCGCATCCAGCGCCGCGTCGCCGAGGAACTGCCCTACATCTCGCTCTACACGATGAAGACGATCGTCGTCCACGCGAAGGACCTTGCCGGCGTCGAGACGATCCACCCCTCGGCCGACTTCACGTTCCTGA
>JBBIPB010000141.1:0-5336 GCA_037443065.1 Acidobacteriota bacterium | reverse complement strand
GTCGCGCCGATGGCGCGCAGCTCGCCTCGCGCGAGGGCGGGCTTCAGCATGTTTCCGGCGTCCATCGCCCCTTCGGCCGCGCCGGCCCCGATGAGTGTGTGCAGCTCGTCGATGAAGAGGATGACCTTCCCCTCCGACTCC
The DNA here is from genome assembly GCA_037443065.1 of Acidobacteriota bacterium. Lineage (GTDB taxonomy): Bacteria > Acidobacteriota > Thermoanaerobaculia > UBA5066 > UBA5066 > DAOMFB01. Next base: position 5,195 of record JBBIPB010000141.1, on the reverse strand, counting down.
TCGACTTCCTTGAGGACGGCCTTCAGGCGCTCCTCGAACTCGCCGCGGAACTTCGCGCCCGCCACCATGGCGCCCAGGTCGAGAGAGACGACGCGCTTGTCCTTCAGCGTCTCGGGAACGTCGCCGGCCACGATGCGGCGGGCAAGCCCTTCCACGATGGCGGTCTTGCCGACGCCCGGATCCCCGATTAGGACCGGGTTGTTCTTCGTCCGCCGCGTGAGGACCTGCATGATCCGGCGGATCTCGTCGTCGCGGCCGATGACGGGGTCGAGCTTCCCTCGGCGAGCGAGCTCGGTCAGGTCGCGCGCGTAGCGCTTGAGCGCCTGATACTTCTCCTCGGAGGAGGGGTCGGTCACGCGGGAGGAGCCGCGAACTTCTTTCAGGGCGGCGAGAAGTGACACCTCCGAGAGCCCATGTGTCGCAAGGAGTTTCGCGGCGAGGGACTTACCGTCCCGGACGAGCGCGAGGAAAAGATGCTCGGCGGCGACGTAGTCGTCGCGGAACTCGCGGGCGATCTTCTCGGCGAGATCGACGAGCTTCGCGAGAGGGGGAGAAAGCCGAGGTTCGTTTCCATCGCTTGTGACGCGCGGGAGCCTTGCGAGCGCGGCTTCGAGGTCTGCCGCGACGGCCGGGGCCGGCACGCCGATCCGGCCGAGAATGGCCGGCACCGTCCCCTCCTCCTGCTCGACGAGGGCGAGTGCGAGGTGCTCGGGCGTCAGCTCAGAATGACTTTTCTCACGACCCAGCTGGGCCGCTCGCTGAATGGCTTCCTGCGCTTTCAGGGTGAACCGGTCGAGGTTCATACGAGGGTAATCTAGGATCTTATTAGAACGTTGGCAAGTAGTTTTCTACAGTAGCGCTGTAGATAATGTAAGAGACAAGAAAACCAGTGGCTTCCAGTAAGCGGCGACCTACGGGTTTCTCGCTCTCGCGTCTCTCAGGCCGGCCTCTCGAAATCCCTTCCTTCGAAGAAGACAGGAGTCACACCCGCCGCAGGGCTGGCCTTTCTTTCCTGGGTCGTAGCAGGAGGAGGTCATGGACGTATCGAGGTCGAGAGCGCAGGCGAGCCTCACGATTTCCGCCTTCGTCATCCGGAGAAGCGGCGCGCGGACCGAGAGCCTCTTGCCCTCCGCGCCGGCCTTCGTCCCGAGCCGGGCGACTCTCTCGAAAGCCCGGAGGAAGGGCGGGCGACAGTCGGGATAACCGGAGGTGTCGAGAGCGTTGGCCCCGATGACGATCTCCGTCGCCCCGGCCGTCTCGGCCACGACCAGGGCGAACGAGAGAAAGAGCGTGTTTCGCGCCGGGACGTACGTGACCGGAATCGCCGTCCTCCCGAGTCTGTTCTTCGGGACGGCGATTCGCCGGTCGGTCAGGGCCGACCCGCCGATCGCTCCGAGATCGGGAAGGTGAAGGACACGGTACGAAGCGGCGCGATAGGTCCGGGCCAGCCGCTTCGCCGCGCGAAGCTCGACGCGGTGCCGCTGGCCGTAATCGAACGAGACAGCGTGAACGGTCCAGCCCCAGCGCGAAAGAAGCGCGAGGCAGGTGCCGCTGTCGAGCCCGCCGGAGAGAAGCAGCACGGCCGTCCTCGGACCCTCGACCGGCGCAGAGGGGATCGCCGCACCGGGTCTTCTCTGAAGGTGAACAGGGTGGGAGCTGCTCGAACGCGATGCGTCGCGCGAGGCGCCTGCTCTCCTTCCTTTCGAAGAACTCTTCGGTCTCTTTTTCATGTTCCGGGTTTGTCTCCCCAGAGGAACTTGTGGATCTGGAGATTGAGCCTGAGCTTTCTGTTCGAATCCCGCACCCACCCGGCGACTGCCGCGGCGACGGGCGACCGGTCTCCGTCGAAGACCGGCGAGATGAGAACGGCGTGGCGCTCGTCGAGGCCGTGCCGGGCGACGAGGTCCATGGCGAAGTCGAAATCGCGCCGGTCGGCCACGACGAATTTCACTTCGTCTCGCGGCCCAAGCCGGGCGAGGTTCGAAAGGTCGTTCGCGTCGGCCATCCCGGAGCCGGGGCACTTCACGTCGAGGATCTTCACGACGCGGGGATCGACCCGCTCCGTCGAGACATGTCCCCCCGTCTCGACGAGGACGGTGTGGCCGCGGTCGCAGAGGGCCGCCGAGAGCGGGAAGAACCCCTCCTGCGCCAGCGGTTCGCCGCCGGTGATCTCCACGAGGGACACTGCGAGGGAGGTGACCTTCGCGAGGACGTCCCCGACGGTCATGGCCGTCCCGCCGGAGAATGCATAGGCCGAGTCGCACCAGACGCACCGGAGGGAACACCCCGTGAGCCGGACGAAGGTGCAGGGGAGCCCGGCGAAGGTCGACTCCCCCTGAAGGCTCCGGAAGATCTCCGTCACCACGACGACGGGATCCGCGCTTGGCTCGGCCATGCGAAGAGAGTACGACGCTCCGCCGATAATGGCTCCGTGAGGATCCGCCTCGATCTCGCGTACCTCGGGACGTTCTTCGAAGGGTGGCAGCTTCAAGGGGAGCGCCCGGGAGGGGAGCCGGTCCGCACGGTGCAGGGCGTTCTGGAGATTTCCTTGAAAGAGATCTTTCAGACGGAGATCCGCGCCCACGGGGCGGGGCGGACGGATTCCGGCGTCCACGCGGACGCACAGGTCGCCCATTTCGACCTGCCCGAGGGCGCGCCTCTCCTGCCTTCCCGGAAGATCCCCCGTGCCCTGAACTCCAGGCTTCCATGGGACGTGAGGGTCCTCTCGGCCTCCGAAGTTTCTTCGGATTTCCACGCCCGGCATTCCGCGGCAGGGAAGGTCTACGTCTACCGCCTCCGCAAGGGCGACACCCTTCCCCCGCACGCCGGCCTCGTGGAGGCGCTCGCGAGGGAGCCGCTCGACGCCGGCGCGATGCGCGAGGCCGCACGGCGTCTCGTCGGGCGGCGCGACTTCGCTCCGTTCTCGATCATGGGCGGAGGTCCCGGGACGACCGTCCGCACGCTCGCGCAGCTCGACGTTGCGGAGGAGGGTGACGTCCTCGTCGTCACGGCCGTCGGCGAGGGGTTCCTCCGCGGGATGATGCGGCGGCTCGTCGGAACCCTGCGCGAGGCGGGGCGGGGGAAGATCGCCCCGATCGAGGCGCCGGACCGCCCGGGGCCGACGGCCGAGGCGCGCGGACTGACGCTCGTCCGCGTCCTCTACCCGCCCGAGGAGCTTCCCGGCCGGCCCGCGATGCCGGGATAGAATGAATCTTTGGGCCACTCCGGCCTCCGGAGCCCCGTAACGCGATGATCGACAAGGACCTCCTCGCCGTGCCCGGTACACCGGAGCGCGCGATTCTCGACGGGCTCGACCTCGCCCGCCTTCCGCATCACGTCGCCGTCATCATGGATGGCAACGGACGCTGGGCTCAGCAGCGCCGGCTCCCCCGCGTGGAGGGGCACCGCTCCGGCATTCAGGCCGTCCGCGCGACGGTCGAGACGGCGGCGCGCCTCGAGCTCAAGGCGCTCACCCTCTACGCCTTCTCGACGGAGAACTGGAAACGGCCGCGCCTCGAGGTGGCGACGCTGATGACGCTCCTGAAGGAGTGGCTCGCCCGCGAACTCGCGACGCTCCTCTCGAACGACATCCGCTTCCGCGTCGTCGGGCGGATCGACGGCCTCGAACCGTCGGTCGTTCGCGAGCTTCAGAAGGCGCTCGATGCGACGACCCGCTGCCGCGGGATGGTCTTCAACATCGCCCTCAACTATTCGGGACGGGCGGAGCTGGCCGACGCGATGCGCGCGCTCGCCGAGGACGTGGCCACGGGGCGCCTCGCCCCGTCCGCGATCGACGAAGCGACCGTCGCCGGAAAGCTCTATACGGCCGGCCTCCCCGACCCCGACCTCCTGATCCGGACGAGCGGCGAGATGCGCATCTCGAACTTCCTCCTCTGGCAGATCGCCTACTCCGAAATCCACGTGACGCCGGTCCTCTGGCCCGACTTCCGCGCCCGGCATTTCCTCGAGGCGATCGCCGATTTCCAGAAGCGGGAGCGCCGTTACGGCGCCGTCCTCGAACCCGAGCCTGCCGAGGCGCGGGCCTCGCGGTGACGGGGCGTCCTTCCGGGGTGCCGGCGTGAAGCATCAACGCGAGCTGACGGCGGCCGTCCTGATCCCGGCCGTCCTCGCGATTCTCGTCCTGGCGCCGCTCTGGGCCTGGGCGCTCCTCGTCACCCTCGCCGCGGGGCTCGCGCTCTTCGAGTTCTATCGGCTCCTTCAGGCCGCAGGATGGACCGTCCCGCAGGGAGCGGGTCTGGCCATCTTCCTCGCAGTCTGCGTCGCGGCATATTTCCGGTCGCTCGAAGGGCTCGTCGGGGCCGCCGCGGCGGGGCTGGTTTTTCTCCCGACCCTCGTGATGTTCTCGTCGCCACCGGTCGGCATCCTTCTCTCCTCCTCGGCCTCGTCGGTCTTCGCGACGCTCTACATCGGTCTCGGGGCCGCCTCGATGATCGTCCTTCGGAGCCTCGGCTGGCGCCCGGTCATCTTTCTTCTCGCGGTCGTCTGGGCGAGCGACTCGGCGGCGTACTACGTGGGGCGCCGCTTCGGGAAGAGGAAGCTCGCGCCCGTCGTCAGCCCGAAGAAGACGATCGAGGGACTCTGGGGCCAGCTCGTCGGGGGGGTCGCCATGGGGCTGCTCGCCTCCGTCCTCCTCTATCCCGCGGGGAGCCCGCTTTTCCTCGCACTTCTCGGCCTCGCGGTCGCGGGGCTCGCTGTCGTCGGCGACCTCCTCGAGTCGACCTTCAAGCGGAGCTGCGACGTGAAGGACTCCGGAGGTCTCCTCCCGGGGCACGGAGGACTCCTCGACCGGCTCGACTCCCTTCTCTACGTCGCGCCCCCGGCCCTCGCCGTCGCCCTCTTCCTGCCCGAGGTGCTGCCCCGATGAAGAAGCGGATCGCGCTCATGGGAGCGACGGGGTCGATCGGGGATTCCGCCCTTTCGGTCGTGTCGCACTTCCCGGAGCGGTTCGAGATCGTCTCGATGGCCGCCGGCTCTCGGCTCGAGAAGCTCCTCCCGGCCGTTGCCGCCCACCGGCCGAAGGTCGTCTCCGTGAAGACGCGTGAGGACGCCGCCCGGCTGCGCGCCGAGTTTCCCGGGATCGCCGTCGGCTGGGGCGAACAGGGGCTGATCGACGTCGCGACGCACCCGGAGGCCGACATCGTCCTCGGCGCCCTCGTCGGCTCGGTCGGCCTCGC
>JBBIPB010000140.1:0-5507 GCA_037443065.1 Acidobacteriota bacterium | reverse complement strand
CAGCTCGCCGGGCCGCTCCTGACGGCCGCCGCGATCGACCTTCTCTTCACGAAGGCGAAGACGGGCGCCGACCCGGCGGCGCGGGGCGTGGCGCGTTTCTTCGCCTTCGCCGGCGTCGACGTGACCGGCCCGCACGGGATGGAGTGGATCGCCGGGCTCTACCTGCTGACGACGGTCCTCCTCTTCGGCGTCGCGTTCGTGATGGTGACGTGGACGTCGCGGATGGGGCAGGGCGTGATGTACGACCTCCGGAAGGCGATCTTCGGCCACCTGCAGCGGGCCGACATCTCCCTCTTCGACCGGACCCCGGTCGGCCGTCTCATGACGCGCCTGACGACCGACGTCGAGGCGCTGAACGAACTCTTCACCTCGGGCTTCGTCGCGCTCGTGGGCGACGTCCTCGTCCTGGCGGGCATCGTGGCCGTCCTCGTCGCCATGAACCCGCCGCTCGCCGCGGCCACCTTCGCCGTCCTCGTCCCGATGTTCCTCGTGACGAACTGGTTCCGGAAGGGGGCGCGCGACACCTACCGCGACGTGCGCATCAAGATCGCGCGCGTCAACGCCTTCCTTCAGGAGCACCTCTCCGGCATCGGGGTCGTCCAGCTCTTCCGGCGCGAGCCGGTGGCCCGCCGCGACTTCGGGGCTGTGAACGACGCGCACCGGGCCGCCAACATCGACTCGATCTTCTACTACGCCGTCTTCTACCCCGCGCTCGACTTCCTGTCGGCCGTCGGGATGGCGGCCATCATCTGGTACGGGGGCTTCCAGGTCGTCAAGGGCTCGATGACCATCGGCGCCGTCGTCGCTTTTCTCCAGTACTCGAAGCGCTTCTACCGCCCGCTGATGGACCTGTCGGAGAAGTACAACATCCTGCAGGCGGCCATGGCCTCCTCCGAGCGGATCTTCCAGCTCCTCGACACCGAGCCGACGATCACCGCGCCCCCCGACCCCGTCCCCGTCCCCTCTCCGTTCGCAGGCGAGGTCGTCTTCGACGGAGTCCGCTTCTCGTACAAGCCGGGGCAGGAGGTCCTGAAGGGGGTCTCGTTCCGCGTCCCGCCGGGGCAAACGGTCGCGCTCGTCGGGGCGACGGGCGCCGGGAAGTCGACGATCCTGAACCTCCTCTTCCGCTTCTACGACGTGACGGCCGGGCGCGTCCTCGTGGACGGCGTCGACGTCCGCAGTTTCGACCCCGTCCGTTACCGCGAGCGCTTCGGCATCGTCCAGCAGGACACGTTCCTCTTCACCGGGACGATCGCCGAGAACGTCTCCTTCTTCGACCCCGCCCTGCCGCGCCCGGCGGTCGAGGCCGCCTGCCGCGAGGTCGGCCTCGGCCGCCTCCTCGACCGGCTCCCCGAAGGGCTCGATGCCCGGCTCTCCGAGCGGGGCGGCGGGCTTTCGGTCGGCGAGAAGCAGCTCGTCTCTTTCGCGCGGGCCCTCGCCCGCGACCCCCGCCTCCTGATCCTCGACGAGGCGACCTCGAGCGTCGACCCGGAGACCGAGAGCCTCATCGAGCGAGCCGTGGCGCGCCTCCTCGCCGGCCGCACATCCATCGTCGTCGCCCATCGCCTCTCGACCGTCGTCCGCGCCGACAACATCCTCGTCCTCGGGCACGGCGAGGTCCGTGAGTCGGGAACGCACGAGGAGCTTCTCGCGAAGGGGGGCCTCTACGCCCGCCTCTACGCCCTGCAGCTCAAGGACCGGGAGGCCGCGGCGTAGGTGGGAGGCGCGAGACGGGCGGGCGCGCAACCACCGGCGCTAGAATCGTTCTCAGAATGAAGGAGATGCTGCCGATGGCGAGAACCGACGCGCTCGAGATGCGGATTTCGGTCGACCCGGGCCCGACCTCCGACGCCCGTGAGCGGGAGGAGCAGACGCGGGCGCTGAGGCGTGAGATCGCGGGCCTCCCCGTCGAGTCGGTCGACTTCGTCCCGGGCGGGCCGGCTCCCGCGGGGACCCGCTCTCCCGAGATTCTCATGGCCGGGACGCTCGCCGTGGCGATTCTCCCGAGCCTCCTCCCCAAGCTCATCGAGGTCATCAACGGCTGGCTCTCGCGGGGCAAGGACCGCGACGTGGAGATCACGATCAAGAAGGGGGACGAGGCCCTCACCGTGAAGGTCCCGGCAAGCGCAAAGCGGGAAGAGGTCCTCGGCTTCGTCGACGAGCTCCGGGCGCGGCTGGATGCGCCCGGGAAGAGCCCGTCGGCCTGAGGCCGGCCGGCGGGGCGGCGATGGGAAAGAAGCACGCCCTCCTCGTCGGGGCCAGCTCCTTCAAGGACGCCCGCTTCCCGCGTCTCGAGAAGCCGGCGAAGGACGTCGCCTCGCTCGAGAAGGTCCTCCGCGACCCGGCGGTCGGCGCCTTCGACGACGTCCGGTCCTGTCTCGACGCCCCTTCCGACCAGCTCCGGCGCGAGATCGCGCGCCTCTTCTCGGGGCGCGCGCACGACGACCTCGTCCTCCTCTTCTTCGCCGGGCACGGCGTCAAGGACGACTTCGGGAAGCTCTACCTCATCGCCTCCGACACGGACCGCGACCTCCTCTCCGCCACGGCGATCCCCGCCGAGTTCATCACGCAGGAGATGGACCAGAGCCACAGCCGGCGGCAGGTCCTCCTGCTCGACTGCTGCCACAGCGGGGCGCTGGCCGAAGGCGTGCGAGCCGCCGACGCGACGGCGGGGGCCCTCGAGGCCTTCACGGGCAGGGGTTCGGGGAAGGCGATCATCACGGCCTCGGACGCCTACCAGTTCGCCTGGGAAGGAGGCGAAACGCCGGCCGGCTTCGAGAACTCGCTCTTCACGCACTTCCTCGTCGAGGGGCTCCGGAGCGGGCGCGCCGACGGGAACGGCGATGGCGTCGTGACTCTGGACGAGCTCTACCAGTACGTCCACGACCGCGTCCTCGAGACGACGCCGAAGCAGACGCCGCAGTGGAAGCTGGCCGACGCGGCGGGCGACATCGAGATCGCCCGGAACCCGGCGCCTCGCGCCCCGCTCCCCGACGAGCTTCTCCAGGCCGTGAAAAGCCCGCTCCCCTACGTCCGGGAGGGAGTCGTCCACGAACTGAGACGAATTCTCAGCGGTTCGAACCCGGCCCTCGCCGAAACGGCGCGCGGGGCGCTCGAGGGCCTCGCCTCCGACCGGGACCGCCGGGTGAAGGCGGCCGCGGAAAAGGTCCTCGCGGCCGCGCGCGCGGGGCGGCTCGACGAGGACGGAACGGACGGCCTCGAGGCGAGCGGCGCCAAGCCGGCGCCGCCGCCCGGACCTCCGCCCCCGCCGCTGACTTCGCCGCCCGTTCCCGCGCCCACGCCCGCGCGCCGGAAGGTCTCTCCCCGCGCGATCCTTCTCGGCGCCGGAGCGCTCGCCGCCGTCCTCGTCGCCATCTCCCTGCTCTCGCAGAGGCACGGGACCTCCCCGGGGCCGGCTCCGGCGCCGCCGACGACCAGGCGCGCCCCCGGGCCGGGCAAGGTTCGTCCGGACCGGGAAGCGCGCGTCACGTTCGAGTTCGCGCCTTGGCCGCCCGGGAACGGGTATGCCTCCTTCCAGCTGCTCGTGGACGGCCGGAGCCTGGGAACGCTCTCGAACGCGGGGCCCGGCGCGGCGCTTTCCGCGGGACCCCTCGCCCCGGGCCTCCGCCAGGTCCGGCTCTCGAACCTCATGCTCTTCCGGGCCGACGGCGTCCCGGTCAGCCACTCGGGCTGGTGCGACGCCGTCGTCGCCGCCGCCGAGGGGCGCGACCGCTACGGCGTCTTTCTCACCTACAACTGGACCGGGTCGGTCTTCCAGTACGGCTGCAGCGTCCAGTAGCTCTTACTGCTTCGGCGGCGGCTGCTGCTTCTTCATCATCTCCTCGATCATCTTCCGCTGCTCGGGGGTCATGTTCTCCATCTGCTTCTGGAGCATCTTCTGGGCGTCTTCCATCTGCCGGGCCTGCTCGGGGGACTGGGCCATCGCGCCCATCACGCTCGTCTCCTTGTAGCCCGGAGGAACCTCGAACATCGACGCAGGAATGCTCTTCCGCTCGACCTTCGTGATCTCCATCCTGGTCTTCATCCCGGCCTTATCGCCCATCGTCATCTCCATCCGGACGGGATAGCCGTCGACGCCGGCTTCCCGAACGGACTTCATCCAGTCGCCCGCGCGGCGGTCCCGGTTCATCGCCCGCATCCACTCTCCGCTCGCGAACTCCTTCGAAAGGCAGGCGTCGATCGTCATCGGGCCCCCGACCTCGGTGACGTGGACGTTCTGGCAGCGGAGCCCGGCGACCCTGTCCGGGCCGAGCTTCTCGACGGTGAACCTTTTCTCCTTCTTCTCGATCTTCGCCGCCATCTCACGCATCTCTTTGGCGTTGATCACCGCGTAGGTCTTCGCCCTGTCGTTGACCGTGTACATCGTGTCGGGATCCGCGACCCTTCCGAAGCTGACCATCCGGAACGGCTCGCCGCCATTCATGGACGCCATCTGCGGGTTCGACATCTCGATCTCGCTCCGCCATCCCGCTTTCGAGATGTAGGTTCTGCCGACGCCGGTCGTCGTGCCGCCCGGCCCTCCGGTCACCGCGATCTTCATGTCGGCCACCCCTTCGAACTGGGCCCGGGCCGTGGCCGCCGAAAACAGGAGAACCAGCGCTCCCCGCATGAGTGTCTTCACGTGATGGACTCCTTTCGTCATGGAACGGGCAGTTTACCTCGCCCGCGGGCTCCTCATCCGGCACGGCGAAGGCGTGCGGAGGCCTCTTCGATCTCATCGAACGAGACGACGACGAGCGTCTGGTCGTCCTCCGGCGGACGGTTCCGCGTGAAGACAGAGACGGCGCCGAGGAGGATCCGCCGGATCTCGTCCGAGGGGCGGGCTCCGTTCTTCGCCAGCAGCGACTCGAACCGGTCGAACCCGAACGGCTCACCGTGGTCGTCGAGGGCCTCGATCAGGCCGTCGCTGTAGAGGACGAGCCGGTCCCCCGGCGTGAAGCGTGCCTCGTGCTCCGCGAACGGGGTCCGGCGTTTCACGCCGAGCGGAAAGCCCCACGCCGAGAGGGCCTCGACCTGCCCCGTTTCCGCGCGGTAGACGTACGGGTCGAGGTGGCCGGCCGAGGAGTAGACGAGACTCCGATCCGCAAGGTCGAGGACGCCGAAGAAGAAAGTCATGAGGGTCCGCTTCGGCGCCGTCTTCATCACGGTTTCGTTCAGCACTTCGAGGACCCGCCGCGGCGAGGCGTCGTAGCCGACCTGGACGAGGAGCGCGGACTTCGCCATCGCCATGACGATCCCGCTCGTCAGGCCGTGCCCCGAGACGTCGCCGAACGCGAGCCCCAGACGGCCGGCCGGGAGCGGAAGGAAGTCGAAGTAGTCCCCGCCGATCTCCGTCGCGGCCCGGTAGTGCGACGCGACGGTGGCGCCGGAGAGATCCGGTTCCTCCTCCGGCAGGAGCGCCGCCTGGATCCGGTTCGCGGCGTCGATCTCCGCCTTGATCCGCTCGCGTTCCATGATCCGCTTCACGTGCGGCGCGAGGTCGTCGT
>JBBIPB010000139.1:0-5534 GCA_037443065.1 Acidobacteriota bacterium | reverse complement strand
CTCGAGGAGAAGATCGGCGAGATGCACGCGCTCCGCCGGGACGGGGACGCCCTCGGCGCGCTGGCCCTGATCTCGATCGACAATCCGATGCTCCCGGGCACCGGTCACCGGATCTGCAACGACTGCATGAAAGCGTGCATCTTCCAGACGCAGGACCCGGTCGACATCCCGCAGGCCGAGACGGGGGTTCTCACGGACGTTCTCTCGATGCCGTGGGGCTTCGAGATCTGGTCGCTCCTGACGCGCTGGAACCCGCTGAACGTCCGGCGCCCCGTCGCCCTTCCCTACAACGGGAGGAACGTCCTCGTCGTCGGGCTCGGACCCGCCGGGTACACCCTGGCCCACCACCTCCTGAACGAGGGCTTCGGCGTCGTCGCCGTGGACGGGCTCAAGATCGAGCCGCTCCCCGAGCGCCTGACGGGGTCCGCCACGACGCCCCCCGAGCCGGTGCGCGACGCTGCCCCGCTTTTCCGGAAGCTCGACGAGCGGCCGTTGACGGGCTTCGGCGGCGTCTCCGAGTACGGCATCACCGTCCGGTGGGACAAGAACTTCCTCGACATCCTCTACCTGAACCTCGCGCGGCGCCGGACGCTGAAGATCTTCGGCGGCGTCCGGTTCGGCGGAACGCTGACGCACGAGCAGGCCTTCGACTTCGGCTTCGACCACGTCGCGATCGCGGCGGGGGCGGGACGGCCCACCCTCGTCGAGATGAAGAACAACCTGATCAAGGGGGTCCGACAGGCCTCGGACTTCCTGATGGCGCTCCAGCTGACCGGCGCCTTCAAGCAGAACGCCCTCGCGAACCTCCACCTCGAATTGCCTGTCGTCGTCATCGGCGGCGGCCTGACGGCGATCGACACGGCGACGGAGTCGCTGGCGTACTACCCGATCCACGTCGAGAAGATCCTCTCCCGCTTCGAGGCGCTCGCGGCCGAGAAGGGAGAGGAGGCGGTTCTCTCCGCCATGAATCCGGAGGAACGGACCATCCTCGCGCGTCAGATCGCCCATGCGCGCGAGATCCGCGCCGAACGGAGGCACGCCGAGGCGGAAGGGCGGACGCCGGACCTCCTCCGCCTTCTCAAGGGATGGGGGGGCTCGACGCTCGCCTACCGGCGGTCGATGGAGGAGTCGCCGGCCTACCGTCTCAACCACGAGGAGATCGTCAAGGCCTTCGAGGAGGGGATCGGCTTCGCCGAGAACCTCGAGCCCGTCGAGTGCGTCCCGGACGAGTTCGGAGCGATCTCGGCCGTCGTCTGCCGCCGGAAAGACAGGTCCACCGTCACGCTCCCCTGCCGGACTCTCCTCATCGCGGCCGGGACGACGCCGAACATCACTTACGGGAAGGAGTTTCCCGGGACTCTTCCGCTCGACGCGAAACAGAAGTTCTTCCGTCCGCATGTCGTCGAAAAGACGGGATCGAACGGAAAGACGGTTTTTCGGCTCGTGCCGAAGGACGACGGGGTCGGCGCGTTCTTCACCGGCGGGGAGTACAAGGGGAAGTTCCTGACGTACTTCGGCGACAACCATCCCGTCTATGCCGGCTCCGTCGTGAAGGCGATGGCCTCGGCCCGCGACGGCGCGCCGAGAATCCGCGAGCTTTTCGCCGACGAGCTGGACGCGCTCGACCCCGCCGGCCAGCCGGCGCGGGACGCCGCGTGGGCGCTGCTCGCGACGATGACCGACGACCTTCTCCGGGCCCGCGTCGTGAAGGTGAATCGGCTGACGCCGACGATCGTGGAGGTCCTCGTCCGGGCCCCGCAGGCCGCCCGGAACTTCCAGCCGGGACAGTTCTACCGGCTCCAGAACTACGAAGCCTACGCGCCGCTCCTCCCGGGCGCGCCGGGAAGGCCCCAGATTCCCGCCCTGATCGAGCCGTGTGCCCTGACCGGCGCCTGGGTCGACAAGGAGAACGGGCTTCTCTCGATGATCGCCCTCGAGATCGGCGTCTCCACGCGCCTCGTCGGCGTCCTCCGTCCCGGAGAGCCCGTCGTCGTGATGGGACCGACGGGCGCCCCGACGGAGCTGCCGGAGAATTCCACCGTCGTCCTCTGCGGCGGGGGCCTCGGCAACGCCGTCCTCTTCTCGATCGGACGCGCCGCCCGCGCGCGCGGCAACAAGGTCCTCTACTTCGCCGGCTACAAGAAGGCGGAGGACTTCTACAAGCGCGAGGAGATCGAGGCGGGGGCCGACGTCGTCGTCTTCACGGTCGACCGCGAGCCCGGGATCCCCGCGCGGCGGAAGAGCGACTTTGCCTTCGTCGGGAACATCGTCGAGGCGATGACCGCCTACGCCACCGGAAAGCTCGGGGCGATCCCGATCCCGCTCGCCGACGCGGAGCGTGTCATCGCCATCGGCTCGGACCGGATGATGGCCGCCGTCACGGCGGCGCGGCACGGCGTCCTGAAGCCGTATCTCCGCGACGAGCACGTCGGCATCGGGTCGATCAACTCGCCGATGCAGTGCATGATGAAGGAGGTCTGCGCGCAGTGCCTCCAGCGGCACGTCGATCCCGTGACGAAGAAGGAGTCCTTCGTCTTCACCTGCATGAACCAGGACCAGTGCCTCGACGACCTCGACTGGGAGCACCTCCGCGCGCGCCTCGCGCAAAACGCCCTGCCGGAGAAGATCTCGAACCAGTGGCTGGAGCGCGGACTCTCCCTTCGCGACCTCCGCACCGTCTAGAGAGAGGGGGTGCCGTCAGCGCGGCAGGATCGTCGCGAAGATCAGGTAGGGATTGACGGCGAAGAGGCGCGAGTCGGTGGTCGGCTCGTTCCGGTAGATCGCGAAGTGGAGGTGGGGCCCGCCGATCACGCGGCCCGTAGCGCCCACTTCGCCGAGCCGCTGTCCTTTCGCCACGTGGTCTCCGGCCTTGAGCCCCTTGGCGTGACGGCGCAGGTGCGCGTAGTAGAACGTGTACCGCCCCGTCGTGTCGCGCAGGTAGACGACCTTGCCCCCGCGGCGGTCGCGCCCGAGCCGTTCGATCACGCCGTCGGCAACCGCCACCACCGGTGTCCCTCGGGGCGCCCCGAGGTCGATGGCATGATGCTTCTTCCTGCCGCGTCTGGCGAGGAACGTGTCGCGGAGCCGCGCCGGATCGTAGGCGGTGACCGGGATCGGGAAGGTCGTGGAGAAGAGCGCCGCGATCTCCTCTTCCGGGATCGGGACCGGCCGGCTGTCGGAGCGGCGGACCACGAGGCTCCGGAGCCTGTCGCCGAGGGACTGCCAGAACCCGGGCCTCTCCACGGCTTCGAGGCCTTCCTCCTCGTCCTCCTCCTCGGGGGCGCTCGGCTTCGTGCGGGTCCCGCGGGAGAGCCACGCCAGATCGGCCGCGTCCGCCGAGGCGTAGCAGCGCCCGTCCTCAGGATCGCGGGCCGGGCAGGGGGCCGGCGGCGCGGAGACGGGCGCGACCGGCGCCGACTCCTCCGTCTCGAGACCCAGCTCGGCCGCGAGAGAAGCCCGGTCCGACGCCTCTTCCTGCGAGAACGTCTCCGGGGCCGTGCTCCCGTCCGACGCCGAGACGCGCGGCGCCACCCCGGCCGCGAGAAGGATCACGAGGGCCGGGGCGGCGCGCCGGAGCATCTTCTCTAGCTCACCCGTTCGAGATAGGAATCGTCGCGGGTGTCGATCTTGACCACCGTTCCCGCTTCGACGAACTGGGGGACCTGTACCACGAGGCCCGTCTCCAGCTTCGCCGGCTTGTACGACGCGGAAGCCGTGGCCCCCTTCATCCCCGGCTCCGTCTCGACGATCTTCAGGTTGACGGTGGTCGGCAGCTCGACCGAGACCGGGTTCCCTTCGTGGAAGTCGACCGTGAGGACCGTATCCGGAAGGAGGTACTTCATCGACTCGCCGACGACGTCGTTCTCGAGGGTCATCTGGTCGTAGGTCTCCTGGTTCATGAAATGGTGGCCGGCGGCGTCCGAGTAGAGGTACTGCATCTCGTGCGTGTCGAGCGAGGCCCTCTCGATCCGGTCCTCCGAGCGGAACCGGTGCTCGTTCATGGCGCCCGAGCGGAGGCTCCGGAGCTTCGCCTGGACGAAGCCGCGGAGGTTTCCGGGAGTCTTGTGGAGGACGCTGTGGGTACGGTACAGCTCGCCGTTGTGAACGACGATCATGCCGGGGCGGAGTTCGGTGGCCGAAATCACTCTTATGGCACCCTGATTCAGGAAGCCGGGGGAGCCTACCCGACGCTTTCAAAAAAAGGCAAGCGGGACCCGTGAAGGGCCCCGCTGCCAACGAGTTGCGCTTGTCTTTCCGCCGATCTACCGAAGCGCCGGGACGTAGTGCCCGCGGCGGTTGGACTGCCAGCAGGTCTCCTTCTCCGCCTTCTCCTTCGGATGCTCGGTGCAGAACGGACGCTCCTTGCCGTAGGAGATCGTCTTGATCTGCGCCGGGTCGACGCCGAGGGCGGCGAGGGCGTCGCGGACGGCGCTCGCACGCCTCTCGCCGAGGGCGAGGTTGTATTCGCGCGTCCCGCGCTCGTCGCAGTGTCCCTCGACCGTGACGCCGACCGTCGCGTGCTCACGCAGCCACTTGGCGTCGTTCTCGAGGTTCTCCTTCTGGTCGGCGCGGATCTCCGACTTGTCGTAGTCGAAGAAGATGTCCTGCAGATACTTCGTCGCTTCAGCGACGAGGTCCACGGCCGGAGCCGGGGCCGGCGGCGGCGGTGGCGCCGCAACCGGGGCCGGTACGGGGGCCGGCGGTGGCGCGACGCACTTGAACTTCGCGGCGCACTTCGCGATGACCTTCCCGTTGGCATCCTTGGCGGTGGCCGTGACCGTGTGGTCGCCCGCGGCCGGACACCCGAACGTCGCGGAGGGGTTCGCAGCCGAGCCGGGCGCCGTCATCGGCGCACGCCCGTCCACCGAGAACTCGTAGACCGCCGGCGCGAACGTGCAGAACGTCGCGGAGAGCGGGGTCACCTCAGCTTTCACGTCCTTGCCGACGTCGAAGCTCGCGCCGTCCTTCGGGGTCACCATCGCAAAGCCGCTCGTGCAGTCCTTCATCGTGCTCGAGCAGCCCGCGAGCGCGAGGGCCAGCGCTCCGACGAGAAGTAGTCCCGCGGAGCCCGCCCGGAATCGTTTCGAAACCATCTTTTCCTCCTTGGTCACGACCGCGTCAGTTTACCCGGTCCCGGTTCCCGGCGGGAGAACCCGGGTCCGTCGAGATCGGCATCCCCTCGCCCGGCCCGATCCCCCGGCTCTTGCGGGAGAGGTCGGGGAAGACGTACCGCAGCCGGTTCTGCCAGTCCTCCGGGGTGAAGATCGCGGCGGCCCAGTCGGTCATGGTCCCCGGGCCGAGCAGCGAGCCGTTCGGGTAGCCGCCCGGAGTCGTGTCGCCGTTCGCGAGGAAGGTGTACATATTCACGCGGGGGATGTTGTTGCCGAAAGCGTAATTGATGAACTGGATCGCTTCGTCGGCCAGGATCGCGTACCCGATGGACGTGGGATGGAAGCCGTCGTATCCGGCAAAGCCGCCGGAGAGGAAGGAAATTCTGATCGTCTGACCGCCGTAGGTCCGGCCATTTGCGGCGA
>JBBIPB010000138.1:0-5649 GCA_037443065.1 Acidobacteriota bacterium | reverse complement strand
CGGCAGCTCGCGGCGGAGCACCTTGTCCCGCGTCGTCTTGTTCCCCGTGAACTCGACGCGCCCCAGCTTGTACTGGTCCCCCTCGGTGATGCGGACGATCACGTCGACGATGTGGTTCGGCTTCTCGGTGAACTCCGGGTTCATGAACGCGTAGATGTAACCGCGCGCCTGGTAGGCCTCGTTGAGGGTCTTGATGCCGTCCTCGAGGACCGTGCGCGAGAGGGGCTTGCCGGGCTTGTAGGGGAAGAGCTTCTCGAGGTTCGCGCCGGCGAAGATCGTCGCGCCCTCGACCTTCAGGCCGCCGAAGAAGAAGAGATCCCCCTCGACGATCGGGATCGTGACCCTCACGCGCCGCTTGATCTTGTCCCTGCGCTTCTCCATCGGGTTCACGACGTAGGTCTCGAGGATCGGGTCCTTGATGACGACGTTCTTGTAGCCCTTCCCCTGATAGAGCTTCCGGAGGCTCTCCATGTCCTCGTCGAAGCTCGCCTGGTTGTAGACGGACTTCGAATCGTAGAAGCGCCACCAGTGGTCCGTCGCCGTCTTCTTCATCGCGTTGCGGAGGGTCTGCTGGCCGAAAACCGTGTTTCCCGTGAAGCGGATCGCCTCGATCTTCAGCTTGTCCCCTTCGTCGATCAGGAAGACGACGCGCTTGGCGTTCTCGCCCGCCGGCTCCGTCGTCGCCTCGATCGAGACGGACCGGAAGCCCTCGGTCTTGTAGGCTTCGGCGAGCACGGCCTTCGCCTTGGAGACGTCGCGCAGGGAGATCGGCGAGCCGGTCTTGATCTCCACCTTCCCCTCCTTCAGCTTGTCCTTCAGCTGGGAGGTCGTCAGCTTCTTGTTCCCACGGAACTCGAGGTCGGCGACGGTCGGCCTCTCGACGAAGACCGCGGTGATTTTCACGCCGCCGGGGACGTCCTCTTTTTCGAGCGACAGGTCCTCGAAGAGGCCGGAGTCCCAGAGCCGTCCGAAGTTACGCCGGAGAAGCGCGGGGTCGTAGGGATCTCCGGGCTTGACCCCGAGGTAGAAGCCGATCGTCTCGGACGTGACGGTCTTGCCCCCCCGGGTGGCGATCGCGACCACCTTCTGGCCCGCCGACGGAGCAGCCGGAGAGGACTTCAGCACGGGCGCGGGTATCGCCCCCGAGAGGGGCGAGGGAGACGGGGTCGGGACGAGGCCCGGCGTCGGGACCGGCTGCTGCGCGCCGGCCGGGCCGGCGAGCAGGACGAAGGCGACGATGGCGGCGGCGCGGGGCAGCCCGCGGCCGGCACCGGGCCGGGACAGCCCTCCTGCCCGCGAGGCGGGCACTCCGAAAGCACCCACCCCGGCTACCGACCCGACTCCACCGGCTCCGCCAGGCGGGTCCGGACCCGGAGTTCGTCCCCTTCCACAGTCACTTCGACGCACTCGATCGGTTCCCGCGAGGAGATGAGCAATTCCGAGACCGCATCCTCGACGTGGCGCTGGATCGTCCGCCTGAGCGGCCGGGCGCCTGAATGGGCGTCATGGCCCGAGATTTTCAGGAGCCAGTCGATTGCCGCCTGGTCGACGTGCAGCGCGAGGTCCCGGTGCTTCAGGGTCGCAACGACGTCGTCGATGAGGAGCCGTCCGATGGCCCGCAGCTCCGGAAGGCCGAGCGCGTTGAAGACAATGACCTCGTCGATCCGGTTCGTGAATTCGGGGGAGAACTCCCGCCGCAGCTCCTTGAGAACGAGTTCCTCCACCTCCCGCCGCGCCATGGCCCCCTTCCCCTCGCCGAAGCCGACCTTGGACTGCGTGACGAGGAACTTCGTCCCGATGTTCGAGGTCATGATGATGAGCGCGTTCTTGAAGTCGACGACGTTGCCGTAGGCGTCCGTGAGCTGGCCGTCCTCGAGGATCTGGAGGAGCAGGTTCGCGATGTCGGGGTGCGCCTTCTCGATCTCGTCGAGGAGGATGACCGAGTAGGGCTGGCGGCGGATCCGCTCCGTCATCTGCCCGCCTTCCTCGTGGCCGACGTAGCCCGGGGGCGAGCCGATGAGCTTGGAGACCGCGTGCTTCTCCATGTACTCGGACATGTCGAAACGGACGAGGGCGCGCGGGTTGTCGAAGAGGAACTCGGCGAGGCGCCGGGCGACTTCGGTCTTTCCGACGCCGGAGGGCCCGAGGAAGATGAAGGATCCGGTCGGCCGGTTCGGGTTCTTGACGCCGAGGCGGGAGCGCCGGATGGCCCGGCTGATCGCCTCGATCGCGGTGTCCTGCCCCACGACCCGCTTCTTCAGCGTCTCCTCCATCTGCCGGAGCTTCTGGGCCTCCTCCACGTGAAGCGACGTGAGCGGAATGCCGGTCCAGCTGGAGATGATCTCCTCGACGTCCGCGCGGGTGACGTCCGCGGTCTGTGTGCCGTCGCTCGCGACGGCCTTCGTCCGCTCCATCTCCTCCTTGATCTCGATCTCGCGCTCGCGCAGGAAGACGGCGCGCTCGAAGTCCTTCTCGGAGATCGCCTTCTTCATCTCCTTCACGATGCCCTTGATCTCGTTCTCGAGCCGCCTCAGGTTCTGCGTGTCGGCGGTCTTGCGCAGCTTCACCTTCGCGCCGGCCTCGTCGAGGATGTCGATCGCCTTGTCCGGGAAGAACCGGTCCGGGATGTACCGGTTCGCCTGGTAGACGGCCGTCCGGATCGCCTCGTCCGAATACTTCACGTGGTGGAACTTCTCGTACCGCTCCCGCACGCCTTCGAGGATCTCAAGGGTCTCCTCCTCGTTGGGTGGGGCGACCGTGATCGCCTGGAACCGGCGCAGGAGCGAGCGGTCCTTCTCGATGTACTTCCGGTACTCCTTCATCGTCGTCGCCCCGATGCAGGAGATCTCGCCACGCGAGAGGGCGGGCTTGAGAATGTTCGCAGCGTCGAGGGACCCCTCGGCCGAGCCGGCGCCGATGAGAGAGTGGATCTCGTCGATGAAGACGATGAGGTCCAGGTTCTCCTTCAGCTCCTTCAGGATCCCCTTCAGGCGCTCCTCGAACTGGCCGCGGTACTTCGTCCCCGCCACGATGAGCGAGAGATCGAGGGCGAGGATCTTCCGGTTCGCGAGGAAGAGCGGAACGCTCCCCTCGACGATCCGCTGCGCGAGACCCTCCACGATCGCGGTCTTCCCGACGCCGGGCTCGCCGAGGAGGATCGGGTTGTTTTTCGTCCGGCGCGAGAGGATCTGGATGATCCGCTCGACCTCCTGGTCGCGCCCGACGAGCGGGTCGAAGGAGCCCTGCGCCGCGAGCGCCGTCAGGTCGCGGGCGTACTCGGCGAGGAAGGGAAGCTCCTTCTTCTGCTTCGAGACCTCCCGCTCCTTGATCAGCGAGATCGTCTCCTCGCGGACCCCGTAGAGATTGAAGCCGTGGGAGACGAGGATCCGGCTCGCGACGGACGGGTCGACCCGGAGGATGCCGATCAGGAGGTGCTCCGTGCCGACGTAGGGGTGCATCATCGACTCCGCCTCGTGGGAGGCGTAGGCGAGAATCTTCTTGGACTCCTCGGAGAGGGGAAGCTCCTGCGTCGAGGAAACCCGCTCCACGAAGACGCGGTCCCCCTCGATCTCCCGCCTGATGTCGTCGGGCTTGACGGTGAACCGGGAGAAGATCTCCTTGACGACGTCCTCCCCTTCCCGAAGGATTCCGAGAAGGATGTGCTCGGACTCGATGACTTTCGAGCCGAGTTTCGACGACTCGTAGCGGGCGAAAAAGAGTGCCCGTCGCGCCTTTTCGTTGTACTTTTCGAACATCGTCAGTCGCCCGTCAACCCGTTCGGGGTCAACAATTTCATCGTAGCACAGCGCTTTGCCCACTCGGGGTCGTGCGTGACGATCACCGCGGCCCCGGCACGCTCCCTCGCGACCTCCACGAGGAGAGAGAAAACGGAGGCGGCGTGGGCGGCGTCGAGGCTCCCCGTCGGCTCGTCGCAAAGGAGAAGCCGGGGACGCCGGACGACCGCCCGCGCAATCGCCACCCGCTGACGCTCACCTCCGGAGAGGGTTCGCGGGAAGCCACCCGCTCGCGCCGCGAGCCCGACCCGCCCGAGGACCTCCCGCGCCGCCTCGCGGGCGTCTCCCTCGGCGACTCCCGCGAGGAAAAGAGGCAGCGCGGCGTTCTCTTCCGCCGTCAGCTCCGGAAGGAGGTGGTGGAACTGGAAGACGAACCCGATCGTCTCGCCCCGAAGGAGCGCCCGACGCTCCGGGGTCAGGCCCTTCCAGCTGGTTCCCGAGATCTCGACGCTCCCCCCGTCCGGGTCCTCGAGCCCGGCGAGGAGGTGGAGGAGCGTCGACTTGCCACACCCGGACGGCCCCGTCACGGCGACGAGGTCGCCGGGGTGGAGGGCGAGCGAGACGCCACGGAAGATCTCGACGCGGGCCTCTCCTTCGCCGAACCCCTTCGCGAGGCCGCATGCGGAAAGAAGCGGGGCATCAGAGGGCACGGAGGACCTCCGCGACGGGCCGGCGGGCCGCCGCACGCGCCGGAAAAGCCGAGGCGGCGACGGACCAGAGGACCGACAGCGCGACGACCGCCGCGAGTGCGGACGGCTCGACCCGGAACGGGACGTGTCCGAGGGAATAGAGCTGCGCCGGGAGCGGGATCGCACGCGTCGCGTCGAGGGCGAGGGCGGCCGCCGTTCCGATGAGCGCTCCCGCCGCCGTCCCGAGGATGCCGACGCCGGCGCCCGCCGCGAGGAAGATCCGCGCGACGGTCCGCGGCGGCGCACCGAGGACCGCGAGGATCGCCGCGTCCCCCGCCCGCGTCGCCGCGAGAACGGCCGAGGTCGCGGCGAGGTTCAGACCGGCCACGATCACGATCAGGAAGACCGTCGCGAACAGGACGCTCCTTTCGAGCTTCAGGGCGAGGACGAGCGACCGGTTGGCGTCCTCCCATGTCGAGACGGCGACGAGAGGGCCGAGCGCGGCCCTCACGTCGCGCGCCGCGCGGTCCGCATGCTCCGGGTCCGCGAGGGTGACCTCGTACCCGCCCGCACCCCCCTCGGGAATCGCGAAGAGGCGCCGGGCGGCGTCGAGCGGCAGGACGGCTTCCGGCTCGCGCCGTCCGGTCGAGGCCGCCGTCACGCGCTCGACCGGCAGGACGATCGCGATCGGGACCGGGCCGAGCGGCGAGAGCCGCGTGCGCGAGGAGACGACGGTCGCCTCGTCGCCCGCGACGGCGCCCAGCGGGCGCGCCTGCGTCAGCTCGAGGACGAGCCCCGTCACGTGCTCCCGGCCGACCGCCGCGAGGGGCGCCGTCCGGCCCGTCACGCTGACCCAGAGGCGCCCGCGCGCCATCGGCGCGGCCGCGATCACTCCGGGGACTGCCCGGAGCCGCTCGGCGAGGCGCTCTTCGGGGCCGAACGCGTCCCGCCCGGCGGGCGTGACCGTCAGGTGCGGCGTCTCGGCCAGGAGGCGCGAACGGATGTGCGTCTGGAACCCCGAGAGGAGGGCGATCGAGACGACGAGCGCCGCGACCCCCAGCGTGAGGCCGAGAAGCGCGGCGAGCGCCACGACCCCCACCTGCGCCTCCTTCCGGGAGGCGAGGAGGTATCGCCGGGCGAGGAGCCTCGCGATCACGCCTTCGGCCGCATCAGCGGGAAGAGGATGACGTCGCGGATCGACGGCGAGTTCGTGAAGAGCATGGCGA
>JBBIPB010000137.1:0-5666 GCA_037443065.1 Acidobacteriota bacterium | reverse complement strand
GCCCGGGCATGGACGCGGACGTAGGCGGAGTGCCCCCCGCCGATCTCCACGAGGGGATCCTTCCCCGCGATGAACACGATCTCGCGGGGAGACGTTTCCGCCGTTTTCCCCGGCGGCGTCTCCCCGGACATCGCCTCGTTCACGAGGTCATCCTAATCCAGGGATTTGGGCGCTCCGCACCCGCGACGAGAAGCCCGCCGCTTTCGTGCGGCTCCCGCCCGTTCCGGCCGAGCGGACGGGAGACGGCGGAGGGCACGATGACGCGGACGCCGGGACTCCTGTACTCTCGCCCGGCAGGGCGCCCACGGGACGGACGGGCGGGATCACGGGCTTCGTCTACGGCAACATCCGCGGCGTGACGCGGCTCGTGGGAAGCGGCTTCGACACCGCCCTCGCGACGCTCTCTCCGCTCCTCGGCGAGGCGAAGCCGTCGGCCCGCCGCGACGCCGTCGTCGCCGCGCTCAACGGCGTCCTCGGAGACCACCTCGAGGAGAGCGGTAATCCGCTCGCAATCCCGATGAGCCTCCGCCGAGAGGGTCGACCTCTTTCGACGGATCCGCACGCTCTCGCGGCCGCGATTCCCGCTCCCTCGCGGAGGCTCGTGCTGCTCATCCACGGCCTCTGCCGGAACGATGCGGGCTGGCATCGGAAGGGACACGACCACGGCGCCGCGCTCGAGCGCGACCTCGGCGTGACGTCGGTCTACCTTCGCTACAACACGGGCCTCCACGTCTCGGAAAACGGCCGCGAACTGGCGAACCTTCTCGAGAAGCTCGTCGCGAGCTGGCCCGTCCCGCTCAAGGACGTGTCGATCGTGGCGCACAGTATGGGCGGGCTCGTGGCCCGGAGCG
Organism: Acidobacteriota bacterium; assembly: GCA_037443065.1. GTDB lineage: Bacteria > Acidobacteriota > Thermoanaerobaculia > UBA5066 > UBA5066 > DAOMFB01. Next base: position 4,815 of record JBBIPB010000137.1, on the reverse strand, counting down.
GGCTCTCCTGTGCAACCGACTCCGGGTATGCATGGCCGACGCGCCTGCGCACCGTCGTCTTCCTCGGCACGCCGCACCACGGCACGCCGCTGGAGCGCGGAGGGAGCCTCGTCCACGCCGCGCTCGGCGTCAGCCCCTACTCACGCCCGCTGCGGCGCCTCGGGAAGATCAGAAGCGCGGGAATCACGGACCTCCGGCACGGGAATCTGTTCCAGGCGGACTGGGCCGGCCGTGACCGGTTCGAACGCCATGGCGACGTTCGGCGTCCGGTGCCGCTCCCTTCCCGCGTCGCCTGCTTCGCCGTCGCCGCGACGACCGCAAAGACGGCCGGAGGAGTCGGCGACCGGCTCGTCGGAGACGGCCTCGTTCCCGTCGCGAGCGCGCTCGGCCGCCACGCCGATCCGGCCCGGACGCTTCCCTTCCTCCCGGAGAGAACCTGGATCGCCCGGGGGATGGGCCACCTCGACCTCCTCGGCCGGCCCGAGGTCTACGAGCGCCTACGGCAGTGGCTCGCCCATCAAGCGCTTGACGCAGCCCGGATAGCGAATTAGTCTCAATTCAGGACCCAGAACGAGAACATGATCGGTACACGACTGGCCGGACGCTACGAGATCCTCGCCGAGCTTGGGCGCGGCGGGATGGGCGTCGTCTACCGCGCGAAGGACCCCGTCCTCAACCGCGACGTCGCCGTGAAGCTCATTCCGCCCGGAAACCTGACGAAGGAGGCCGAGGAACGCTTCCAGCGGGAAGCCCAGATCGTCGCGCAGATGGACCACCCGTCGATCGTGCCGATCCACGATCTCGGTGCCCACGAGGGGTCCCTCTTCTTCGTGATGCCCGTCCTCGCGAACACGAACCTCCGGCAGCTCCTGCGCGAGGGCTCGCTCCGCCTCGTCGATGTCCTCGACGTCGGCACCCAGGTTGCCGACGCCCTCGACTACAGCCACGCCCGCGGCATCGTCCACCGGGACATCAAGCCCGAGAACATCATGACGTCGCGCGACGATACGGGCCACGTACGCGCGCGTGTGACGGACTTCGGCCTGGCCCTCGCGACTTCCGAGGACCGCCTCACGAAGACGGGGACGCTCGTCGGTACCGTCGTCTACTTCAGCCCGGAACAGGTCACCTCCCGGAATTTCGACGGCCGGACCGACCTCTACGCGCTCGGGACCGTCCTTTACGAATGTCTCGCGGGCGAGCCACCGTTCGCCGGCGAGGTGCAGTCCGTCCTCTACCGGATCGTCCACGAGATTCCGCAGTCGCTCCGGACGCTCGGCGCCGATGTGAGCGAAGAGCTGGAAGCGGCGGTCTTCCAGTGTCTCGCCAAGGACCCGGAGAAACGACCGAAGCGCGCCGGGCATCTCGCGGAGGCGCTCCGGCGCTACCGGAGCAAGCTTCGGGAGGAGGACTACGGCCGTTCCGTCGTCTTCACGGCCAGCCGGATGCTCCCGCGCCCGGCAGCGGCCGTGCCGTTCATCGGACGCGACCGGGAGATGGCCGAGCTGCAACGGCGTCTCCACGCGGCGGTCGCGGGCGAATGCGAGTTCGTCCTCCTCTCCGGCGAGCCGGGCATCGGGAAGAGCCGCATCGTCGAGGAGCTGAAGAACCTCGCGCGGGCGCGCCGGATCCGGGTCCTTTCGGGCCGCTTCGTCGAGCACGACCGCGCGTTCGCGCACCAGGGGTTCTGCGAGCTGATCCAGGACTACTTCCGCTCGAAGGACAACGGCCTCTCCGCGACGTCCCGCCCCGACTTCTCGGACCTCGCGGGCGACCTCCTCGCGCTCTTCCCCGTCCTCTCCGAGATCGGCGAGCTGAGGGCGGCCGCCAGCAGCGACTCGGGAGCCACGAAGGCGGGGGACGCGCGAAAGGCCGAGGACAAGATCGCGATTTTCGAGCTGATCGCGCGCACCCTGACGCGGATCGCGGGGGGCAAGCCGCTCCTCCTCGCCCTCGAGGAGCTGCACGGCGCGCAGCTCTCGATCGAGGCGCTCCAGTACGTCGTCCGGCGCCTCGGACCGACGCCCACGCTCATCGTCGGGACGTACCGCCAGACGGAGGTCGACAAGCGGCACCCGCTCGTGAAGACGCTGGAGTCCTTCCGGGGCGACCCGCGCTTCGCGACGTTCGCCCTCGGCCCGCTCACGCCCTTCGAGCACCGCGCTCTCGTGGAGCTCTCGGCCGGGGGCGGGCGGCTCTCGGACGACCTCGCGGCACGGCTCTTCGCCGCCACCGAGGGAAACCCTCTCTTCACGAAGGAGCTCGTCCGGTCTCTCCTCGACTCCGGCGGAATCGCGAAAGACGATTCGGGCGCCCTCAACCTCTCGGGAGCGACGGGAATCTCCTCCGACGCGCTGCCCGAGACGATCCAGCAGGCCGTCGAGGCGCGGATCGAGCGCCTGCCGGAGGACGTACGCGAGGTCCTGTCCGTCGCCTCCGTGCTCGGGAAGAGCTTCGAGTTCAAGGACCTCGAGATCCTCGCGGAGGACGCAAAGGGCCTCGACGAGGCGATCGACAGGCTCGTGAAGGAAGGCATCCTCGAGGAGGAGCGGGAATCACGCGGCGACCGGCTCGTCTTCGCGAGCGGGATCGTGCGCGACGTCCTCTACAGTGCACTCTCGCGGCGGAAGCGACGCACGCTCCACCGCACGTACGCGAGCCTCCTCGAGAAGCGGCATCAGGGCCGCCTCGACCGCGTCTACCCCGAGCTCGTCCACCATTTCTCCGAAGGCGACGTGCCCGAAAAGGCCGTCGACTTCGGCCTGAAGCTGGCGAAGAAGTCCCTCGACGCGTTCAGCCCGGAGGAGGCGGCGCGCATCGCGAAGACCGTCCTCGAGTACCTGCAGGACGAGGAGTGGGAGGGCGAGAAGAGCCTGGAGGGCGACGCACGCCTTCTCCTCGCGCAGGCGTCGCGGATGGCGGGACACGCCGACACCGCGCTGCGCGAAGCAGAGTCGGCGTTGAAGATCTTCGAGCGCGAGAAGCAGTCCGCCCGGGCCGTCGAGGCGATCCTGTTCGCGGCGGACACGGCGTGGAACGGCCGGAAGGTGGACGAGGCGCGGCGCCTCGTCGAGCGCGGGATCGAAGCGGCGGCCGCGGCACAGGACACGGTCCACCTGCCGAAGCTCCTCTCTCTCGCCGCGACGGTCGCGAACCTGCGCGGGGACTACGCCCGCGCGGCGGCGTACGCCACCCAGCTCGAGCGGATCGGGGGCGAACGGAAGAAGGGGGCGGAAGCGATCGAGTCCGGCGGGAGGCTCGTCGTCGCGATGACGAACCCGGTCGCAGCTCTCGAGCCGGCGATGCGGCACGTCGTGGAGGAGACCGAGGTCCTCTCCACGGTCTTCGAGACGCTCCTCGCGACCGACGCCGACGGGCAGCTCATCCCCGCTCTCTGCGAGGAGTGGACCCTCGGCGACGGGGGCCGCTCGGCCCGGCTCCGGCTCCGTCCCGGCGTCCGGTTCTCGGACGGGGCGCCGTTGACGGCCGAAGCGGCGAAGGCGTCGCTCGAGCGGGCAATCCGCCTTCGGCCGGACGGGATTCCCGCGGCGCTCGCCGCGATCCGCGGTGCGGCGGAGCACCGGAAGGGCGAGGCGGCCGACGTCGCCGGGATCCGGGCGGAACCGGACGACCGGCTCGAGTTCGACTTCGTCGAACCGCTTCCCATCTTCCCCGCCCTCCTGCCGGACGTCCTGACGGCGATCGTCCGGATCGTGCCGGGCACGAGCGGCGGCGAGACCGCGATCGGCACGGGCCCGTTCGTCGTGACGCGCCGGACAGGGGCCGGCATCGTTCTCGAGCGGAATCCGCATCATTGGAAGGAGCCCGCGCGCCTCGACGCGATCGAGTTCCGGACCGGGATGAGCGCCTCCGCGATCGTGGCGGGGCTCCGGGCCGGGGAAATCGAGCTCGCGCGCGACCTTTCCCCGCAGGACCTCGACGCGATCCTCCGCGAGGCTCGCCTTCGGGCCGGCCTCGTCGAGACGCCGAAGAAGGGGACGTACTTCGTTCTCTTCAACTCCAGGAGCGCGCTCGGCGGGAACGTCGCGCTGAAGCGCGCCCTGGCCGGGATCACGCGCAGCCAGGACTTCGTCTGGGCCGCCCTGGGGAGGTTCGCCGTGCCCGCGACAGGAATCCTCCCGCCGGGGATCCTCGGACACGATGCCGGACGGCGCCGGCCGCTCATGTCCCGCAACCAGGCTCACGTTCTCGTCCGGGACGCCGGCCTGACGCCACCCATTCGCCTCACGGCCGCGGTGCACCCGATTCTCCAGGACCGCCACAAGGCGCTCACGGCCGCCCTCTTCTCGCTCTGGAAGGAGATCGGCGTCGAGATCACGATCGCGAACTCCGACATGAAGTCCTACATCGACGCGCAGGCGCGCGGGAGCGCGGACCTCCTGATCGGCCGCTGGATGGCCGACTACGAGGATCCGGACGACTTCACCTTCGTGCTCTTCCACTCGGCGGGCGGCCACATGCGGACGTTTTTCTCGTCCCCCGAGACGGACCGGCTCGCCGAGGACGCCCGCACGGAGGGCCGCTCTGCCGTGCGTGAAGGGCTCTACCGGAAGTACGAGAGCCTCCTCCTCGAGGCGCCCGTCCTCATCCCGGTCTTTCACGAGGTGGACTACCGGATCGCCGGCCCCGGCGTCCGCGGCCTCGCGCTTCGAAGCAGCCCGCCTTTCATCAACTACGCCGAGATCGGGAAATCGGCGGCGGCCGTCGCGGAAGCGCCTCGCGAGTGGGGCGGGGGGATTCTCCACGTGCCGATCGCGGGGACCCCGCAGAGCATCGACCCCGCCACGATGGCGA
>JBBIPB010000136.1:0-5677 GCA_037443065.1 Acidobacteriota bacterium | reverse complement strand
CTCGTTCAGCGCCCGGTCGAGGAGGCCATGTCCCGTCTCCCGAAGCAGCTTCAGCCCCGTCCAGACGATGTTGGCGGCGACGAGGAGCGCGACGACGGGGTCCAGAACGATCCACCCCGTCGCCCAGACGAGGATGATCGCGACGACGACGCCGGCGGAGGTCCAGACATCGGTCAGGAGGTGCCAGGCGTCGGCCCGGAGGGTGATCGAGTCGAGCCGCTTCGAGGCGCGGAGAAGGGTGCCCGCCACGGCGGCGTTCAGGACGGAGGCCACCACGGAGAAAGCGAGACCGACGCCCAGCCTCGTCAGCGGCTGGGGATGAAGCAGGCGGTCGACGCCGGCGGCCGCGATGGCGGCCGCTGCCGCGAGGATCGCCATCCCCTCGAATCCGCTCGCGAGGTACTCGGCCTTCGTGTGGCCGAAGGCATGCTCGGGGTCGGCCGGCTTCTTCGCGACCGTGAGCGCCCAGAAAGCGACGAGCGCCGCGAGGAGGTTCACGAACGACTCCATCGCGTCGGAAAGAAGGCCGACCGAGCCGGTCACCTTCCACGCGTAGAGCTTCAGGACGATCGTGAGGACGGCCGTCGCCACGGAGAGGAGCGCATAGCTCGGGGCGCTGGGTCCGGAGGCCGGGTGCGGCGGCGTCACGGCGCGAGAGTGAGGCGGCGCCGGGACGCCGTCAAGGAGGCGTGTGCCTCATCCGGGCGCCGACGCTGCTACCCTTCGCGGCGATGCGCGCGCTCGTCTGCGAAGGTCCCGGACGGGCCTCCCTCGTGGATCGGCCTGATCCGGTTCCCGGTCCGGGCGAGATCGTCGTGGAGGTCCGGGCAGCCCTGACGTGTGGTACCGATCTGAAGCTCCTCCGGCGCGGGCACCCAAAGGTGCCTTTCCCGGTGACGCTCGGACACGAGATGGCCGGAGCCGTGGTCGCGGCGGGGGAGGGATCGCCCTTTTCGCCCGGCGCGCGCGTGACGTCTGCAGTGACGGCTCCGTGCGGGACCTGCGCGAGCTGCCGGGCCGGAAGGGAGAACCTCTGCAAGACGGCTTTCGAGGCGCCGCTCTGGGGGGCCTTCGCGGACCGGCTCCTCCTTTCGGCGAGGCTCGTTCGAGGCGCGGTCCGGCGGATCCCGGAGGAGCTCTCCTTCGAGGGGGCGGCCCTGCTGGATCCTCTGGCGTCCGTCGTCCACGGCCTGGTGCGGGTTGCTCCGCACGCCGGCAGCCGTGTGTTGATTGCCGGTTGCGGCCCGATCGGGCTGATCTTCTTTCTTCTTCTGAGAGAAGAAGCGTCGGAGATCGCCGTGACGGGCCTCGAGCGCGGGCGGCTCGCCCTCTTCTCTGCCCTCGGCGCCCGGATCGAACGGGCGGAAGGGAGATTCGACCTCGTCGTCGACACGACCGGGGGTCCGGCGTACGCCTCTTCCCTCGCAGAACGAGTGGCTCCCGGAGGAACACTCCTCCTCTTCGCCGGGATGGCGGCGGGAAGCCGCATCGACGTCGACGCGTTTCGCGTCCACTATGAGGAAGTCTCCGTCGTCGGCTCGTTCCACTACACGCCGGCCGACGCGGACCGCGCGCTCGAGCTTCTGGTCTCCGGCGCGATCCCGCTCACGACGATTCTCTCGAAGAGGCGTCCACTCGCCGAATGGCGCGAGGCCTTCGACGAGGTCGAGCGGGGTGACGCCATGAAGGTCGTCCTCGTCCCATGAAAGCGGCGCTCGTCCGGTCGCTCGACGAGATCGAGGTGGTCGAAATGCCGGTGCCGGAGATCGGTGCGGAGGAGCTTCTCGTCGAGATGAGGGCCGTCGGCCTCTGCGGGAGCGACCTTGCCCCCTGGTACGTCGCGTCGAAAGCTCCCACGGTTCTCGGTCACGAGCCTGCAGGCGTCGTGTCCGCCGTCGGCGAGGGCGTCACGGCGTTCCGCCCCGGCGACCGCGTCTTCGTCCACCATCACGCAGCCTGCGGGCGCTGCCGGTTCTGCGAGGCGGGCGAGCCCGTGATGTGCCCGGCCTGGAAGCCGAACCGCCTCCACCCCGGTGGCCTCGCCGAGTTCTTCCGGGCCGAAGCGGCCACGGTCGCCACGGACACGCTCCTCATCCCTGACGGTCTCTCATTCGAGGATGGAGCTCTGGCCGAGCCGGTCGCCTGCGCGCTCAAGGCGGTCGACCGGGGCGCGGTGACGAAGGGCGACGTCGTGGCGGTGATCGGGCTCGGCTCGAGCGGCGTCCTCCTCGGGATCCTCGCGCGCGAGGCCGGGGTCGCCCGCCTGATCGGGAGCGACCTCGACCCGTCGCGCCGCGAATCGGCGCTGAAGCTCGGCTTCGACCGGGTGATCGATCCGGCTGAGGGGCTTGCGAATATTGCCAAGGACGAGAGCGCCGGCCGCGGGGCCGACGCCGTCTTCGTCCTGCCCTATGCTTCGTCGGCGTTCGATGCCGCCATGGAAGCCGCGGCGCCAGCCGGACGCGTCATTTGCTATTCGCCGGTCCCCCCCGAGACGCGCTGGAGCCTTGCCTCGCACACCGCTTACCTCCGCGATCTCACACTTCGCTTTTCTTATTCCTGCGGAGCCGACGAGCTGAAGCGTGCGATGACTCTGATTGCGCGCGGCGTCGTCCGCGCAGACCGGATCGTCACCCACCGCGTTCCGCTCGCCGACGCCCCCGAGGCCTTCCGCCTCGCCCGCGCCCGCGGCGACGTACTGAAGGTGATGGTCACGCGGTGACCGCCAAGGGGCAGAGGGTCAGGCTCGACCGGCTGCTGGTGGAGCGGGGGCTCGCGGAGAGCCGGACGCGGGCCGAGGCCCTGGTCCTGGCCCGGCGGGTGGTGGTGAAGGGGATCGCTTCTCCGAAACCGGGGACGCCGGTCCGCCCCGATGCGGAGATTTCGGTCTCGGACCCGGAGCATCCCTGGGTCTCGCGAGGCGGGGTGAAGCTCGCCGCGGCCCTCGACTCGTTCGGCATTAATCCCTCCGGAAAAGTCTGCCTCGACGTCGGGGCGTCGACGGGGGGCTTCACGGACGTTCTCCTTGCGCGCGGGGCGCGGAAGGTCTATGCGGTCGACGTCGGGTACGGCCAGCTCCACGCGAAGCTCCGGGGCGACTCACGCGTCATCCTCCGCGAAAAGGTGAACGCGCGGCATCTCTCCCGCGCCGAGGTTCCCGAGCCGGTGGAGCTCTTCGTTGCGGACGTCTCCTTCATCTCCCTGACGCTGATCCTCCCGGCCGTCGTCCCGCTCCTCGCCCCGTCAGCGGACGTCGTCCTCCTCGTCAAGCCGCAGTTCGAGTCGGAGCGGGGCGAGGTGGGACGGGGCGGGATCGTCCGCGATGAGGCGGTCCGCGAGCGGGCCGTCGCCCGGGTCGTCTCGGCGGCCGAGGCGCTCGGCCTCCGGACGCTCGGAACGAGGCCGTCTCCGATCACCGGCGCCGACGGAAACGAGGAGTTTCTGGCGGCATTCCGGGCCGCGGGGCGGGTGGAATCGCGCTAAAGTCGGGGCGTGAAGGGCGCCCGCAAGAGGGGTCCGATCCGCCGGATCGGCCTCGTGACCCGTTACACGAGCCGCGAGGCGCTCGACCTTTCGGACTCTCTCACCCGATCGCTCCGGAGGCGCGGTTTCACCGTCGTCCACGACGCCGAGGCGGCCGCGGCCCGCGGAACGTCCGGCGTTCCTCGTTCGGAGATCGCGGCGGCCGTCGACCTCGTCGTGACGCTGGGCGGAGACGGGACGCTCCTCTCGGTCGCGCGCCACCCGGCTCCGGGCGTCCCCGTCCTCGGGGTCGACATCGGCGGGACGCTGGGGTTCCTGACGGCATCCAGCCCGGACGAGTTCCCGCGGCTCCTCGAGGCGGCGCTCCGCGGGGAGGCTTCCGTCGAGCAACGCCGCCTCCTCGCCGTGACCGTGGTGGAGGATGGACAGCCGTCGCGCCGCTACCAGGTCGTGAACGACGCCGTCGTGTCGCGCTCGGCCCTCGCCCGGATCGCCGTGATCCGCGTCGAGGCGAATGGCGGAGTCGTCTCCCGGTACCGCGGGGACGGCGTCATCGTCTCGACGCCGACCGGCTCCACGGGCTACAACCTCTCCGCCGGCGGCCCGATTCTCGAGCCGCAGATGCCGGCGATCATTCTGACGCCGATCTGCCCTCACACGCTCTCGCTCCGCCCGCTCGTCCTGCCGGATTCCGTCCGGCTCGAGCTGGCCGTCGAAGGGGACCCGACGGACGTCTACCTGACGCTCGACGGGCAGGAAGGGCTGCCGGTCACGTCGGCGATGAGGATCTCCGTCGCCCGCGCCCCGGTCTCGGTCGGCCTCGTCCGCCATTCGAAGGACTCCTTCTTCGACGTCCTCGCCGGAAAGCTCTCGTTCGGCGGGGGGCACGGAAACGGGAGGCGCTAAGGGCGCATGGCGAGACCGGACGGCGGTCCCGAGGCGCCGCGTGACCCGGGACGCCGGGTTCGAATCCCGCATCCTCATCTGCCCGACCTGACGCTGACGCAGGTACGGGTCCTTCGACTCTTCGGCCTTCTTCTCCTTTTCGCGGTCCTCGTTCTCTACGCCGTCTTCCGGTCCTCGAGGTTCCAGGGCCTTCTCCGCCACCGGACGGAGACGTTCCTCTCGCAGAAGCTCGCGCGTCCCGTCACGATCGGAAGCTTCGACGTCTCTCTTCTCCCGCCGTCGTTCCTCCTGCGCGACGTCTCGATCGCGAACGACCCGCGCGGCCTTTCCGGCCCCTGCTTCGCGGCGTCCGAGGTCGAGGTCCGGGGCCTCCCGTCGCTCTTCGGGAGCCGTCTCGAGCTGCCGAAGTTCCGCCTCGTCGCGCCGACGATCGTCTTCGAGGTCTTCGACGACGGCTCGAACAACTTCTCCCGGCTCTCGAAGGGGGGCGAGGAAGGAGGGCTCGACGTCACCCTCTCCGAGGCGGTCGTCCAAAGGGCGACGATCCGGTTCCGGGACTGGTCCGCAAAAGTCGACGCGTCTCTCAAGGAGGCGGCATTCGTGGCGCGGCGGATCGGAGGCTCCTCGACGTCGCACCTCGACTTCGGCGTGCGGCGCGCCCGTCTCCGCATCGGCGAGTACGAGACGTTCGACTTCTCGCTCGGCATCGGAGCCGACCTTTCGCCGGGACGCCTGAAGATCCACGACCTTCACCTGCGCGGGCCCCGGATCTCGCTCGACGCCTCGGGCGGTATCGACAATCTGCGCCACCCGACGCTCCAGCTCTTTCCGACGATCGAGACGCGCGGAGAGGCTCTGGGGCAGCTGTTCGGGATCGACGTCCCGCTCACCGGACCTCTCCGGATCGCCGGGTCGCTCCTCGTGAAGGAGAAAGGGAGTCTCGAGGCGCGCGCGACGTTCGACGTGGAAAACGGCGGCGCCCTCGGTCCGTTCCCGGTGACGGCGTCCGGGCTCCTCCACGTCGACACGGCGGGCGTCCTCGCGAAGGTGACGCGGGCCGAGATGCTCGGCGGGACGGTCGAGGCCGACGTCCGGGTCCAGCGGCTCAAGAACCCGCCGATCCCGGTCGCGGTGATCGCCCACGGACACAATCTCGGCTTCGAGAGCTTCTTCGCGGCGATCGGACTTCCCGGCACGGGAATGATGGGGCGGGGAGACCTCGACACGACACTCACCTGGGGGCCGGGCGGGGTCGAGAAGGGGGACGGCGTCGGCACGCTCCGGATCG
>JBBIPB010000135.1:0-5765 GCA_037443065.1 Acidobacteriota bacterium | reverse complement strand
ATCGCGTAGGACGTCGTGTCGGTCGGGAGGCTCGTCGAGAGGATCGGGAGCGGCCGCCCGTCCGGCTGCTTCAGCGCCCCGATCCGGCCCTTCATGTCGAGGATTCCGTAGACCGGCGCCTCCGCGACGCCCGCCATCTCGGCGAGAACGTAGGTCACGGGCTGCAGGTTCTTGTGGTAGACGAAGGTCTCGCGGACGTCCGTCCGGACGGTCACGAGCTCCCGGATCGGGACGAGTCGGCCCGTCATCGAGGGGACCGTGCTCGACAGAAGCCCTTCAAGACCGGATCTCTGGGCGCGGTCGAGGCGCAGGACGATCGGAACGGCGGAGCGCGCGCTCTCGTCGCGCAGGAGTCCCGCCTCGCCGCCGTCGAGGGCGATCCGGAGGGTCTTCACGAGGACCTCGGGGCTCACGCCCGAGAGGGCGGCCTTTTCGCGGTCGATGAGGAGCTCGACACGCGGGCCGGGAGCCTGGACGAGCCAGTCCGTATCCACGACGCCGGGGGTCGACTCGAAGATCGCCCGGACCTTCTTCGCGAGGGCGATCCGCTCCGTCGGATCGGGCCCGTAGATCTCGGCCACCATCGTCGAGAGGACGGGCGGCCCCGGCGGGACCTCGGTCACCTTCACGTTCGCGCCGAGCTTCCGTCCGGCCTCGGCGACGCGCGTCCGCACGTCCTTGGCGATCGTGTGGCTGTCGCGCCGGCGCTCGTCCTTCGGGGCGAGGTTGACCTGCATGTCCGCCACGAGCGGCCCCGAGCGGAGGAAGTAGTGGCGGACGAGGCCGTTGAAATTGAAGGGGGCCGACGTGCCGGCGTAGACCTCCACGTCCCGCACCTCGGGCACCTCCCTCACGATCGAGGCGAGGGTGCGTGCCGCGGCGTTGGTCGCCTCGAGCGTCGTCCCTTCGGGCATGTCGAGGACGACCTGCAGCTCGCTCTTGTTGTCGTACGGAAGCATCTTCACCTTCGCCGCGCGGATCACGAAGAGGCCGCAGGCGAGAAGGAGGAGGACGGCGACGGCCCCGAAGAGCGCCCAGCGCCGGGCGGCCTTCTTCAGGAGCGGCGTGAAGAGCTTCCGGTAGAAGCTCTCGAGCTTCCCCTCGGCCGGGGTCTCGGCGTCCGGGGCGAAGCGGTCGTGCCCTTTCCGGTGCTCCTCGGCGTATTTCCGGAAGAGCCGGAAGGTGAGCCAGGGCGAGACGACGAAGGCCACGAGGAGCGAGAAGATCATCGCGGCCGACGCGTTGACGGGGATCGGCCTCATGTAAGGCCCCATGAGGCCCGACACGAAGGCGAGCGGGAGGAGCGCCGCGACGACGGCGAAGGTCGCGAGGATCGTCGGGTTCCCGACCTCGTCGACGGCGTAGATCGTCGCGAGGCGCGGCTCGCCCCAACCCAGCTCGTAGTGGCGGTGGACGTTCTCGACGACGACGATCGCGTCGTCCACGAGGATGCCGATCGCGAAGATGAGGGCGAAGAGCGTCACGCGGTTCAGCGTGTAGCCGAAGAGGTACGACGAGAAGAGCGTGAGAGCCAGCGTGGCCGGGACGGCGACGAGGACGACGAGCGCCTCGCGGCGGCCGAGGAAGAGCGCCATGAGGAGAACGACGGAGAGGGTCGCGAGGCCGACATGGAAGATCAGCTCGGACGACTTTTCGTTTGCCGTCCTCCCGTAGTCACGCGTCTTCGTGATCCGGACGTTCGACGGGACGACGGGTCCCCTCAGGCCCGCGATCCGCGCGTCGAGGTCGCGAACGAGGTCGACGGCGTTCGTCCCGGGCTTCTTCGCGACGGCGACCGTCACCGCCGGCGCGGCGTCGCCCCCCTTCGTCAGCATCCAGGCGTACTGGGAGGGCTCCTCGGGTCCGTCGGAGACGGCGGCGACATCGCGGAGGGAGACCGGCTTCCCCCGGGAGACCCCGACGACGGCCGAGCCGACGTCCTCGGCGCGCCGGAAGAGGGAGCCAACCTCGACGGCGGTCTCGGTGTTCCCCGAGGAGAAGCTTCCGGCCGGGAGGCGCCAGTTCAGGCCGGAGAGCGATTGGTATGCCTGGAGGAGGGAGACGCCGTACGCGGCGAGGCGGTCGCGGTCGAACGTGACGCGGACGACGCGCCGCTGTCCCCCGATGATCGTCACCTGCGCCACGTGCGGGTGCCGGGCGAACGCGGTCTTCAGCTCGTCGGCCACCTGCCGGAGGCGCATCGGGGAGACGTCGTTCGACCAGAGCGTCCAGGCGGCGACCGGGACGTCGTCGATCCCGCGCGGCGCGACGACCGGGGGCATCGTCCCGGGCGGGAGCGACGGCGCCAGCTCGGCGAGCTTCGAATGGACGCGGACGACGGCCTGGTCCGGGTCCGTCCCGACGAGGAAGCGGACGATGACGATTCCGCCGGAGGGCTGCGAGATGGAATAGATGTACTCGACGTTCGGGATCTGGTAGAGCGCCTTCTCGACGGGGCCGACGACGCGCCGCTCCACCTCTTCCGGCGAGGCCCCGGGCATCGCGACCATCACGTCGATCATCGGGACCTTGATCTGGGGCTCCTCCTCGCGCGGTGTGATCAGGAGCGAGAAAACGCCGAGGAGGAGCGATGCGACGACGAGGAGCGGCGTCAGCTTCGACTCGAGAAACGCCCTGGCGAGCCGCCCGGAAGCGCCGAGCGGCCGGCGCGTCATCTTCAGCCGGAGGGCTTCGCGGCGCGCGTCGGGCGGGAGGCCCGGCGCCTTCGTCTCGCTCACTTCGACGCCTCCGACACCGGGGCTCCGTCGGCCGGGAGAGCCTTCAGGGCGACGAGGACCGTCTCGCCGCCGGAGAGGCCGGAGAGGATCTCGACCTTTCCTTCCCTCGTTTCACCGGTCGTCACGGCGCGCGAGCGCGCCTTCCCTTCGGCGTCGCGTGTCACGACCATCGGGAGTCCGCCGCTCCGGACGACGGCGTTCTCGGGAACGAGGACCGTCCGGTGCATTCCGCTTTCAACGTAGGCCCGGCCCGTGAGGCCCGTGGCGACCGGGGCGCCCGGAAGCTCGATCTTCGCCGTGAAGGTGTGGCTCGCCGGATCGGCACCGGGCGACATTTCGACGACGACGCCCGCGAGATCGGAGGGGGCTCCGTCCATCCGGACGGGGACGTCTTGTCCCGTCCGGAGAGAGGACGCGGCGACCGTCGAGGCGGGAACCTGGACGACGAGGCGCCGGCCCGAGGCGGACTCCAACATCACGAGCGGGCGGCCCGGGGCGGCGAAGTCGCCCGGGTCGACCATCCGCGCCGCGATCCGGCCGGCGAACGGGGCGGTCACGCGCGACTCTTTCGCGACGGAGGAGGCCGCCTCGACGGCGCCCTCTCCCTGCTGGACGGCCCCCCCCGCCTGCTCGTACTGCATCCGCGCCATGTCCAGCTCGAGCTCCGACGCCGAGCCTGATTTCGCGAGCGCCTGGTACCGGTGGTAGTTCCGTTCGGCGAGGGCGAGCGCGGCGCGCGCCTGCGCGAGGGCCCCCTTCGCCTGGCCTTCCTGTCCCTGGGCCGTCGCCGGGTCGATCTCCACGAGGACGTCTCCCGCGGCGACGAGGTCTCCCGCCTTCACCGGCACGGCGACGACGTTCGCCATGACGCGGCTCGAGATGGCGGCGGTCCGCGCGGCCTCGACGGTCCCGTACAGCTCGACCCGGGTCGCCAGGTCGGCGGCTTCGGCCCGGGCGACGGCCGCCGTCACGGGCGAGAGCGGCGCTTCCTTTCTCTCCTCTTTTCCGCCGCAGGCGGCGGCGGAGAGGGCCAGGGCGGCGAGCGCGGTGATCCAGAGCTTCATTCGTTCCTCCGTGTTTCTCAGGGCAGGACGCTTTCAGGGCGCCGGCCGGCCTTCACGGCGAGCCGGAGAGCCGCGGCGTACGCTTCGGCGCGCGACACGAGCTCTCGCGTCTCGGCCTCGCGCCGCGCGGTCGCCGCGTCCAGGAGGTCGAGCATCTTCACGACGCCCGACCGGAATCTCTCGCCGGTGATCCGTTCGTTCTCCCGGGCGGCCTCCAGCGCCTTCCGGGCGGTCTCGCTCCGGGCGCGGGCCGTCCGGGCCTCCTCGAAGGCCTGCCGGACCTCGAGGCGGACGCCGTCGGCGAAGCGCGTCACGTCTTCGCGCCCGGCGCGGGCTTCCTCGCGGGCGGCGATCGCCGCGGCGTGATCCGAGCCCCCGCCGAAGACGTTCCATGTGGCGACGGCCATGAGGGAGCCCGACGTGCCGCTCGACCCGAAGACGTGGTCTCCGTAGAGCTCGCCGCGGGCGACGAACGCGATCTTCGGCCAGTAAGGAGCCTTCTTGATCTTCTCCTCCAGCTCTCCGGCGGCGAGGAGCTTCCGCGCGGAAGCGAGGTCGGGTCGCGCGGCGGCCGAGTCGAGCCATGTCTCCACGGGCCCGTCGACGGGGCGCGGCTCCGGCAGGGGGTCGAGCGGCCACGAGGCGCCTCCCGGTGCCCCGAGGCGGAAGGCGAGGTTCGCGTTCGCGACGCGGACGCGGCCGTCCGCCTCCTCGACGAGGTCGTCGATCCGGGCCAGCTCCACCTCGGCCCGGAGCAACTCGGAACGGACGAGCATCCCCTGGTCGACGTAGTTCTTCGCGAGCGTCACGTGCGCGGCGACGGTCTCGCGGGCCTTCTTCAGAAGCGCGTCGTACTCCTCCGCCTGCGCGACCATCACATACGCCTCGGCGGCCGAAAGTGCGGCGTTGTTCCCCGCCCAGTCGGCGGTCTGCCCGGCGGCCGCGGCGGCGAACGTCGCCTGGTCGATCCGGGCGGACAGCTCGCCTCCCGTGAAGATCGGGAGGGCGATCTCGGCCCGGGTGATCCCCGCGTTGATCGGGGCGGCTTTGTTCGGATCGCTCTGGACGAAGGCGGGGAACGAGAAGGTCCCTTCGTTCAGCTTCAGGGCGAAAGCCTCGGCCGGGTTGTCCGTCCGCGTCCAGAGGGCGGTCAGGTTGAGCGAAGGGAGGCGGAACCCCTTCGCCTGCGAGACGCGCGCCTCGGCGGCCTTCTGCCGGGCGCGGGCGGCGGACACTTCCCGGGCGTTCTCCCGCCCGCGGGCCATCGCGCCGGCGAGGGTCAGGGTCTCGCCGTCCGCGGCCGCCGGCAGGGCGGAAAGAAGAACGAGAAGCGGAAAGAGTGCAAGACGTCGAGCCGTCGTCATCGGGCCTCCGGAAGCGTCTCCTGGAACACGGCAGCTAATATAGCTATATAGTTATAAATGTCAAGCAGGCGAGGGGCGGGGCTCTCAGGCGGGGTCGTTCAGGAGTGTGCTCAGTCGGGCGACCACCTCGGTTCCGCGATCCCGGTCGTACGGATGCGCGTAGAAGTCGGCCAGGTCCATCGGCTCGTAGATCCGGATCCTGCACTTCTTGAAGAGCTTGCCGGGGAGCTGCTTGTGGAGGAGGAGCTTGCGGAAGCCATCCACCCGGACGGGGACGGCGACCGCCTTCGTCCGGTGGAGGATCTGGGCGATCCCCTTCCGGAGAGGCGCCCCCGGCTGCGTCGTCCCGGCAGGGAAGTGGAGGAGCCACCCCTTTTCGATCGCCTCCTCGACACGCGCGACCCCCTCGAGGTCCACCGGGCGGGTCACCTCCTTGCCGCCTTCGCGGAAGGAGCGGCGGAACGTGACACCTCCGGCTTTCGTGAAAAGGACCATGAGGAGGTTCTTGTTCATCGTCTCCTCGGCGGCCGAGAACCGGAGATAGGGATCCTCGAGGTCGTGGCCGTGCTTCACGTAGACGATGTCGAAGAAGGCGATCG
>JBBIPB010000134.1:0-6101 GCA_037443065.1 Acidobacteriota bacterium | reverse complement strand
GGCGCGTCTCGTTGAGCCGGTCGATCATGGCCGCGAGCGTCGTCGACTTGCCGCATCCGGCCGGGCCCGTCACGAGGACGAGCCCCTGCGTCATCCGGAGGAGGTCGGCGACCGACGGCGGCAGCCCGAGGTCCTCGAGCTTCGGGATGACGCGGGAGATCACGCGGAAGGCCGCGTCGAAGCCGCTCCGCTGCGAGAAGAAGTTCGCCCGGAATCGCCCGACGCGCGGGAGGCGGAGCGCGACGTCGAGGTGGCGCTCCGCCTCGAGCGTCTTCCACTCGGCGTCGGTGAGGATCTCCTTGATGAGAAGCTGCGCCCTCTTCCGCGTGACGGTCGGGATGTCCACCGGCTCGAGCCGGCCCTGGACGCGGCGGTGCGGGAGGAAGCCGGTCGCGAGGTGGAAGTCGGAAGCTCCGGAGCGGACGGCGTCGGCGAGCATGTTCTTCAGCCCGGCCTCCTCCCCTTCGGCCGGCGGCTCCGGACCGCCCTCGTCGTCGTCGATCGGAGCGGACGCGCCTTCGGCCGCGGACTGGATCAGCTCGACCGTCCGGCGTGCCTTCTCGCGCACTTTCGCGTCGACCTGCGGCGTCTGTGCGATCTTTCCGAGCAGCGGAACGATCCGCGGCTCCATCCGCGCGAGGCTTCCCATCGCCTCGATCAGCTCGACCTGCAGGTCGGTCCTCGCCTGAGCCTTCTTGAACGCATCGAGGAGGGGGCCGGCCGCGCGCGGGTCTCCCAGCTCGCCGAGCGCAGCGGCCGCGGAGATCGCGATCTCCGGCATGTCGAGGGCGGCCAGGAGCTTGGCGAAGACATCCGGCCGGTCGTGGCCGTTCTGGCCGAGAAGCTCCGTCGCGCGCGCCCGGATCCAATAGTCCGGGTCGTCCATGAGGCGAAGCCAGACCGGAATCGCGCGCGGGTCCTCCATCGCCAGCGTCATCTCGCTCGCGGCCTTCGCGAGCGTGGCGTCGGCGCTGTCGCAGAGGGCGATGATCGCGGGCGGAAACTCGGGGAGGCCTTCGCGGGTCGTGTCGAGCGCGCGGTCCCGGACCCAGACGAAAGCGCCGTGGAAATGCTCGACGAAGCGCCGCGCCACCGTGGCGGGGGAGACGCCTTGAAGGAGCGCGAGGGCCCCCGCCCGTACGGCCGGAAGCCCGTTCGAGAGAAGCGGGACGATCTCCGGCGTGTGGTCGGTCTTCGCGCTTGGGAGGAGGCGGAGGAGCGCTCCGTATGCCGCGTGCATCACGCGGTCGTCGCCCGTCCGCGCCATCTGGAGGAGGTCCGGGAAGGTCGCCTCGTTCGGATGCCGCTCGAGGACGGCGAGAGCGGCGAGGCGGATCTCGCTGTTTTCGTCCTGAAGCAGGGGGACCGCGAGGCGCGCCGCCGCGGCCGAGCCTCCAGGGAAGTTCGTCTCGCTGACGAGCCGGAGGGCACCCGCGCGAACGGCGGGGGAAGGCGCCTGGATCGTCCGCCGCGCGACCTCGAAAGCGACCTCTCCGCTCGCCCCGGCGGCCAGCTCGAGCGTCGCGAGGCGCGTCCGGTCGTCTCCCGTGCTCGCGAGCTCGAGCAGGACTCCCGAGAGATCCGCTCCGGCGAGTTCCTTGATGAAGCGGAGGACGGCCCGCCGCGCCGCCTCCGACTTCGTGTGGAGAAGCGCGGCGATCGCCGGGTAGGCCTCGCGGTCCCCCCTCTTCTTCAGGAGGGCGATCCCGGCGGCGCGAAGATCGGGATTCGGGTCGAGCGCCGTCCAGACGACCCACTCGACGTCGGGGTCGTGCTGCGAAAGGAAGCGGTCGAGAAGCTCCTTCCGTTGGACGTCGGAACCCCAGCGATGCTCTCGCAGCTGCGTGATCCACGCCGGCTCGCTTCGGATGCCCTTCCGGATCTTCTCGAGGACCACGTCGGTCTCCGAGGCTATGGTATCCGAGCGGCCGCCCCGGTTCGTAGCGGCATGCGCTCCTCCCTCTGTTACGAAAAGTGTCGCCCGGAGCGGGATCGGCGGTCTCCACGCGCCCTCCTCCCGTTCGGCAAGCTTCTGAGGGAGAATCGGTTCGGGGAAATACCGATTCGCGGCATGAGACTCGCTAACCTCCCGCCGGCCGATCCGATGCGAACCGACCGAGCCCGCCGGCGTCGCCCTGTGAGGCGTGGGTTCTCGCTTCTCGAGCTCCTCGCCGTGCTCGTGATCCTGGGGATCACGCTGACGATCGCCGGCGTCGAAACGATGAAGGCCCTCCGGAGAAACGGCCTGAACTCCCTGACGCAGACGATTCAGATGATGGCGACGCGCGCGTATCTCGAGTCGCAGCGCCGGAGCGCCATGATGTTCCTCCGGATCGGAAACGCCACCGCGTCCGGACCCACGGTCATCCAGCTCTGGGCGGACGACCCGAACGGGGATCCGGTCGGGAACCCCCCCGGCACGCTCGTCATGCCGCCCTACGGGACGGTCGACCCGGCGAAGGACACTCTCCTCGAGGAGCACACGATCGACCCCGCGGCGATCTCTCTCTCGTTGGCGGTCGCAGGCCAGATCGCGTCGGCGAACTGGTCGAGCAGTTCCACGGACGTCACGGTGGACCATCTCCTCGCCTGCGACACGTTCGGACGGACGATCAATCCGGCCACTACCCAGCAGATCGCGGCCACTGCCACGCTCGATCTGACGCTCCCCACGATGACCGGAGCCTTGGCGCCGGCAAGCGGGTTCAAGGGGTTCGAGCTGCGAATCTCGCCCGCCTGGACCGTCCAGCTCGTGGAGATCCGCTCCTGATGCGCCGGATCATCCGCCTCCGCCGGACGGGGCCGGCCCGCCGCCGGGGCTCGAGCCTCATCGAGGTCCTCGTCGCGATGGCGATCCTCTCGATCATGGTCGCGGGGATTCTCCAGCTCTTCTCCCTCGCCCTTCTCTCCAGCGCAGCGGCGGCCGCTCGGACCGAGCTTCTCTTCAAGTGCCAGGAGGTGGTCGAGAACATCCGTTTCTGCTACTCCCTGACGCGACGAAACCCGTCGGTGGCGCCCCCGGCCTCCTCGGGCATCCCCGCCGCCCTCGCGGAGACTCCGAACCCCGTCTACCTCCCGTACGACTCGACCGACCCGCGGTGGGACTACTGGGGCCCGAACGGGGCCAACGTGATGGAGCAGGAGTCGGGTCCGTACGAAATCTCCTACACGATTGCGAAATCGAGCGGCGCGGCGGCCAACTTCCTCTACATCATCACGGTGACTGCCGAGCCGGCGCGAAGGGCGACCGCGGCCACGAGCCGGTTTTTCGGCCTGACCCTGGACAGCGGAAAGAGGGTGGACTATGTCGCCGCGTTCTAGGAGGTCCCGGCGGGCGCGCGGCTTCACCCTGGCCGAGGCGATGGTCTCGCTCGCCCTCCTCGTCGTCGTGATGGTCGTCTCGCTCACTCTGCTCTTCACCATGCGCTCGTTCGCCGAACGGGTGCAGATCGTCATCGAGCCTCGCCAGACGAGCCGGCGCGCGGTGGACTACCTCGCCCATTTCCTCCAGGGCGCGACGGACGCCGGCATCGGCGCCCAGAACGCCATCGTCACCTACTACAACAGCGACGCGCGACTCGCCAACGCGGCCACCAGCAGGGTGCAGGCGACGTACGACAACCTGACGTCGGGGCAGGCCGCTGCCGGCTTCGGCGACGAGGGGACGGACGTCGTTTCCCTCCTCATTCCGGCGGGAGAGCCCGCGAAGTACCAAATCTACCCGAACTGGCAGGGCTACTCTCCTCCGACGCGCGACTTCTACATTTCGTACAGGGGCGGCTGCGGCGGCGGCAACGACGACAACGCGAACATGATCGCGTTCAATGCCCTGACGGGGGAGAACGGGACGGGGCACAGCAACGCCCTGCTGCTCCTCCAGGACAACCAGGCTCTCTGGCAGTACTTCCGGATCAAGGCCTATTTTCCCGCCAACCCGCCGACGGACGGCTGCGCCGCGACGAACGGCTGGAACGTCCACATCCAGACGGAGCCCGGCACGGCCCCGCCGTCGCTCGGAGGGGACGGCCCCCTCGGCCCGCCCGGCGGAGTTCCGGCGACGATGAACGACCCCTTCTTCATGGTCACCGGCCTCCAGGCCGTCTCCTTCCGGGTCCGGACGGTGAACGGCGTTCCGTCGCTCCAGCAGAAAGCCGGGCTCTTCGACCCGACGACCGACAACCCGGGCACCGCCTTCGTCCCGGTCATCGAGAACATCGAGGATTTCCAGATCGCCTACCTTTACGCCGACGGGACCTTCTGGCAGACGGCGGACGCGACGTACGATCTCAAGAACTACACGGCTCCTGCACCCGGACCGACGCCGACCCCGGGCGGCCCCGCGCCGACGCCGATCCCGGTGGATTGCAATGGTCAGTGCGTGGACGACGTGCCGTGGCAGGCGGGGCCGTCGGCCGCGCCCCCGGCGCGTGACATCACGCAGGTCATCGGCCTGAGGTTCACGGTCGTCGCCCGGTCGCGCCCCATCACGTTCGGCGCCCGGCAGATGCAGAACGCAGCCCTCCGTTTCCGCCCGGCGGTCGAAAACCGCACGACACCGGGGACGCCCGACAATTCCGAGCACAGCCGGGCGACCGTGACCATCATGCTGAAGAACCGGATTCTGGGGAGCTGACCGCCGTGAAGAAATTCCACCTTCGCCGATCCCGCGGAAGTGCGCTGGTCACCGTCATCCTCGTGATCCTGATCCTGACGGTCGTCGGCCTCGGCGTCGCGTATTTCGCCCAGATCGAAGAGGGCCTCTCGGGGAACGCCCGGCTCAGCCGCGCGGCCTTTTACGTGGCGGAGGTGGGCCTCCGGAAGGGCGAATCGGTCATCGGCTCGGTCGTCGGCGTCGGGATCGGCCTCTCGACCCTCCTGACCTGCAGCGGCTGCACGCCGCTCAGCGTCCCCGGCGGCGGCTACCAGGGAATCATCCTTCACGCCGCCGACCCCGAGGACAACGTGGTCAAGGACTTCGCGAACCTGCCGGTTCCCGTCCCGGCTCCGTTGACCGGAAAGGTCGTCGACCAGGGGACCTACTCGGTATACGTCCGGAACAACCCGGAGGACCCGGGGGGGGCAGCGCTCGACTCCGACAACGTTCTTCTCATCATCTCCGTGGGGCAGATCCGGGCAGCCGGAGGGCGCGTCTTCACGAAGATCCTCGAGGAGCAGGTCATCACGGGGGCCTTCGGCGCGCCCGTGGGCGGTCAGTACCTGACGAACCAGGGCGGCACGGGCTCGGGAGCCAAGAGCAAGTAGCAGGATCTCGAAGGCGCAGGAGGAACCCACGCTGTTACGGAAAGTGTCGCTCCACCGAGGCTCCGCACGGATAGGCGAATGAGGTCGAATCCTCTAAATCGTCCATGGAGAGATGCTTGCCTCCCTGCTCCCGGGTGCGGCACGAGACTCGCTCAGGAGTTGTCGCTTCTTTATGTTTAGAGCGCGTGCAGGGGAGAGATCCACGGGACGGCGCGAGAACGCTCTGGCGGGACCCGGGCGGTTTCACGTGAGCCTTCCGGATCGCCTCCGGAGGATCCTCGCCGCCACGCTCGGGATTCTCCTCGTTCTCGGGAACGAAGGGATCGCGCTCGCCTACACGGAAGGATACGACCCGCTTCGCCAGATCACGCAGCAGGTCATCCGGCCGAACCTGATGATCGTCCTCGACCGGAGCGGCTCGATGCGGTGGGACATCTACGGCAACGAGCTGTTCGAGGCGGACGACTCGGTCGGGCGCCTCGTCTGGTACGGCGGCATCTGCCTGAACCCGCAGCAGGCCCCGACGCCGACGCCGACGCCGACGGCGACGCCGACGACGACGCCGACGCCGACGATCACCCCGACGGCGACGCCGACGTCGACGGCAACGCCCACGACGACGCCCACGTCGACGGCAACGCCGACGCTGACGCCGACCTCGACGGCGACGCCGACGGCGACGGCGACGCCGACGATCACGGAGACGCCGACGGCCACGCCGACCGTCACGCCGACGGCCACGCCGACGGCCACGCCGACGACCACGCCGACGGTGACGCCGACGGCCACCCCCACGGCCACGCCGACGGCAACCGCGTCGCCGACGGCGACGCCGACCC
>JBBIPB010000133.1:0-6143 GCA_037443065.1 Acidobacteriota bacterium | reverse complement strand
GAGGAGCGGCTGGAAGAGCCCCTCGTTCGCGTTCCAGCACGACATGTAGAGGATCGTCTCCTCCGTCCCGAAGAAGAGGGAGATCGTCGCCTCCAGCTCCTTGTGAAGCTGCTGGGTCCCACAGATGAACCGGACCGAGCCGAGGCCGTTCCCCCAGCGCGCCACGGCGCTTCGGGCGGCGTCGACGATCCGGGGATGGTTCGCGAAGCCGAGATAGTTGTTTGACGTCAGCATCAGGACGTCGCGCCCGTCGACGCGGACACGCGCCCCGGTCGGGGTTTCGAGGATCCGTTCGGTCTTGTAGGTGCCGGCCGCGCGGAGGGAGGCGACCTCCGAGGCACACCAGTCGAGGAGGCTCGTGTTCATGCGCCGAGGTTAGCGCAAACGAATGCGCGGGCCGGCATCGGCCCGCGCGGGAGGAGCGTTCGGACGGGGCGGCGTCAGGACTTGACGACGATGCTCGTCGCGACGATCGGGATGGAGGAGGGCTGGATCACGGCGCCGGAGGCGAACGGCGAAGGCGTCGCATAGCCGGTCACGGTCACGGGGCTGCCGACCCTGGGGGTCCCGGTGATCTTCGTCAGCCCGGTGACGATCACGCTCCGGTCGCCGATCTTCCAGAGGCCGATCATTCCGCTTGCCGGCATCGACTGGACGGTCCCGTCGAACGTGAAGGTCCGGCCCGGCGGCGGAGGCGGCACGACGTCGACCTTGGCGATGAGGAGGGCGACGATCCGGGACGGCATTCCCATCGCCGGATTCGGCGGATCCTGGATGGTCGCCAGGACGTCGACAGTGTCTCCGACCTGCGGGTCACCGACGATCTTCGTATCGGCCGTCACGCCGACCGTCTTGTCGTCGATCTGCCAGCTCGTGTCGCCGATCGCCTTCACGACGCCGCGGAAGGAGAAGGGTTTCGGCGGGACGACGTCGGAGAAGGCGACGACCTTCGTCGCCCTGAGGCCGGAGCTGCTGGCGACGACCCACGCCGTCGCGTGCATGCCGGCCTTGAGGTCGGAGAGGCCCCGCACGGGTCCGCCCGAGCCGTAACCGGAGAAGACCGTACGTGCGTCGACGAGGATGGTCCGGAAGAGAAGAGCGAAGCTGTCCGACCCGACGCTCAGTATCTCGCCGGAGAGGACGGCGGTGCCGGCGGGGCGGACCGCGACGGTCCGGGCGATGAGCGGCGGCGGCAGGGGCCCGGCCTGCGGGGGTGCGGTCGGCTCCACCGTGGCCAGGATGAAGGCTCCGGGCGTGATCGGCGGGGGCGTTGTGCCGGTGGAATCCGCCGGGAGAATCGTCGCGCCGGAGATATCGACGCGCAGGAGGGGGGAGCCGAGAAGCGTGATGATCGGTCCCTCGACGGCGCTGACGAACCCCTCGACGGTCGGCGGCATCGTGGCAGGCGCCGGGGACGGCGACGGAAGCCCGATCGACATCTGTGCCGCGGCTGGCGCCGCCGCGAGAGAGAGAAAGAGGAGAGTCACGAGGCCGGAGGAGGAGAGGAAGAGGGACCGGGCTCGGGCGACGGCAGGGAATCGCAGGCAGGTCGTCGGCGGAATCGTCTGAGGCATCGTGACTCTCCTTCGCTCCCTTGAAGGTGACGGAAGGAGGTTCCGGCTAACGCGGTCAGCGTTTTCGGGCCGGCTTTTTCTTCGCTCCCTTCCGGGAAGGAGACTGTGCCTTCTTCTTCGCCGGGGCTTTCTTCCTGGCCGGCCTCTTCGGTCCGGACTTCCTCGGCGCAGGCTTCCGGGGCGCCGACTTTTTCGGCGACAGTTTCTTTGGCGCAAGCTTCCTTGGCGCCGGTTTCTTCTTCTTCGGCGACGGTCTTTTCTTCTTCGATGACGGCTTCTTCTTCGGAGTGCTCTTTCCGGGTCCCTTCGCCTTCTCGCGCTGCCGTCGCGCGGCGAGCCGGTGCCGGACCAGCTCGTCCACCCTCGAGGTCGGAACCCATTCCTCGTCGGGATGGAGGTCGGAGGGCTGAAAGACGATGATCCGGTAGCCGTCGGGATCGAGGATCTCCGCCGAGCGGCCGGTGAACTCCTCGGCCGGCGGGCGGGTGACGGTCACCCCTTTTTCCTTCAACGTCGTGAGGGCCCCTTCGAGGTTGGCGGTCGAAAAGACGCCGGCCACCTGATTCCGGGCCGGCACCTCTCCAGGCCGGAGCGGCGTGAGCTTCAGGAGGACCGGCCCCAGGCTGAACTCGACCCAATCGTTTTCGAAGCCGGCCGTCTCCGGGAGGCCCATGGTTTCACCGTAAAAGCGGCGCGAACGGGGAAAATCGCTCGCGAAGATCTGGATCCGCCTTAGTGCCAAGAACATACACGCTTCTCCTCGCCTGGAATCTCGTCCCTTCCGGCGAAGGGGAGGTCACTCTATCGAACGGGGAATTATAGAGAGAAGTCCCTGACTTTTCAATCAGTTTCGTCAGGGTGCGCGGCCTGACGCGGCTACACCCAGGCGGCGCCGTGAGTGCCGTGTTCGCGCTTCCAGATCGGAACGCGCGCCTTGATCCGCTCGATCCCGTCCCGGCATGCGGCGAAAGCCTGGTCCCGGTGCGGCGCGGACGCCACGACGACGACGGCTACCTCGCCGACGGAAAGGCTTCCGACACGGTGGCGCATGAGGAGGTTCGACTCCGGATGGCTCACCGAGAGTTCCTCCGCGATTTTAGCCATCTCCTTCTCGGCCATCGGTCCGTACGCCTCGTAGTCGAGCCTCGTCACGGTCCGTCCGTCGTTCCGGTCCCGGACGACGCCGACGAAGAGGGCGATGCCGCCGTCCGAGGGCCGGCGCACGGCCTCGAAGAGCGACGCCGGGTCGATCGGGCGGTCCGTCAGGAAGGGCACGGGGCCCTCAGCCCCCCGCGACGGGCGGAAGAAGCGCCACGGCGTCTCCCGAACGGACGGGGTCCCCCTCCCGCGCGTACGCCTCGTTGACCGCGACCATCGCGCGGCGTCCGAAGCGGCCGAAGGCGGGATGGGCCGCTTCGAGGGCGCGCCGGAGGTCGGCCACGGTCGCGGGCTCCGTCAACTCCACCGGCATGGAGGGCCCGACCTCGTCCTTCAGCGACGCGAAGAGCAGCACGTCGATCCGCATCCGCTCATCTTAGATCGCTTCGCCCGGCGCCATAGAATCGCCGGCCGGAGGAGCCGATGACGAAATCGCTCTCGGGAAGGAACGCCCTCGTGACCGGAGCCTCGCGCGGCATCGGGCGGGCCATCGCCGTGCGGCTCGCGGCCGACGGTGCGCACGTGGCGGCCGGGGTTCGCCACGAAAAAGCGGGCGCGGAGATCGTGGCGGCCCTCCGGGAGGCCGGGGGCGACGGGATCGCGGTCGTGCTCGACGTGACCGATCCGGCTTCCGTGGCCACTGCCGTCGAGCGCGCGGCGCGGCCACAACGCCGCCTCGATGTCGTCGTGAACAACGCCGGGATCTCGGGCGTGACGCCGCTTTCCGGCGACCAGCGTTCCGACGAACGGTGGGCACGAACTCTCGACGTGAACCTGACCGGAACGTGGCGCGTCTGCCGGGCGGCCCATCCGTTCCTTGCCGACGGCGGGCGGATCGTGAACCTCTCCTCCGTCTCGGGGCGGTTCGGCGTGGCGCTGAACGGCGCCTACTGCGCGTCGAAGCACGGCGTCATCGGCCTGACGCGGGCGCTGGCGCTGGAGCTGGCGCCCCGGAAGATCACGGTTAACGCGGTCTGCCCCGGCTGGGTCGACACGGAGATGGGGCGCCACGGGATCCGCGGGTTTGGCAAGCAGGCGGGCGTGGGTGAGGAGGAGGCCTTCGCGATGGCGGGAAGGATGGCTCCCCTCGGCGAGGTCCTCGGGCCCGGCGAGATCGCCGCACTGGTGGCGTACCTGGTCTCGGAGGACGCGCGAAACGTGACAGGGCAGGCAATCGTCATCGACGGCGGGCAGGTGATGCCCTGAAGGCGACCCCCATCCGCGCCGTCTTCTTCGACGCGGGGCAGACCCTTCTGGACGCCGACCCTCCCGTCGGCACGGTCTACCGTGACGCGTTCGCGGCGCACGGGGTGACCGCTTCGGCCGAGGAGGTTCAGCGCGCCGTCCTCGCGACCTGGTGCGACGTGTCCGAGCGACGCGCCCGCGGCGAGGAACGTTGGTCGATCGGCGGCGGCGAGGCGCATTTCTGGCACCACTTCGTCGCCGAGGTCTTCGCGCGCGCGGGGGGCGGCCCGCTGCCGGACGAACTGCTCGCGGGCCTCGTCCGCCATTTCCGGAACGCCGCACACTGGCGCGTCTACCCGGAGGTTCAAGACGTCCTCGGGGCCCTCCGCGCCGGCGGGGTCCGCCTCCTCGTCGTCAGCAACTGGGACTCCTCGCTTCCGCCGCTCCTTACGGAGCTGGGGCTGACGCCGTACTTCGATGACATCCTCGTCTCGGCGCTCTTCGGGGCGAGCAAGCCGTCCCGCGCCATCTTCGACGAGGCAGTCCGGCTGGCCGGCGTCGCGCACGACGAGGCGCTTCACGTCGGGGACTCGCTTCACGACGACTATCACGGCGCCCGCGAGGCGGGTCTCGCGGCGCTTCTCGTCGACCGGTCCGGGCAGGCGCTCGCGGGGATCGAGACCGTGTCGTCGCTCGTGGAGGTCGTCCCGCGGGTTCTCTCCGCCGCCGGCGCGGGGCGCCTCGCGAGCCGCTAGACTCCGCCCTGTCCCGGTACGAGGAGGCGTTTCATGTCGCTCTTCCGGCGCAAGCCGCTGGATGTCCTGATCGCCGAGGGGGGCGACGAGGAGCACGGCCTGAAGAAGGCCCTCACGTGGGTCGACCTGACAGCCCTCGGGATCGGCGCCATCATCGGCGCCGGGATCTTCGCGACCCTTGGGAGCGCGACCTCGGGGGGCGAAGGGCAGCCGCCGGCGGGCCCCGGCGTCGTCGTCTCGATCCTCCTGACGGCGGTCGCCTGCGGCTTCTGCGCCCTCTGCTACGCGGAGTTCGCGAGCCTCGTCCCCGTCGCCGGATCGGCCTATACCTACAGCTACGCGACGCTGGGCGAGCTGGTGGCCTGGATCATCGGGTGGGATCTCATCCTCGAGTACGCGGTCGGGAACATCGCCGTCGCGATCTCGTGGGCGGCCTATTTCCGGCAGTTCGTGGCGGGCTTCGGCTTCCAGATTCCGCCCTGGCTCGCGACGGACTACCGCTCGACGCTCCTCGCCGCGAAGGCTGCAGCCGAGTCGGGAGCGGCTTCGCTCGCCCCCGAGGCCGCTCTCGCCTACCAGGCGCATCTCTCCCATCCGACGATCGGAGGGATTCCAGTCGTCTTCAACCTCCTCGCCGTCGGAATCACGGCCTTCATCACCTGGATCCTCGTTCGCGGGGTCAAGGAGTCGGCCCGCTTCAACAACGTCGTCGTCGTCCTGAAGCTCGTGACGCTCCTCTTCTTCATCACGGTCGGCTCCTTCTGGGTCAAGCCGGCGCACTGGACGCCCTTCTTCCCCGGCGGCTTTCACGGAGTCTGGACGGGCGCCTCGCTGATCTTCTTCGCCTACATCGGCTTCGACGCCGTCTCCACGGCTGCCGAGGAGTGCAAGGACCCCGGCCGCGACATGCCGCGCGGCATCCTCGCCTCGCTCGGCGTCTGCACGGTCCTCTACGTTCTCGCGGCGCTCGTGCTGACGGGGATGATCCCGCATCAGAAGCTCGTCGGCGTGGCGGACCCGCTCGCGGCCGCGTTCGCCTTCGTCCACCAGGACTGGGCCGCGGGCCTCCTCGCCTTCGGCGCCGTCATCGCCCTGACGTCGGTACTCCTCGTCTTCCAGCTCGGCCAGCCGCGCATCCTGATGGCGATGTCGCGGGACGGCCTCCTCTCGCCCTGGTTCTCGAAGATCCACCCGCGCTACCGGACGCCCCACGTGACGACGATCCTGACGGGCGTTTTCGTCGCCGTCTTCGCCGCCATCGCGAACATCGACGAGATCGTCCAGCTGACGAACATCGGAACGCTCTTCGCCTTCATCCTCGTCGCGATCGGCATCCTCGTCCTGCGCGTGCGGGAGCCGGATCGACCGCGGAAGTTCCGCGTCCCCTTCTCGCCCGTGACGCCGGTCCTCGGGATCCTGATGTGCCTCTTCCTGATGCAGGGGCTCCCGGGGATCACCTGGATCCGCTTCG
>JBBIPB010000132.1:0-6196 GCA_037443065.1 Acidobacteriota bacterium | reverse complement strand
GGCGCGACTCGAGCTTCGTCAGCGAGAGGCCGTTGTCCGAGAGGACGGCGAGGCATTTCAGGAGCGCGCCGTGCTCGTGCCGTGTCGTCAGGACGAGGCTCGTCTTGCACGGGATCCGCGGGTCGAACCGCTCCGCCGTCCGCGCCAGGGCGACGAACCGCGTGTAGTTCTCCTCCTGATTCGCGATGCCGCGCCGGAGGATGACGAGGCCGTAGTGTGTGGCGGCCTCCGGGGGCCCGATGCCGGCCTGCGTCGGGTCGCCGGCGGCCGCGACCTCCGAAAGCGCCTCGGCCGTGTCGAAGCGGAAGACGGGCTGCGCACCGGGGAGCGACTGGAGGAACTGGCTGCACTGCTCGAGCCCCTGCGGGTGCGAGAGGACCTTCGCGATCGAGCCGAGCGGGGCCTCGGCGGGGCCCGCGAGGCAGTGGTCCACCTTCCACGTCTCTTCGCCGACGATCGCGACGTCGTGAGACAGAAGGAGGTCGTAGACCTGGTTGATGCTCCCGGCCGTCGTGTTCTCGATCGGGAGAATCGCGAGGTCGACGCTTCCGCCGACGAGGGCGTCGACCGCCTCGGCGAAGCTCCTGAAGCCCGTGAGCACCCCCGGAATGCCGAGGCCGCCGAGGTATTTCTGCGAGGCGAGCCACGAGTAGGCGTAGGGGACGCCCTGAAACGCGACGCGAAGCTCCCCCTTCGCCGCGGCGTTCGAGAGGAACGCGGCCTGGCGGTTGACCGAATGGGCGATGATCTCGCCGAAGATCTTCCGCGCGAGCGGGACCGGGACGCCGAGGTCCCGCGCGACCGACTCGACCTTCGCGAGGACGTCGCGCTCGCGCGAGGCGTCCCGGATCGCCCCGTCGCCCTCCGCCTTCGTCTCGCCGATCTTCGCGACGAGGGCGAGGCGCCTCGCAAGCAGCGAGACCAGCTCCGCGTCGACGCCGTCGAGCGAGGCGCGGAGGGAGACGAGGTCGCGCGGGGATTCGGTCACGGGAGCATTCTCGCCTCAGGCCGCGCGCGCCATGCGGCGGTCGAAGAAGTCGTGGACCGCGTCGAGGAACGCCTGGGGCGAGGGAAGGCCGCTGATCTGGCGGCGGAGGTCGATCCCGCTCGGGAGGCCGTGCGTGTACCACCCCGTGAACGTCCGGAGCTTTCCCATCACGGCCCGCGGCTCGTCGCCGTCGTTCTTCTGGATGAGGCGGAAATGCTCGAGGATCGCCTCGCGCCGCTCCTCGAGGGTGGCCGCGCGGACCGGACTTCCGGTGAGGAGGTCGGCCGCCTGCCGGAAGATCCAGGGGTTCTTCATCGTCCCGCGTCCGATCATGACGGCGTCGCAGCCGGTCTGGCGGAACATCCGGACGACGTCTTCGGGGGCCGTCACGTCGCCGTTGCCGACGACCGGGATCTTCACCGTCTCCTTGAGCCGCGCGATCCGGCTCCAGTCGGCGCATCCCGTGTACATCTGCTTCGCGGTCCGGGCGTGCAGAGCGACGGCCGCCGCCCCTTCCCCCTCGCAGATCCGGGCGAGTTCGAGGTAGTTCACCGTCTCGTCCGTGAGGCCGATCCGGAACTTCACGGTCAGCGGGGTCGTCGGAAGAGCCCGGCGACAGGCCGCGATGATCTCCCTCGCCTTCGAAAGGTCGCGCATGAGGCCGGCCCCCGCGCACCCCTTGAGGACCTTGTTGGCCGGGCACCCCATGTTGATGTCGCAGGCGTCCACCTGCATCTCCTCGACGCGCGCGGCGGCCACGGCCATCCGGGCGGCGTCGGCGCCGTAGATCTGTACGGAGAGGGGACGCTCCGCCGGATCGAAACGGAGCAGCCGCTCCGTCTTCCGGTTCCCACGGGTGAGCCCCTCCGAGGAGACGAACTCCATCGTCACGAGCCCCACACCGCCGAGCTTCCGGAGGAGGAGCCGGTAGGTCATGTCCGTGATTCCCGCCATCGGAGCGAGGATCAAGGGCGGATCGACGAGGCACCGGCGCGTGCCGGGGCTCTCGTAGACGACGGGAGAGCGCATCGTCAGGGGGCCGGGGCTCCCGCCTTGGCCGGGGCCGCCGCCGGGGCCGCGTCCACGACTTCGAAGACGCCGCGGAAGAGATTGAACGGCCCGTCGATCAGCTTGTTGTCCTTCGTCACACCGACGACGAACGCGTGCTTGCCGACCGGGAGGTCCTTCAGCCAGACCGGGCCGGACTTCTCGAGAACCACCTCGGGGAAGTCGCCGATCCGGTACCGGACCCGGCAGGAGTCAGGCACCGCCTTCTCCCCGACCACGCAGCCGGTCACGAAGAAGTCGAGAAGGACGTTCTGACCCTTCGGGTACTTCCCTTTCGGCCGGCTCACGGTAAGAAGAGGTGCCTTCGGGTCGGGGGCGTTCTTGCCGTCCGCGGCGACGACGTTGAACGTCACCATGGCAAAGGCCCCGGGCTCCTTGATCGACTCGCCCCACGGGCGGACGGCGAAGACGCGGATCGTGTGCGTCCCCTTCGGGACATTCCGGAACGCCCACGGCTTCGACGGCTCGAAGTGGACGGAGGCCGAGAGGTTATCGAAGGCGATGGCGATTCCCTGCCCGCACCCGGTCTTCGGGTCGAGGAACGTCTCGTAGTTCCTGACCTCGAGCCTGACCTCGACGGTCGCGCCCTTCGCCGGCGGCAGGCCCGCCGGGGCCTCCGGGATCTGGAACATCTCGTTTGTCGTCGGGGAAAGGAGCCTCACCTCCACGGGACCGGTCGGTCCGCGCCCGTCGACGCAGCCCGGAATCGGACTCTTCGGGTCCCTGGGGGTCGGCCCGGCGGCGGCGGAGAGCGCCACGAAAGTGCCAAGGGCGACCGTGGCGCGGATCACGAAACGATTCATTTTCTCTCCTCCGTGGCCCGGCTCCTCCGTCCGGACGGGCGGGAAATGGTAACAGGGAGCCCCGGCCAGGGCCTCAACGGACTCCTGGAGCCGGCTGGTAGTCTCTGGGGATCGCGAACAGGCTCTCGGGGACGCCGACCCGGATCTGAGTCAACTCCACCTTTCTCCGGGAGCGGGAGCCGTCCGCCATCGGGATCTCCCGGTCCATCCGGATCGTCAGGTTCTCGAGGCTGGGGGCCACCCAATAAACCGTCGACGGCGAGACGACGGCGTCCGGCTGGTCGATGAAGCGCCAGAGGGCGCAGACCATCCCCGCGAAGATCTCGTCGCTTTCGCGCCGGTACTCCGTGATCCCGCGTCTGGCTGCCTCGTCGCGGTCGTTGAAGCCGGGCGCGAGCGGGTAGCCCGGCAGCATTTCGTCGGTCGCCCGCGCGTACGCGACTTCGGCGAAAGTCCTCGCGACCGGGTCGAGGCGCCACGCCTTCTGCGCGCTCTCGTCGAGAAGGAGGACCATTCCGCCGCTCACCGCCTCCTCCCGCCGCCGCTTCGCGCCCCGCACGGCGATCTCGAAGGTCTTCCCGGCCGTCCCTCTCTCGGAGATCGTGACCTTCGCCCTGTACCCGTCCACGGAGGGGCGTGCCGGCGGCGCGCACGAGGCCAGGGCGAGAGATGCGACGGCGGCGGCGGCGAGGCGCCGGTGTGCGGCGATCATCGGGCAGCCTGTCTCCCGTGGGCCCGCGGGGTCTCGATCGAGAGGCCCAGAAACCGTTGAAGGACGATGAGGGCGCGCATCGTCACCCAACGCGACATCTCGCCCGCGCGTTCGAGCGGGACCGGGAGGCCGCTGGGAAGCGTCCGGTCCAGCCTCCAGCGCCCCCGGTGGTCGGCACGGGCAAGGAGGAGGGAGAGGCCGCGCGCGAGGTTTCCCTCTCGTCCTTCCGCTTCCCCTTCCGGCGCGGTCAGCCCGAGGGCCCAGAGAAGCTCGACGAGATCGGTCTCCTCACCGGTCGGGAAGCCGGCCTTGAGGAACGCCCGGCCCGACGCCGACGGCACGGCCGGCGGGATCTCGGCCCCGACGGCCCGCTCGCGCAGAAACTCCGTCGCCCGGACGACGAGCGGCGAGCGCTTTCCCGGAGGAAGAGTGGAAAAGAGCAGAAGCGTCTTCGCCGTGGCGGCGCGCCCGAGGAGCGCGGAGCGCGCGACGTAATCGGCCCCCGCGAGGATCTTCCCGTCGGACGCGTGTCCCATCAGCGCGAGGGTCCGGCAGGTCGCCGTGAAGGAGGGAAGGTCGACAGCCGCGTCGTGGCCCCGCGACAGCTCCACGAAAGTCCGTTCCCACGCCGCGAAGAGGAGATCGCCCGCATGGCGGATCGCCGGGAGCGACGCGTCGCATCCCGTCTCGACGAGAAAAAGCGTCAGCCAGAGCCCTCCATCGTACCGGCGCGAGAGCTCCTCCGCGGAGAGCCCCGGCGGCGTCCGCTGCCTGAGAGCCGCGAGCGAATCGCGTGTCCAGGGATCGCGCGGCAGCGCCTGCCGCGCCCGCTTGAGGTCGGGATCCCGGGCCGGACGGCCGAGAAGGTCGCGGAGGGCGACGTACCGCGCCGCCGGGCTTTCGCGCGAAACGAGCCAGTCGATCGTCGAGATCGGGACGCGGTACGGGCCGTCTGGAAGCCGCACCGGCGCGCGCCGATCCTCGCGAGGCGGCACCGGCTCGGGCCGCGGGCGGGGCCTGGGCGGAGGCGGTCCTGCCGTCTTCGGACGGGTCGGTGGCCGTCGAAACATCTACCGCGAGGATAATCCAGCCGCGATGAACTTCTTCCGCCAGGGACCCACCCGCGTCGTTGGCCACCGCGGAGCGAGCGCGAAGGCCCCCGAAAACACCTTCGAGAGCTTCGACCGCGCCGAGGCCGACGGCGCGGACGCCGTCGAGCTGGACGTCCGGCTCACGCTCGACGGCGAGGCCGTCGTCGTCCACGACGCCGAGATCGCCGTCAATGGCCGGCGCGTCCCGGTCGCCCAGCTGACAATGGCCGAGCTGTCGCCGGACGGCACCGGCCCGGCCGAGCTGCGCGGGCGGATCCCGACGCTTCGCGACGTCCTGACCCGTTACGGCTCCTCGGGGCGGTTCCTCGTGGAGCTCAAGCAGGGCCCCGCGCCGCGGACGGGGCTCCTCGAGTTTCGCGTCGCGGCGCTCCTCGCGCAGCTCCATCTCTTCGAGCGGGCGCTCGTCCTCTCCTTCTTCGGCGAGATGCTCCGGCGAATCAAGGAGATCGAGCCGCGCCTCGAGACCGGACTCAATTTCGACCCCTCCACCTACCGCCCCACCGGGCGCTTCTGGCCCGACCGGCCGCGGGGGTGCGACGCCATCGCCCCGAACGTCTCGCTCGTCACACTCCGCCTCATGGCCGAGGCGCGCGAGTCGGGGATTCCCGTCCACGTCTGGACCGTGAATGACCCCGAGGTCGCCCGTCAGATGACGCTCTGGGGTGCCGCCTCGGTCATCTCGGACGACCCCGGCCTCGTGGGTCCGGCGATCCGCGCCGTCACGGGCGCCCGCCCGCCGCTCGAACTCGTCCGCTGAAGAGGGAACCCGCCATGATCGACGAGATCCTCACCATGATCCCCGGGCCGACACCCGTCCACCCGCGCATCCTCTCCGCCCTCGCGCGCCCCACCGTCTCGCACGTCTTCCCCGCCTTCGTCGAGACCTTCAAGCGGGCGCTCGCCGACTTCCGCGCCCTCGGCCAGAGCGCCACCGCCACGCCCGTCATCGTCTCGGGGGGCGGGACGCTCTCGATGGAGATCGCGCTCGTCAACGTCGCCGGCCCGGGCGAGAAGATCCTCGTCGTCTCGCAGGGCTACTTCGGAGACCGGTATGCCGACCTCGCGGCGGCCTTCGGGATCGGGTGCGACGTCCTCCGCTCCGAGTGGGGAGACGCCGTCGCGCCGTCTGCCGTCGCCGAAAAGCTCGCGAGGGGCTCCTACGCCGCCGTCACCGTCACGCACGTCGACACATCCACGGGGACAGAGGCCCCTGTCGCCGAATACGCGAGCCTCCTTCGCGGCCGCGAGGAGATCTTCATCCTCGACGGCGTCTGCGCGACCGGAGGCATCGACGAGCCCTTTGACACGTGGGGCGTCGACGTCCTCCTCACGGCGGCGCAGAAGGCGATCGGCGCCCCTCCCGGGCTCGCCCTTTGCCTTTTCTCCCAGCGGGCCCTCGCGCGGCGCAGGAGCAAGGCCGCTGTCCCCGCCTATTACGCCGACGTCCTCCGGTGGCTCCCCGTCATGGAGGACCCGGGCAAGTACTTCGCGACCCCCTGCGTCAACGAGATCG